>VCAX01000017.1 GCA_013607665.1 Campylobacterota bacterium | reverse complement strand
ATTAACTATGCCTTAATATGTTATTTTTTATTAATCAGGCTCATATAAAAAATTATAAAAACTTTAGTATCTCCTTCTCAATCTCTTCTTTTTCTATAATAGTTTTCTGCGTGATCTCTTTTGTAAAAAGTTCATTTATCATCGGAGGAATTTCAAGATTTGCTACTTTTGAGATAGACTTCAGGGCATCAATATCTTTTGTATCCACTTCTCCTGTCAGTGCATTGGCAATTACCGGTGAGAATTTCGTCCACTCTGCAGTTGAGTAGATAATACTTTTTATCTCAGGGTTTGAGCATGTTTCATAAGATTTCATACATGTGGCTGTATGTGGGTCCATCAGATAGTTGTATTCTTGGAATGTTTCTTTAATATACTTTTTACCTTCTTCTGAAGTACAGTAGTCAGCATCAAAACATTCACGTAATTTCGTTAATTCATCCTCACGCAATTCGTAGAAATTTTTCTCTTCAAGATCTAGCATAAGCTCTTTTGTTCGCTCAAAGCCAAAAAGATCAAAGAGTACCCGTTCAACATTGGAAGATTTTAAAATATCCATAGCCGGAGAAGTCGTACTTACAACTTCACACTCACGCAAGTCATATTTTCCATCACGAATAAGGCGAGTAAGTACATTATTTTCATTTGAAGAGATAATAATCTTCTCCACAGGAAGTCCCATTTTCCACGCATAGTAAGCACCGAGTGCATTTCCAAAGTTTCCAGATGGAACATTGAGATAAACTTTCTCTCCCATTGTAATAGCATTTTGACGTACAAGTTCAAGATAAGAGTGGATATGATAGATTATTTGAAAAATAATACGACCAAAGTTTACAGAGTTTGCTGCAGAGAGCTTTGTATCTTTTTCTTGGAGTGCTTTTTTAAATGTTTCACTCGCCAAAAGACGTTTGAGTGCACTCTGTGCATCATCAAAAACACCGTTAATACCTATAACCTTTAAATTTGGAGCATCCTCTGTCACCATTTGCAGACGCTGTACATCACTTGTTCCGCCATCAGGGTAAAGACAGGCGACTTTAACATTTGCACGGTTTTTAAAGGTCTCTAAGGCTGCAGGACCTGTATCTCCACTTGTAGCAGCAAGAATAAGATAGTTTTCATTGCGTTTTTGTGCAATTGATGAGAGTACAACCCCAAAAGGCTGGAGTGCCATATCTTTAAAAGCACGTGTAGGACCATGATAGAGTTCACTTACATAAAGATTCTCTTTGACCTTTACAACCGGTACAGGATTATTTGCATCATCAAACTTATCATAAAGGTCCAAAGCGGCATCAATAACCTCTGAATCAATATCTATTGCAAAACGATCAAGCATATCCTTTGCCAAAGTTTTATAGGAAGATGTTTTATGTTTTGTTAAAAATTCTTCTCCTAAATTGGGAAGTTCTTGGGGTACATACAGTCCGCCAAATGATGCTATGGGACTTAAAATCGCCTCTGAAAAGCTTACACTTTCCTTTTTGTTTGCATCCACTCCACGAGTTTGAATAAATTTCATACTTCTTCTCTTTATAAAAATTTTCGCGATTATATCTAAAACTACCTAAATAATCGTATAGGATTGATATGCGCACTCTTTTGTGTTACTTCAAATACAAGTTCATCTTTTACTCGCCCTATCACAGCACCGCGTTTGACTCTTTTTCCTTTGCGGATACCCGGTGCGATTTGTGAGAGATTTGCATAGATCGTGTGCAACCCGTTCTTATGTTCTACAATCACAATATTATCCAGTACTGCCGTATTATCTGCATAGATGACTTTCCCGTTAAATACAGTTCTTACTTTTGCATTTGGCTGTTTTGGTTTTAAAGATATAGACTCATTAAAGATTTTAATTCCATAAATCGGATCTCTATATGTTCCATATTTTTTTGTAATCGTATAGCTGTAAAGAGGAGCAATAGTCTTTGGTCCGCGGTAACGAATAGTTCGTACACTTTGGTAAGAACTGCCATGTTTTTTTACTTTTGGAAGGTTTTCATTGAGTATAATTTTTTGTCGTTTAAAAGCCTTTTTTCTTGCTTTCTCTTCTTTTGCTTTTTTAATTGCATCTATTTTTATCAGATTTAACTTTGAGAGTGTTTTTTTCAAGGTATTTTGGCGCTTGAGCAGTTTTTTCAACTCTTTTTTATACGAAGCTTTTACACGTTGCAGTTTTTTCAATGCCTTCTTATTGGCAGCCTGTTTTTCTAAGAGCTCCTTCCTTTTTGCATCTATGGATGCAATAGATTTTTCAAGTGAACTTGTTTTTTGATGTAAAGTATCAATAACTTTTGCATTTTGGAAGAAAAGTTGACTCAGCTCTTGTGCTTTTGCTTTTGATTTTGCAAGCATAGACTTAAGCACTTCAAGTTCAATAAGTGCTTCCTCGTTTGCCGGGTACTCCTGATCGAGCACAACAGACAAAGAGACACTTTTTGCAATAACGAAAACTAGCTCCTCTTCAAGTTTGTTCTGTCTTTTTTTCAGTTTTAACTGTGTCGCTTTTAAAAGTTCAAGCTCCTTAGTATTGCGCTTATAATTACTCTCTTTGCTCTCAAGCTCTGCTTTTAACTTTTTAAGGTACGCATCCTGTTGCATCAATTCTCTTTTTTGTCTGAGAATTGCCTTTGCAGTTTTATCCATTTTTTTATTAAGATTTGAGTAATTTCTACTATAAGAGTGAAGCTTGGAACTTGTCTTTTTTATCTTTTTATCTATGTCATTTTGCGCATAAACAGCAATACAAAAGAATAAAAAAAGTAGAAGTAAACGATGCATCATACCTCTTCTTTATGCCCAAGCACAATAAAAGTAGCCAAAAGCATAGAAACAACAATAGAAATACCAAGCATAATTAAAAAATCATACACTTTATCAAATATAACGATATGAATACCGATATTGCTAAACTGTTCTCTCACCCATGGCATTGCCAAGAGATAAGAGAAGAGTATAAATGCAAGTATCGAAGCGATAAAAGCATCTACGATTGCAAGCCGAAAGAGCACTGCAGAACGCAGCCATACAGGCGCACCAAAGAGCCCCATAATACTCATTCTCTCATTATGTTTGAACTGCCAGATTCGCAGCTCTTTAAAGATCAGAAGCACTGTTACAACAATAACGGTAAAAGCGAAAACTGTAATGACTGTTTTAAAGAGCAGTAAGAGTTTATATGTCGTATCGTGCGTTTTGCTAAATGTTTCCACTTTAACTATGGATTGCGTTCTTAATAATGATTTTGTCAGTTTATCAAGTTCACTAGGAGAAGGGTAATATTTTAGCTTGAGCTTGTAAAATTTTGGCAATGTCAATTTCAAAAGCTCTACATTTTGTTTGCTCATGCCACTGTTGAGTTTTTGGATAACACCATCAGGAGACAGTTCATTGACACTACGCACAAGCTTGTTTCCATTTAACAGACTTGGGATATTAAGTCGTTTTTGTGCAACAACGACTAAAGAGTAATTTTTTGCCAAGTTTTCCTTATACGCATCAATGGCTCTCTCAACTATAGTAAACACCTGCAACGAAAAGAGAATACTCAAAAGTGCGATAACTAGGGAGAGATGATTTTTAAAGGACTTCACGGATATCTCCAAACTCTATATGATAATGCTTGTAATCGATCTTCATCGTCTCTGGGATATGGTGAGTAACAACTATAACAGTCGTTTTGAGCTGTTCATTTGCCCCTTCAAGAAGATTCCAAATAAGTTGCGAGGAGTAATCATCTAAGTTTCCCGTCGGCTCATCAGCTAATATTAAAATAGGGTTATGTGCCAAAGCTCTTGCCATGGCAACACGCTGCTGTTCACCCCCGCTAAGTTCTAAAGGATATTTTCCTGCCTGATGACGCAGTTTCACATGCTTTAGCAGTGAATCTACCTGATTTTGTGTTACTGTTTTTTCATAGCCATTGATAATAAGCGGCAACATAATATTTTTCTCAATCGTCCACTCTTTGACAAGCTTATAGTCCTGAAAAACAATCCCTAAATGCTTGCGTAGAAAATTAAGTTTTTTACTTGAGACTCCACGCAGTTCAACACCGCCGACAACTAGACTTCCCTCTATTGGTTTGAGTGCACCATATAAAGATTTGAGCAGTGTCGATTTTCCACTACCACTCGCACCGGTAATAAAAACAAAACTACCGGAATCTATGGATAAATTGGCTTTGTTTATAATCGTTTCATCACTAGAATATGCCAAAGAGAGATCTTTGGCAATGATTACCTTATCCATTTACTGCCTTTGCTAAATGTTTATGTGCCTCTAAGTTGATAGGAGAACGCAGAGGCAATGCTGGATAGTATGATAGACTATTATCTGTTATGATTAGATAAAGATGTTCCGGTCTGTCAAAACTTCCCATTGATATGCGTAACATTACACCACTACTCAGTTTATAGACTCTCTCAAAATGTATGAAACCACCTTCAAAGCGTATCGTCTTGTTATGAAGATTTAACAGTGTTTCTAAGGGAAGATGCTCTGCCGATGCAAAAGAAAAATCACCCTCAATTTTCAGTTCAGGCGAGATTTCATCATTTTCCATGATCACACCATAGATGTTTTTCTCCATCTTTTTCCATCTGTCTTCATACTTTGAGCTTACAGCAATATCTTTGTTCTTATTTATTTTAAGTGTAATCTTTGGAAATGCTATGAATGTCTCATAGGAATAAGCATAGTAGTTTTCACTGTCTGTACGCAACTCAAGCGTACCACCCACTTTTAGCACACGACGTGACTCTTTTATGAAGTTGGTAGATATTACACGTCTATGCGGCTTTTTATCCCACGGAACGGGAAAGTGAACATAGATAGCACCTACGAGGTTAGAGGGTACAAGCTCCATAAAAAGACGCGCATCATAATCGAGTACCATTACATTGTCTAGTTTTTGAATAACGACCTGCTTGAGTACCTGCTCTATTGAAGGTCGATGTATCTCAATACCTATAAACAAAACATCAGGATTTGTTGCAGCTTGGTGCAGCAGGTGTCGCCCTGAGCCAAAACCGACCTCTATACGCACCTCTTTATCAGTTGGAAAATCTTTTGCAAAAAAATCTATCTTTTTGAGTGCCGTTGCCTCTTGAAGATGCACATTCTTTTTACCCTCGGGAACATTAGAGGCAATTATCTCTAAATCTACAGCTTTTGCATAAGCAAGCAATGCTTTATGTACATTATATATAGAAGCAGGTCTTGTTAATTTATCAGTTTTTAAAAGACTCCGCCCCTCTTCTTGTTTGACCAGTAAAAAGAAGTCCTCATTCTCATAATTCGCTGCAATCAACTTCTCATCCTGATGATTTGCATTTTGGGCTATAAAACGAAATTCGACCCCATCTTGCATAAGAGGTAGATCTACAGCTTTAAACTCTTTAATATGCAAGTGTGGCATTAGAGTCCATTCAGGTCTAAATCTTCAGCAGGTGCAACTGTTGTGTTGCTTTTGCTTGTTGCTGTAGGTTGTGCGACCTCATTTTCAGTCTGTTTTACTTCTGGTGCACTCTCTATCTCTTTTGATTCCGGAGTTTTGATCTGCACTTCAATGCTTGGCTTTGAGACAATACCATTACCATCTACACTGTACACAGTATAGCTGTAAAGGGTATCAGGCTTAATGTCAGAGTCGATAAAAAGAGTTTTTGTAATATTTTTATACTCTTTTTTCACCTCATCGAACCAACCTTTCTTTGCTTTTTTGATGACAATATAAGATTGTGTTCTTGGATCACTTTTGCCCCATTTCAGCTCTATCTTCGATCCGAGCATTTTTGCCTCTACAATAGCAGGTGCACTTGGTTTTGCCAAAGTCATTCCCATTACGGTATTTTTCTCATGCTCACTCTCTAGTCCATCTTTATCAACAACACTGACTCTATAAAAATAAGTTTTCCCATCTTCATTGATTTTATCGCTAAATTGAGGATTGTAAAGTTTTGCTATGAGTTCATAAGCACCATCTATATCTTCTGAACGGTAAAGATAGTAACGCTCAAAATCTTTTTGTGTCGATGGCGTCCATTTGATTTTTATCTCTTTTGGTAGATTTTTTGTCGCTTCTATTTTTTGCACACCTTTTGGCAGTGGTTTTGTGACAGATTTTACAATTTGAGAAGGTGTAGAGATGATTCCATCATAAGTTTTTACTCTGATTCTATACATATAGACATAATTATCCTCAAGATCTGTATCTATGTACTCAGCATTGAGTCTTCCACTCAGCTCATCAATCTTTTTCCACTCTTTGTCTTCAAAGGTCTTTCTCTCAATAATATACGAATCCACTCTTTCGCTCACATGTGGTCTCCAAATAACCTTGGCAATTCTTGGAAGACCTCCAATAGAGTGAATCCATGAGACAGACTGCAGTACAGGCAGAGTATTGACAACAAAGACCTTGGAGTTTACTCCCTGTGCGTTCTTTGTAAAAACTCGAAATGCATAGCTGTACTTCGTGTCAGGCACTACATCACGGTCTACATAATGCGTAGAGTAGCGAGTATCTATCGTATCATAATATTCCAACTCTTTTGCATCTTTGTTCTTTGAAGATTTTTTATAGACATAAATTCCTTCTACTCTTGGGTCACTGATGCTTTTCCATTCAAATGCAACCGTCTTCATATCCGTAATGATGCCGTTTTTTGTCAAACTTACAGTAGGCAGTGTAGCGTCTACAGCAATTTTTTCTTTTGGTGTCGGTGTTAATTCGGTACAACCGCTAAATAGCAGCAGGGAAGCTGCGAATAATGTACTCAGAAGTGATAACTTCATTTAAAATCTCCATATCAAATTTTTTCTCTATTGTCTCTTCCATTACAGTGTCGAAATCTGCCTTGAAATAGAGTTTTTCTTTCGTTGTTGGATGAATAAAGTATAATAAATAAGCATGTAGCAAAATACATTCCGCCTTCTCTTGTTTAGGGGTCAAACCATAAATATGATCACCTAAAATATGACGGTTTATGCTCTCAAGATGAACACGGATCTGATGTGTTCTTCCAGTAAAGAGTTTACATGCTACAAGCTGTACCTTTTCATCGCTGTCAAGTGCTAAATGTTTAAACATCGTCTTCGCATGTTTTCCATGCTCAAGCCCCGATGCCATTTTCAAACGATTATGAGCACTGCGCCCTATGTTTGATTCTATAATTGTAACATCTTCTTTTAACGGAGGGATAACAAGCGCAATATAATATCTCCCCATACTTTTATCTTGCAACTGTTTGGAGAGAAATTCATGGGCTTCATTGTTCTTTGCAACAACCATTGCCCCGCTTGTTCCTTTGTCTAAACGATGCACAATACCATGACGCTCTTCACCGCTGATTGTAGAGAGCCGCACTCCTTTGTGCTTGAGCCAATCTACCAAAGTAGCTTCTTTTACGCTCGGTGCAGGATGCACAGTCACTCCACTTGGTTTATTGATAACCAGCACATCTTCATCTTCGTACAGAACTTCTACATCAAAATCCACCTCTTTTGCAGAGGATTCTTTAATCTCTGGAAACTCTACACGAATTTTCTGCCCCTCTTTTAGCTTCACACCCGGTCTTGAAACCTTTTTCTCATCCACAAAAACTGCATCATTTTTAATAAGTGTCGCAACTTGAGAACGGGTTTGTTCCAGCTTACTTGCAAGAAAAGTGTCCAAGCGCTCACTCTTTTGGCAGAGATATTCTTCTATATTTAACATTTTGTTGACCCTTTATGATACAATCATGTAATTTTATTTTGGAGTTACAAACTTGTGGAGATTTGATAAGAGTATTTTATCACAATTTGACTTTCTTTCTATCATTCTTATCATTCCTCTTATCATTATGTCCAATTGGCTCATAGGTGAAGCGGTTCCTGCCTTGGCACAAAAGCAGCTTGCCTATGTAGGTGTAGCCTCTTTAGCTTTTCTTGTTGTTTTTATTCTTCCTATCAGACGTATGAGCTGGCTTATCCCTTTTATTTACTGGGGCAATATATTACTGCTTTTAGCCGTTGAGTTTTTTGGGCACTCTCGCCTTGGGGCACAGCGATGGATCGACATCCCTTTTATCGATGCAACCATTCAGCCTTCTGAATTTGTAAAGCCTGCACTTATTTTAATGCTTGCGTACCTCATAAACAAAAATCCGCCTCCACGCAACGGCTACAGACTCAAAGAGTTTCTAAAAATCAGCTTTTACATCTTGCTTCCTTTTATTCTTATAGCAAAAGAGCCTGATTTGGGTACTGCTCTTGTTCTTTTGCTCATTGGCTATGGTGTTTTGTTCTTTGTAGGCATCTACTGGAAAATAGTAGCAAGCATAGTTGCCGCTATCTTGCTTATCTCCCCCCTTGTTTATCAATACGGGCTGCATGATTATCAAAAGACAAGAATCAAAGATTTTTTGAGTGAAAAACCCTCCTATCATGTGCAACAGTCCATCATCGCAATCGGTTCTGGAGGCTGGAACGGTAAGGACAAAGAGAATGCCACGCAGACACAGATGAAATTTCTTCCTATTGCTACAAGTGATTTCATCTTTGCTTTTGTCGTAGAGCGAACAGGGTTTTTAGGGGCACTTCTTCTCATTACTATTTACGCCTTGCTTATACTGCATCTTCTGAGCTTGGCAATATTTAATAAGGACTACTACATCAAAGTCGTAACGGTTGCCATCTCTTTTATGATCTTTATCTATATGGGAGTCAATATTGCCATGACAATTAGCTATGCACCTGTCGTCGGTGTACCATTGCCTATGTTTTCATACGGAGGAAGTAGTTTTTTAAATTTTATAATTCTCTTTGCAATCATGCAAAACCTCATCACATTTCGTTATAAAGATCTGTACGATAAAAGTGGGACAAAAAGTTTTCTATAGGGAAGTTTTAAAAAAAGAGTGGCGCGGTGGACGAGACTCGAACTCGCGACCCCCTGCGTGACAGGCAGGTATTCTAACCAACTGAACTACCACCGCACTCTAAAATTATGGTGGGCACTACTGGACTCGAACCAGTGACATCTACCTTGTAAGGGTAGCGCTCTACCAACTGAGCTAAGCGCCCATAAAAATGGGAAATAAAAACACCATTATTGGCGACCCCTAAAGGATTTGAACCTCTGTTACTACCATGAAGTGATAGTGTCCTTGGCCACTAGACGAAAGGGTCATTATCTTTCATTAAAACAAAAGGTTTTTAACAAATGGTGGGCACTACTGGGCTCGAACCAGTGACATCTACCTTGTAAGGGTAGCGCTCTACCAACTGAGCTAAGCGCCCATCTAAACTAAAAATGGCGCGGTGGACGAGACTCGAACTCGCGACCCCCTGCGTGACAGGCAGGTATTCTAACCAACTGAACTACCACCGCATATTTAGTTTAAAAATGGTGTCCCGTGATGGATTCGAACCATCGGCCACATCATTAAAAGTGACGTGCTCTACCAGCTGAGCTAACGAGACATTTTCCTCTTGGTGTTAAGAGGTCGAAATTATAGACAAATCAATTTTATATGTCAAGAAAAATCCAGATAAATTTAAAAAAATGTCTCTTTGTCAATCAAAAGCAGCATTTTTATTGCCATCATAGCGCTTTGATGCTGAACGTAGTTTCTATCGCCATTAAAGTGCAAATGTTTTTCCACATGCGCATATTTACTTCTGGCACCTATGTAAACAGTGCCGACAGGTTTCTCCTGTGTGCCTCCCGTATCCCCTGCAATGCCGCTGACTGAGAGTGCATAGTCTGCGTGACTGACATTGAGCACACCCTCACTCATCTCTTCAATAACCTCAGCAGAGACTGCACCGACACGCTGCAACGTATCTCCTCCAACTGCAAGCCAGTTCTCTTTGAGTGCATTGGAGTATGTCACTAAGGAGCCCTCAAGTATCTTTGATGCTCCGTTGTGTTTTGTAAAATAGTAACTCAGCAGTCCTCCTGTGCAACTCTCTGCAAAACTGACCTTTTTACCTGCATTTGAAAGCCTCTCAATAATATGTTCTACAATATTTGCCGAGGCAATAAGTTTTTTAGGCAGAAGATGCTTCGCGGCATGAATAAATTTTGAAATATCGCCATAACGCTTAGAGTCAATATCTACACGCAGCCATCCTTCAACATATGCAGTGACACCAAAGTTCACTTCATAAGTCTGAGCAAGCGGATTTAAAATGCTCATAATATCCTCTTTTTGCTCTTCAAAGACATGTATTGTCGCTTTTGTCTCCATGCTTTGAATAAGAATCTGCGGCATCTTTTCACCCTCATCAATGTTCATAACATTCACTATGGCACCTTTATATTCAAGCAGATAAGATCGCTCTTCATAGAGTGTCGCCTTTTGCGGTATAAGCATGCCCTCTTTAAGCACTTGATTATCTTCTATAACGGTACAAATTACCTTGCCGACAGTTGAGAAGTTTTGCTTATTGCTTACGATAATGATTTTATCATTACTGTTGAGTTCCTTTTCAAGGTACAAAAAGAGAGAGTTGTCGCTCTCTTTAAAATATGTCACACTGTCGATAAACTTCGTATCTTTTTGAACAGTTCTAAAAACATACTCTTTGAGTGCTTCATTGTATATAAATTTATTGCCAATAAATATGAGATGCAGTTTCATACTTTTATGTCCTTACTTTGAGGATGTGTTTATGGCATTATAACACTTTTATAAGCTTTTAAACAGATTAAAGCTATAATCCAAAACTTTTTAAATTGAGGTATCTATGGATTACAAAGAGACACTACTTTTACCAACAACTTCGTTTGCTATGCGTGGCAATCTTATCAACAATGAACCAAAACGCTACGCAGCATGGGATAAAAAGAAAATTTATCATAAAATGAAAGCCAATCGTGCCGGAGCCGAGAGCTTTACACTACATGACGGACCTCCGTATGCAAATGGACACATTCACATTGGTCACGCACTGAATAAAGTTCTCAAAGATATCATCATAAAACACAACTATTTCAATGGAAAATCTGTCCGTTTTACTCCAGGCTGGGACTGTCACGGGCTTCCAATTGAGCAGCAGGTCGAGAAAAAACTCGGTGGTAAAAAGAAAAAAGAGCAGCTTGAAACTGCCGAGATTCGAAAACTCTGTCGTGAGCACGCTGCGAAGTTCGTAGATATCCAAAGAGATGAGTTTAAAACGCTCGGAATCATTGCAGACTGGGAAAAGCCGTATGTCACGATGGATTATAAATTTGAAGCAAACATTTTCCGTACGCTCTGTAATGTAGCTAAAAAAGGACTGCTTATTGAGCGCAGCAAACCTGTTTTTTGGTCATGGGCAGAGCGCACTGCACTTGCTGAAGCAGAAGTGGAATATGAAGATAAAGAGGACTACTCTATCTTTATCGCTTTTGAGTTGAGTGACGATGCAAAAGAGAAACTCGGACTCGACAAATCGACAAAAGCTGCACCTGTTATTTGGACAACGACACCTTGGACAATTCCGGCAAATACGGGAATTTCACTCAATCCAAATGAGAAGTACGTGCTTACAACAGATGGTTACATCGTTGCCAAAGAGCTGCTCAATTCACTCGTAGAGAGTGGCGTGCTCAGTGGCAGTATTGCACAGGAGTTCGATGCAAAAGCATTTGAAAACCTCATCGCTATCAATCCGCTTAACGGCAGAGAATCGCGTCTCGTTCTCGGTGAGCATGTCCTTGTCGATAATGGAACAGGTTGTGTCCATACAGCACCGGGTCATGGTGAAGATGACTACCGTGTCGGGCTTGTCTATGGTCTCGATGTTGTTATGCCGGTCGATGAGACAGGATGCTATGATGCAACAATCGTGCGTGAGAAGCTCATTCCAAATGCCGAGGAGTTTGTCGGTCGTCACATCTTTAAATCAAATGAAGATTTAATTGAGCTTATGGGCGATGCAGTACTTAAAGTCGACAAGTTTATGCACTCCTATCCACACTGCTGGAGAAGCCATACACCGCTTATCTATCGTGCGACAAAACAGTGGTTTATCTCTGTTGACGGCACTCCTGAAGGTGAGCAAAAAACGCTGCGTGAGATCGCACTCGATGAAGTCAAAAAGACAAAATTCATTCCAGAGACTGGTCGCAAACGTCTTACTTCTATGGTTGAAAATCGTCCGGACTGGTGTATCTCACGCCAGCGTGACTGGGGTGTTCCTATTGCATTTTTCAGAGTCAAAGCAACTGGAGAAGTACTGCTCGATGAAAAAGTGCTTAACTTCGTTGCGATGATCTTTGAGATGCAGGGAAGCGATGCGTGGTACTCTGTGGATATTGCCGAACTGCTCTACACTGGAAGCGGCTATAAACCAGAAGAGCTTGAAAAAGTAAATGACATCTTAGATGTATGGTTTGATTCAGGTTCAACATGGAACTCAGTTCTTAAATCACGCAACTACGATGCAGGAGAGTATCCGGCTGACTTATATGTAGAGGGAAGTGATCAGCATCGCGGCTGGTTCCAGTCTTCACTCTTCTTATCATCTACAGTGCAGCATCAAGCACCTTACAGAGGGGTGTTGACACATGGCTTTACAGTAGATGAAAAAGGTGAGAAAATGTCCAAGTCAAAAGGCAATGTCATCGCACCGGAAAAAGTCCTCAAAGAGTTTGGAAGTGAGATTCTTCGTCTGTGGGTTGCTTCTTCTGATTATCAGGGAGATTTGAAAATTTCTCAAGGCATTTTAAAACAGACTGCAGAAAACTATAGAAAACTGAGAAATACTTTTAGAATTATGCTTGCAAATATCAATGATCTTGAGAGTTTAACTCCGGTTGAAGCGATGGGTGATCTTGATAAATGGATACTCAGTGTAGCAAGTAATGTTCTTGGCGAAGTACATAAACAGTTTTCAGAATACAACTTCGTCAATGGTATGAGCACGCTTAATAACTTCATTGTTAATGAGCTCAGCGGCATGTACATCGATATGACAAAAGACAACCTCTACTGTAATGCACAAGATTCTGCTCGTCGTCGTGCAAGTCAGAGTGCCATGGCAATGATAACACAGACGCTGCTTACACTTATGGCACCGATTCTTACCTATACTGCCGATGAGATTGTCGAGAATGCACCTGCTATTATCAAAAGCGATGCCGAAGATATCTTCGATATGACATACACGCCGCTTAGTAAGCTAGAAGCACCGTTTGATGCAGCGTATATGACAAAAGCACGTGAAGGCTTTGGTGCAGTTGTTGATGGGCTTAAAAAAGAGAAAATCATCAAATCTACACTCGAACTTATCATCTACACAGAGTCAAAACAGACTTTGGATATGGATAGAGTTGATGCAGAAGATTGGTTTGTAGTATCTGGTATATTTGAAGACAAACCTGAAGAAGAGATTCTCGGCAGCTTTAAAGTAGATGAAGATATGTTTACAATTGCAAAAGCTACTGCACATAAGTGTCCACGTTGTTGGAAATTCCAAGCCAAAGAGGAAGATTGTCTCTGTGCACGCTGTCAAAGTGTTATAGATGCCTAACTTCAGTGAACCGGTGCAATTCTCTTTTATTGTGCAAACAGTTGCTGCAATATTTGTTGTTATCGGTATTGGTATATTTTTAGTCAAAAAGTTTAAGAAGGAAAGATCGTGATCACATTAAAAGAAGCACTTACACTAAGCAAAGATGCACTCAATGATTTTAAACAAGAGCTCAAGACAAAGATCGAAAACAACAAAGAACTCAATGCTTACATTGATGTTATGAGTGTTGGCGAGGGTGTGCCTATTGCCATTAAAGACAATATTCAAGTAAAAGATTGGTCTGTAACTTCAGGCAGTAAAATCCTGCAAGGCTACATCGCTCCTTACAATGCAACTGTCATTGAAAAGATGCAAGCAGCGGGACTTGCTCCATTTGGTAGAACAAATATGGATGAATTCGCCATGGGATCAACAACGGAGTCAAGTTTCTATGGTAAAACACAAAACCCTCACGCAAGTGACAGAGTTCCGGGTGGAAGTTCCGGTGGGTCTGCTGCAGCAGTTGGTGCCGGTCTTGCCATAGCAGCACTTGGAAGTGATACCGGTGGTTCTATTCGCCAGCCTGCAGCTTATTGTGGCATTGTCGGAATGAAACCGACATATGGTCGTGTGAGCCGTTATGGACTTGGAGCATATGCTTCTAGCCTCGATCAAATCGGTCCAATGACACAAAATGTTGAAGATGCCGCAATTTTATATGACATCATCAGCGGCAGCGATACAAAAGATTCGACAAATGCACAAAAAGATGACAAAGTCCTTGCAAATCTTAATGCAGAGAGAAAACTTACTATTGCAATACTGCCAAAATACATAGAAAATGCAAGTCAAGATGTCAAAGATGCTTATGCGAAAGCGATTGATGCGCTCAAAGCTGCAGGACACACAATCGTTGAGTGTGAGATGATGGATGCGAAATATGATATCTCTGCTTACTACATTACAGCAACAGCCGAAGCAACAACAAACCTTGGTCGTTATGACGGAATCCGCTATGGTAACCGCGTCGAGGGAAAAAATCTTGAAGAGACTTACTACAACACAAGAAGCGAAGGCTTTGGAGATGAAGTCAAACGCCGTATCTTGCTTGGGAACTTCGTTCTCTCAAGTGGATATTACGAAGCATACTATGTAAAAGCACAAAAGACACGTCATATCATTAAAGATGAATATGCTAAAATTTTCCAAGAGGTTGACTTGGTTCTCTCACCGGTCGCACCGAGTGTAGCACCGAAGTTTGGAGAACTTGCGAACCCAATGGATATGTACTTAAGCGACATCTATACTATCAGTGTCAACCTTGCGGGTCTGCCTGCCATTTCACTGCCAATCATGAAAAATAGTGAAGGAATGCCAGTCGGTCTGCAGCTTATCGCAAAAGCGTATGATGAACAGACACTTTTTGATGGAGCACTTTCATTGGAAAAAACAGTCGCTTACAATTAATGTAATCGTATTGCAATAAAATTGCAGTACTATTTTAAAAAAGGAGAAAGTTATGGCATATTTCAGCAAAGCGAAAGAAGGCAAAAAAGTTTATGGACTTGTTTTTGGTGAAGGAAAGATTACACAGGTTTTTGACGATTCGCACTACAAAATAATGGTACAGTTTAAAAACGGTTATGAAGTTCCATACACTGAAGATGGTGTACCCGGCTGGGGAAACTTCAAAAAACAGACACTTTATTACAAAAAAGACATTGACCTCACTGATGTTGACTTTGCACCTGTTACAAAAGTGCTTTCACCAAAAAAGATTATTAAGTTGCGTGAGAAGAAAAAGCTTGAAGTACGTCTGCCTTCTGGAATTTGGACAAACTGTACAAAATGTGTTGCCGGATATGTCGAAGATATGCTAGAGGCTGAAAACTATCACCTCTTTAGAAAAATGCCTAAAAAAGAGAAATAATGCTCTATACAATCGTTCATACCATCCATATTTTTGCCGTCTTTGTCTATGGTGGTTTTTTATTTACCGATAATCTCTTTATGTCCAAAATGAAACAGACCTTAAGTGAAGAAGAGCACACAAAAGCACGCGAAGCAATTATGATGCATGTACGTAAAGTTGTTCCAAAAGCACTTATTGTTGCGGTTCTCTCTGGTATGTACCTTTTTACACAGGTTTTTGGAGAGATCAGTCCTGATGGACTCTCAACTTTTCAAATCGCACTCTCAATTAAAGCATTTTTAGGACTATGGCTTGGATTTCGTGGTGTCAATCAAGTCTTTTTTGGTATACAGCCATGGGTATTTAAAAGCCATATATTTCCATTTATATTAGTGATAATTATTATCTTTCTTTCTCAATTTATGTTTATAGATTTTACCTCTTTTTAACCACAAAAGAGGTATAATCCACAAATTTTAAAGGATGACCATGAGAATTCGTAAACGCGCCCTAACATTTGAAGATGTACTTTTAGTACCTCAGTATTCCGAAGTTCTTCCAAAAGAAGTATCATTAGAAACAAAATTAACAAAAAATATCAGTTTGAAAATCCCTATGGTTTCAGCCGCTATGGACACAGTAACGGAGTATCGTGCTGCAATCGCTATGGCTAGACTTGGCGGTATCGGTATTATCCATAAAAATATGAACATCGAAACACAATGTAAGCAGGTTAAAAAAGTAAAGAAATCTGAAAGTGGTATCATCATAGACCCAATTTATGTACACCCAGATGCGACACTTGCAGATGCCGAAGCATTGATGCGTGAATTCAAGATCTCTGGTGTCCCTGTTGTCGATGGGCACAATAAACTCCTTGGTATTTTGACCAATCGCGATATGCGTTTTGAAAAAGATATGCGTAAACGTGCAGATGAAGTTATGAGTAAAATGCCGCTTATTACTGCCAAAAAAGGTATCAGCCTTGATGATGCAGCGGATATCATGCATAAAAACAAAATTGAAAAGCTTCCTATTGTTGATGAAGAAGGTTTTTTAAAAGGTCTCGTTACTATTAAAGATATCAAAAAACGTATTGAATATCCAGATTCCAATAAAGATGACTTCGGTCGTCTTCGTGTTGGAGCGGCTATTGGTGTTGGGCAGATGGACAGAGCAAAAGCGCTTGTAGATGCAGGTGCCGATGTGCTTGTTCTTGACTCTGCACATGGACACTCTAAGGGTATCTTAGACACTGTTCGCAAGATCAAAGAGACACTTGAAGTAGATGTTATAGCAGGGAACATTGCAACAGCTGAAGCGACAGAAGCACTTATTGATGCAGGTGTAGATGCAGTAAAAGTAGGTATTGGCCCTGGTTCTATCTGTACTACTCGTATCGTTGCCGGTGTTGGTGTTCCACAGATCTCAGCTATCGATGAATGTGCAAGTGCTGCGCGCAAACATGGTATCCCTGTTATTGCCGATGGTGGAATCAAATACTCTGGAGATATTGCAAAAGCACTGGCTGTCGGAGCGAGCTGCATCATGGCAGGAAGTCTTTTGGCGGGAACTGAAGAGTCTCCGGGTGAGACTATAATGTTTCAAGGGCGTCAATACAAATCATACCGTGGTATGGGGAGTATCGGTGCAATGCAAAAAGGTTCAAACGACAGATATTTCCAAGAGGGAACAGCGGCAGATAAACTCGTTCCTGAAGGAATTGAAGGACGTGTACCTTTTAGAGGCTCTATTGCCGGAATCGTGCATCAGATGATGGGAGGCCTTCGCTCTTCTATGGGATATTGCGGCAGTGAAAGCATCGAAGCGTTCTGGGACAAAGCAGAATTTGTTGAGATCACATCCGCAGGTCTTAAAGAGTCTCACGTTCACGACGTAATCATTACACAGGAAGCTCCAAACTATCATGTCTAGTCAGGAAGTTCGATATGCGGGTTTTTGGATCCGCTTTATCGCTTCATTTTTAGACACACTTTTTCTCGCTCTGCCTCTTGGTATTCTTATCTATTTTATCAGCGGCGGTCAATGGTTTGACTTTGCACAGTATCAGCAAAATCTGCAAATGGCCATGAGCGGCAATCCCCACGCACTTGACAATCAACCCCAGACCTCTTTTCGCTGGGAACTTGTTTTTGAGTTTTCTGTACTTATTGTCGCTATACTTTTTTGGGATAAGTGGCGCGGTGCGACACCCGGAAAAAAATTCGTGCATATTAAGATTGTAGATGCCAAAACATTCAAAGATATAACCAATAAACAGGCAATTACCCGCTCTTTGGGCTATATACCATCTATACTGCTCTTTGGTATAGGCTTTTTTATGGTTGCTTTTAGAAAAGACAAACGTGCCCTGCATGATCTGCTTGCAGGAACTGCTGTTATTTATGATGAAAATGCCCTTTTATAAAGAAAACTTTTCCTTATCAAAAAAACTCTCAGCGGAGATATTTTTAAAAGCGGCATTGAGTGATGTAAAGAGTTGTGGATGCTCTTTTTCCAAATCTGCAAGCATATCTTTCATCTTCGCTCTGGCATAGGGCATCTTTACATCAAAACGTATTGCAGGACAGGCTTCATCGCCTATGGCTTCAATGCCATTATCTACAACAAATGCACGCAGTTGGCGCTCACGCATCTGAATAAGCGGACGAATAACGATAAGACCATTTTCGGCTTTATATTTAGGAGCAAGACTTCTAAGTTGTCCATTATAGATAAAGTTCATAAAAAAGCTCTCTGCCGCATCATCCATATGGTGTCCTAAAGCGACTTTATTACAGCCATGCTCTTTGGCAACAGAGTAGAGATAGCCTCTTCTCATGCGTGAGAAAAAGGAACAAAAAGAGGAGTTCTTGCGAATCTTCTCTTTTGCAAGATCGTATGTATTTGTCTCATGGACAATATGAGGAATGTCATACTCCTTGCAGTGCGCAGTTAAATTATCAAAATTCTCACCCATACCGTAACTAATGGTCACTGCCAAGAACTCGAACTTAAATGGAGCACGGCGTTGCTGCTCTTTCATCGCATGAATCATAGTAAGCGAATCTTTCCCGCCGCTAAGTCCTACAAGTATCTTATCGCCCTCTTCTATGAGTCCAAACTCAGCATTTGTCTTACCAAGTTTAGACATGATCTTTTTAGAGAGTTTTATACCCATTATGCTTGTGCTAACCTGTCAACCATTTTCATCAAAAACTCAGCACTCACTTTTGCAGAGCTCTCAACAAACTCTTCAAAATTAAAACCTGCATCCATATCTGCAGAATCACTGATGGAACGAAGAATGAAAAAAGGAACTCCGAGTGCATCACATACAACTGCTACACTCGCTCCTTCCATTTCCAAAGCATCAGCCTGAAAGGTCTCAGCTATAAAGTTCTTCTTCTCTTCTGAAGCAATAAACTGATCACCCGTTGCGATAATACCCTCTTTGACTTTTACGCCCATCTCCGAAGCGACCATCCTACTCAAAGCTATCAAATCTCTGTCAGCTTCAACATAAACACTACCTTCTGGAACATAACCATGTGGATGACCAAAGATCGTGATGTCGAGATCATGCTGTGCAAGTTTATTCGCCACTACAAGATCACCAATTTTAAGCTCAGAATTCACTGCTCCGGCAACCCCTGTAAAAAGCAGTACATCACAGGCAAAAAGTTCCAACATTGTTGTTGCCGTAAGTGTTGAGAAGACCTTTCCTATTTTAGAGTACGCTACAACAACATCGATATTTTTATATTTTGCCTTGTAGTACTTGTTTTTTACATAATTTACCTCTTGTACATCATCAAGACGCTCTAAAATTGGTGCTACTTCTTCAGGCATTGCACCCATTATCGCTATTTTCATTCTCTTCCTTATATTTCTACTGTCTCTATTATCTTTTTGAATTTTGGCAGTTTTTTTAGTATCTCTCCATTGTTATCAACAACACAACTTCCACCCCAAAATCCAAGTCCGTCTTCAAAACCGACACGGTTTACAAAAAGAAGTTTTGCATTACACTCTTTTGCAACTGTTTGAATAATCGCATACCACTTCTGCTCAATTTCCAAGCCATCTTCAGTAAAACCACGCGCAGGTGAAGCGACATGTGCAATGATGACATCAGGATTCAATCTCATAAGCTCCTGATGTACTTCTTTATGCCAAAGGTCTTCACATACGAGCAGTGAAACTCGTTTTGTGTCTACCTCAAAAGCTTCAAATTTCTCACCACCTTCAAAATAGCGTGCCTCTTCAAACATTCCATAATTTGGAAGATGCACTTTTATATGTTTGGCAATGAGTTTCCCTTTTGAAAAATAGAGTCCGCAGTTACGAAACAACTCTCCATCACGCATAGCAGCGCCAACAGCTATATCAAGCTCATGACTCAACTCTGCAAGCTCTTTAAGTTCCTCTTCATGCCACGCATCCTCACGCAGCTTATCCTGCAACAAGTATCCACTCAAAGCAAGTTCAGGGAATACAATCAGATCTGCTGAGCCTTTGTTCTCTTTGGCAATTTCAATGATATCGTTCAGATTTGAACGACTTAACTTTGGTGAAGTCTGCGCAAGTGTCACTCTCATACTATGAGCAGACTTCCTCTTTTACTTTTTCCAAAGATGCCATATCAGAGATGTTGAGTGTTTTAAGATCTTTAGCTATTCTTCTGTTAAGCCCTTTGAGTACGACACCATTTCCAAACTCAATTGCCATATCAACATCAGGAGCAATTGCTTGAATTGACTGTTTATATTTTACAGGTTTTACAAGCTGCTCTTTTAAAAGCTCTACCGCTTCGGCTTTTGTACTGTATGGTTTTGTTGTTACATTTGAAATAACCGGTGCTTCAAAGTCATCTGTGATGTATTTTTCCATTAACTTGGCAAACGGCTCTTGCGCAGGTGCTAAAATATCACAGTGAGATGCCACTGACATATTTAACAACAAGGCACGTTTGGCTCCGGCATCTTTAAAAGTCTGCTCTAACGATACAAGATCAGATTTCATACCCGCAACAACAAGCTGCCCATCTTGATTATAGTTTGCAGGCCATACTTTTTTACCCTCTGCCTGTGCATCTGCACAGATTTTTTCTACACTAGCATCATCAAGACCGACAATTGCCATCATTCCCGCTTCAATAGTGTCACACGCCTCTTGCATATACGCACCACGTTTATGTACAAGTTCAACCGCATCAACATAATCAATAGCACTTGCAGCACATAAAGCAGAAAACTCACCTAAAGAGTGTCCTAAAAAAAGCTCCGCTTTTACATCAGGGCATGTCTCTTTAAAAAGTTTGTATGCAATCATCTGCACTAAAAGAATCGCCGGCTGCGTATAAGCAGTCTGTTCTAGTTTCTCATTTTCCTCAAAAATTATCTCTTTAAAATCAACACCAATTCTCTCACTCGCTTTTGCAAACATCTCACGCGCAAGCTCTGAGTTCTCATAAAAATCTTTTCCCATTCCAACTGCCTGACTTCCCTGCCCTGCAAAAATCATTGCTATTTTACTCATCTAGTCTCCTAAGTATTGTTTGTTTTCCGTTATTTTTTTTCGTAATGTATTTCTATTGAGTCCCAATTTATCTGCTAATTGCAGCTGTGACTTAAACTTTTTCAAGCCTCCACGAATAAGTGGAACTTCATAAAGGTACAAAAAGTTTCTATAATCACTATTAGAACCCAATTTTTCATAGAGATAGTGCTCTATAATATCCATTAAATCATTATCAGTAATATCTTGTAAAAGATAATTTATCATCACCTGTCTGCGTAGTGACTTAGCATTTTTAGATAGATCCGGTTTGAAATTTTCAATATTGAAATTTTCATCACCACCAAAAAGCGTTGCTGCTTCTTTTGTAAATTTTCGTATTAAAAAATCCACATCTTCAAGTCGCTCACGCAGTGGTGGAATGTCAAATTTAACACTAAAAAGATCATCAATCATTCTATTGGAAAAAAGCTGTTTCGATGTTGCAATTACACGAACTTTTTTCTCTTTGATCGTATCGATTACTCTGTTTAAATTTGGGGAGTTGTCTATATTTGCGATTATCAACTCTTGTGAACTCTCTAATGCAGCTAAGAGTTCATCAAAGTTGGATGCGTCCACAATGGGTGCATCAGGCAGGACAAAAGAGGCCAATGCTCTTTTTCCTACGCCACTCTCTCCCATAATAAGGGCATTTACACTAAGTGTTTTTAAAAGAGTAGCTGTTTTCTTTGCCGCAATTGAGGCAGAAGATTCAGTTATAAAACTAGTTGCATCCACAACCGCCGCCAGTTGAACAGCATCCGTCATCTTCTTGTTTGTTTTCAGCCGGAACACCTGTCATAGCTTCTTCAGCAGATGCATCTCTCACATTGTTCAGTGTAACTGTAAACATTAAATCTTTTCCAGCTAAAGGGTGATTGAAATCAATAACTACTGAGTCATCCTTGATCTCTTTCACTGTAACTTGTACAGTTGAACCATCTTCACCTTGTCCATAAAGTGTCATACCTTCGCTAAGCTC
>VCAX01000016.1 GCA_013607665.1 Campylobacterota bacterium | reverse complement strand
TAATGGGCTTTGGTGGATCTTTTCGAAGTGTTATAGTTTGCATCAACCTTGCAACATCAACACCGTTTGGGATAATATCGCATCGTGCTTCTGGAGCACCAAGGGCTATTTGGATCTTTTGTGCTCCTCTATAGAGTGAGAGAATATGGTTGGCACGGTAGTAACAAAAAAGTCCTATCTTGTCAAAGAACTCTACCCACATCTTTTTTATATAGTTGTATTCTTCAGGCTGCTGTAGCAGTGTTGGCTTTTTATACTCGATCCAATCAGCCGAGAGCATATCTATTTTTCTTTCACGGGTATATATTCCGTGTTCGGTAAGAATGAATGGTCGTTTTGTAGTATAGGATGAGAGTGCGCCAAGAAAACCGGCATAGCCTGTTGAGGGAGAGTGAAATATTTTTGCAGAGGGTAGTCCTTTGACTATTTTTGCTAGTATCCATATAGGTTTATGAATGTTTCTTACTGTCAAGAAGTAATCTATAAAAGGGATATCCGGAGCATTTTTCATGTAGAGTTCATTGATGAATTTCCAAGCCTCTTGGGAGTAGAGAAAATCTTCAAACGGAACATCTTGAAAATAGAAGTCAATATTTTGCAGCATCTCCGGAAGCTGCCCTCTTTGCGTTGTCAGAGATAGGTGCAGTTTTCTGATAGCTTTGAAACCCTCTTTGTTTCCTTTACGCTTTGAAGGTGTTGTATTTGTTGCATCTTTATCAAAGAGATAGTGCACTTCAAGATGTTTAAGGTTAGGAGGAAATTCATAGCAGACTTCCATTTTTTTGCCATTGACATAGGGTGTGGCACCAATAAAACAGACACCGAACGTAAACTCCGGAAGTCCCTGCATCAGCTGAAGCAGCCAGCTTGAAACACCGCCTTTGACATAAGGATAGGTTCCTTCGGAGAAAAGCATGATATCTACCTGTGAACTTTTAGGAAAATGCTCAGACATGAGAGCTCTCCCACTGTTTAATGACAGGATAGAGTTTTGGATTCAAGGCAAGCTCTTTTGAATGGTTGAGTATGGAGCGCACGATAGAGTAGCGTTTAGTAATATAATAGACCTCTGCAAGATAAGGGAGTATCGCTGTTGATTTTTCGCTGATAAGCTCTTCTGCGAGAGTAAAATACTCTTGGGCCTTTTCATAGTTTTGACGGAGTGTAAAAATTCTCCCTTTTAGGGTGAAAATACTCGAACAGGCAAGATAGGTCTCTTCTAACTCTTTTTTAGTACTAATATTGTTTTGAAGGGCTTGTAGTTTTTTCATATAGAAATCTTGAGCAATTTGAAGATACAAAAGGGCTGATGTAAGAAAGTTCTTTTTGAGGCTTTCGTGAGAGAGTTCTGTATAGACCATTTCCCAGTATAAGAATGCAAGTTCTTTAGCAGCGAAAGCAACCGTTGCCTCATCTCTGGCATCTCCTTTGATCGACTCTTTGCGAATGGTTTCTAGATATTTATTGATACGGTCATTGATTGTCTTTTCTGTTTTTGTTTAAGATTGCATAGCCAAAGAGACGGATCTCATCATCGTCGCTTGTCAATGTCTGCTTGATGACACTGAGACTAACGGGAGATTTGTTCTCTGCCAAAATGGAGAGTGCCTTGATCTTTTTGGATTTTGGAATATAGATATTCTCAATAAGATTGATCATAGAGCCTTCCCCAAAGGTTCTCTCTATCTTTAAAAAAGAGGTTTCAAATTCATCGAGGTTGAGTACATGGGTATTGACAACCTTCGCTTGATAATGAACATGTATCATATACCAAAAAAGCCATATAGTAAAAAAATATCCGGCAAAAGGAACAGCCATGTTAAATGTAATCACAAAGAGAAATAGAGTAAATCGATTGTTCTTATGCAAAGAGGCTTGAAAAAGAAGTGTATAAAAAAGACTTGCATCCTTGATAGCTTGAAGTCTATATTTGTCTGTTTTACATTCTGTACGAAAGCGTTTTGTGGCATATTGAGAGATAAAAAGTGCCAGTAGAAAGCTAATAAGGAGGTGAATTATGAGCAAGAGGTAAAAATGTTCTGTGTAAAAAGAAAAAATACTATTCATGGTAATCATCTGTTATATACTGATAAAGGAGATTCTCTTGGGCAATACCAAAGGTCATATACTCAAAATGTTTGTCCTTTTCATTTTTTAGATTGTATAGCAGTCTGTTTAAAAAGCCAAGAGCAACGGCTTGTTCATTAAGTGGAAAGAGAACAACGAGGTAATATTTATCTTTGTATTTTGTCTGAATGACAATATCAAGAGAACGTAAAATACGCTCTATTTTTTCAAATACCCGTATTGTTTGGAGCTCATTGCCAATTTTAATGACTAGGAGTGTAGAATTTATCTTGTATTTTTTTTGCAGATATTGTAAACGACTATATTCATATCGAAAGTTATTGTCATGGAAAATTGCTTGCATTTTTGATGAAAGTGCAAGCATGTCTTGTTTATAAACCTCAATAGAGAGGTACTCTAACAATATGGAAATAGAGATGAGATTCTCTTTGTTAAAGGACATAAAAGGCATTTTTTCTATGACAAGCATACTGACACTTCATCATTGTAAACGGTAGGTATGGCTGCTAAAAATCGAGATTTTTCCATCTCTTGAAGTGTCGGTGTTTTTTGCTCATCACTGACAAAAACAGGTTTTTTCCTGTCAAGTGCATGTTTGACGATATAATCATCAAAAACATTGAAGCTATTATCATTTTCAAAGGTATGGCCGTAACTGATATGTGTATTCTCTGTCGTAAGTGTTTTATCTCCATCATAGAGTACTTTATAGAGGATAAGACCACTTTGGAGATTAAAAGACTTTTCCAAGAGTGTTAGAAAGTCTCGGTAGTGTTGATCTTGGTTCTGTGCGGTGTCGTCATCTCTATGGAGAATAATCGTTTCAATTGCACTGCGAATACTCATCGGTTTTAAAACATAGTTTTTTTCAAGCTGGTCATGAGAGATCTTTAAAGAGTAAAAGGCTTTTGAGAGTTCATCGAGTTTTGAGGCTTTATAATCATCATCAATCTTGAGTTCGCGTATCTTTTTTGTCCAATAGTAGTGAAATTCACTAAAAATGAGCACCATCATCAAATAGACCAAAAAGTCCACATAGGAAAATTTTTCATAGAACTTCCACATGCTTAAAGAGATGAGTGTCATTGCAATGAAGCCACTTTCAAAACCATGAAAGAGTGTTAAAACAGCCAAAATAATGAGCAGGTATGGGACTTTTTCCTGCGTGAGGCAGATATCTTGTGGGTCTATCGCATAGCCCACTGTTAAAAAGAGACCAATGAGGATCAATGTTTCCGCATAGGCATATTTACGGATCTTTTTGACTATATATTCTAAGCGTGAGAGTTTTTTGATTCTCTTGGTTATTTGTTTCATTAAAAAGCTTATATCTTCTTAATGTCTGCTGAACATCTGCTCGATGAGATTTTGTGCTGTACTTCCTATGAAGCCGTTTCCCCAGTCACTGTTAGAGCCGGTTGCACTCCATACCAGTTTGGCATCTTTTGTACGATAAAGACTCAGTTGCAAACTGACTGCTGGCTCACCATCGATTCCTGTTTTATAACGCCATTCACTGATACCGCCTATGAGAAAGTAGTTTGATCTATCTTCTTGAGCAGAATCTTGGGCATCTTCAAGGGAGTCGACTTTTTGATTGAGATGGGTTTTGAGTTTATAGCCTTGCGAGAGTAAAACACCTTCAACCAGATTTGCCGCACGCATTCCGGCACGCGGTGTATCTGTGTAATTGTTGAGTTCAAAAAGAGAAATTTGGGCAGTTTGATTAGAATCAGGAAGATTGTTCTGTGTGTTTACCAGTGCAGTCGTAGCACAGGCCGTAAAGAGAAGAGCAGCGGTAATAATTGTTAGAATTTTTTTCATAGCTAGAATATCCTTTTTTATGGAATATTATAGCACAAACTATTCCGTAAACATATTGTTGAGTTATCCTCATTTATTGATTAAAAAAGTGTGGGTTCAAGTGCTTTTACTTTGTATGTTCTACGGTGAATGTCACAGTAACCATATTTTTTAATCATTTCGATGTGCAGTTTTGTTCCATAACCTTTATGTTTTTCAAACTGATACTGGGGATATTTTTTTGCCATTTCCAAGATATCTCTGTCATGGGTCACTTTGGCTAAAATTGATGCGGCACTCACCTCTGCTACTTTGCCGTCGGCTTTTATCATCGTCTGCAGACCTTTAACGCCGTAGGTGGAGTTCCCATCAAAGAGATACTCGTCCGCTTCTAGGTTTTGCATGATTGCTTTGAGTCCTTGCGTGAGACATTGTGATATTCCTATTTCATCTATCTCTTTTGCAGAGAACTTAACTATATGGTACTCTGCGTGAAGGATGATCTGCTCAAAAAGCGCTTCACGTCTTTTTGCCGTGAGTTTTTTAGAGTCATTGAGTCCTTTGACCTCCTCACGCAAGATACAGCCTGCCATAACCAGATCACCGGCAAGTGGTCCGCGTCCCGCTTCATCTATGCCACATAAAATACTCATTTAATCTCCTAAAGCCCAAATATCAAAAGGTATTATATCTACCTTTGAGAGCGGATGCGAAATTGCTCCCTCTTTATTCATTGTTATAACGGTGATTTTTCTAATGCCATAGCTGAAGATAAAGGCTTCTATACTCTCAAGCTTTTTAAAAAGGCGCCGCTCATCGGCAAAGGGTTTACAGAGGAGTATCTCATCGCTACGCGGCAGATAAAAGTCTATGCCGTCATCATAGTAGCACTCCGTATTAGACTTCAAAAGTTCCAAATAGACCATGTTTTCAAAAAGACGACCGAAATTTTTCTCAATACTGAGTGCCGATTTTATTGATGTGTCACAGAGATAGACTTTCTTTGTCGCCCTTGCATGTGCATACTTCTCTAAAAGATGAATGTAGTTCTTCTCACGCAAGGCTTCAAAAGATTTGTAGAGTTTGTCTTTGGATATTTTACGTGTAAGTTTGAGCCTTTCATAGATTGTAAAAGCAGAAAGTTTTTGAGACATAAACTTTGCACAGAGTTTCATAATGTCAAACTCCACATCATCCAAACTCGCACGCAGCATCTTTTGCAAAAAGAGCGTGCGTTCATCGACATTTACCTTATGCATGACTGCAAAACCGCCAAGCTGGACAAAATGATTAAGTGCAGAGGAGTCATACTTGTGCTCATAGGCTAAAAATTCTTCATAATCAAGTGGATAGAGGACAATTGTCTGCAAATAAGGCAGTTCATAGTGCAGCTCAGATGCCACAAGCAGCTGTGTGACATTTGGAAATGTGAACTCAGGGGTATAGTTGTCAAGTGCCAAAACATCAATTTTGTTCTTATTGCAAAAGGAGGGCAGGGCAGCATTGAAGGCTTCTATATCGATGCGAATATCACTGCAGTCAACATAGAGATAGGAAGACTTTTTGAGTGAGAGCAGATAGTTCTTTATTAATTTTGTCTTCCCGCTCTGCATGATACCGTTAATCTGATACGATCCCCCGTCAATAGAGACTTTTCGCTGATGGAATTTTTCAAGTACCAGATCGGTTTTATAGTATTCTTCCAGTAAAATTTCCATTGCTTAAACCTTTCGTTCAGACAGCTTGAAAATATACTCTCGCGCAGAGGCTCAGACCGATAGGGAGGATTTGTCCTCGGAGTGAGAGTATATTTTAAGCGTAATTAGTAATTTTTGATATATGGAATTTTATCATTTCCTTATTAAAAGGAAATAAATTTGAAAGAATTTTCGTTTTTGCCCCCTAAATCCTTGAATATTAGGTGTAGTTTGAGTATAATTCCGCTCCCTTAAATAGTTGGGCTAGGATCCAACGAGTTCTTTAGAAGGAAAATTATGGAAAAAATTCGTTTAAAATTGAAAGCTTACGATCATCGTGTACTTGATAGATCAGTAGCATCAATCGTAGAGGCTGTTAAGCGTACTGGTGCGGTAATCCGTGGTCCAATACCTTTACCAACAAAAATTCGTAAATATACTGTATTGAAATCAGTTCACGTTAACAAAAAATCTCGTGAGCAATTTGAAATCAGAATGCACGCTAGAATGATCGACATCGTATCTGCTACGCCAGAGACTGTTGATTCATTAATGAAACTAGATCTTGCGC
Source organism: Campylobacterota bacterium (assembly GCA_013607665.1). GTDB lineage: Bacteria > Campylobacterota > Campylobacteria > Campylobacterales > Sulfurimonadaceae > Sulfurimonas. The sequence continues at coordinate 17,388 of VCAX01000016.1, read as the reverse complement.
CGGAAGTGGACGTTGAAGTTCGCTCTATGGACAAATAGGAGTAACAAATGGAATATATTGTTGAAAAAATCGGTATGAGCCGTACTATCACAGTTCCTGCAAAACCAGTTACTCTTTTAAGAGTTCTTGATGCAAAGGTGTGTGAAGTTAATGATGGTAAAGCTATTGTTGCGTACAACAGTGGTAAAAAAATGAATAAGGCAATTGAAGGTCAACAGAAGAAATACAATCTTCCTGCAGAATTTAACCGTTTTGTTACATTGGAAGTAGCAAACGCCGAAGCTGGTGATTTAGATTTAGCTCCGCTTGCAGAGGCAAGTGTACTAAAAACTACATTCAACACTAAAGGTCGTGGTTTTTCTGGTGGTATGAAGCGTTGGAATTTCGGTGGTGGTCCTGCATCTCACGGTCATAGATTTGGTCGTAGAACAGGTTCTATCGGTAATGCTGAGTGGCCAGGTCGTGTTATGAAGGGTAAGAAAATGCCTGGACAATATGGAAATACACAAAATAGTGTAAAAAATGAGATCGTTTCTTTCGATGCTGAAAACAAAATCATTGCGGTTTTAGGTTCAGTAAGTGGTGCAAACGGTTCTTTAGGTCGTGTAAAGGTAGCTAAATAATGAGCGCAATCGTTTTAAATGAAAAAATGGAAAAAGCTTCTGAGTTAGCATTACCAGAGTCTTTCTCTGGAATCAATCCTCATAACCTTTACCTTTATGTAAAATCTGCTCAAGCTGCACAGCGTGCAAACACTGCAGTAACTAAAGGTAGAAGTGATGTACGTGGTGGTGGTAAAAAGCCATGGGCTCAAAAGGGTGGCGGACGCGCTCGTGCTGGTTCACGTCGTTCTCCAATCTTCGTAGGCGGTGGTAAAGCTTTTGGTTCACAAAACAACCGTAACTACGATTTAAAAGTAAACAAAAAGCAGAAAAAACTTGCTTTGAACTTTGCTTTAAATGAGCATGCACAAAATGGTACTCTTTTTATCGTTGATAGCATCGCAGTAGAGTCTGGTAAAACAAAAGACGCTGCAGCAATGTTTAAAGCATTAAACCAAAGAGACACTCTTTTTGTAAAAGAGTTATTAGATGAAAAAACATACTTAGCATTTGAAAATCTTCAATCTACATATGTTATTGAATCTAACGAGTTAAACGCATACTTAGCTGCTAACTATCGCTCAATCGTGATAGAAAAAGCTGTATGGGAAAATCTTGTAAGTGAGGCTAAGTAATGGCAGATATTACAGATATTAAATCTATACTATACACAGAAAAGACTCTTGGTCTTCAAGAAGATGGTGTAATTGTTGTTCAAACATCACCACGTATGACTAAAACTGGTCTTAAAGAGGTGTTTAGAGAGTATTTCGGAATTATTCCTTCAAAGATTAACTCTCTAAATCAAAGCGGAAAAGTAAAACGTTTCCGTGGTGTACAAGGTAAACAAAATGACTTTAAAAAGTTTTATGTTACTTTACCTGAAGGTGCACAAATAGAAAGTTTGGCGGTATAAGATGGCAATTAAAACTTATAGACCGATAACTCCTTCACGTCGTTTTTATACGAACGTAGACAGTTCAGATATCACTGCTAAAGCTAGTGTTCGTTCATTACTTGTTAAGTTGCCGGCTCACGCAGGTCGTAACAACAATGGTCGTATTACATCTCGTCATAAACAAGCGGGTGCGAAAAAACTTTACAGAATCATTGACTTCAAAAGAAATAAGTTCAATATTCCTGGTACTGTTTCTACAATCGAGTATGATCCATACCGTAACTGTAGAATCGCACTTGTTACATATGCTGACGGTGAAAAAAGATATATCCTACAACCAAAAGGTTTAGAAGTAGGTGATAAGATCGAAGCTGCTGAAGCTGGTTTAGATGTTAAACCAGGGAACGCTATGAAGCTGAAAAATATTCCTGTCGGTACACTGGTTCACAATATCGAGCTTAAAGTTGGAAAAGGTGGACAAATGGTACGTTCAGCTGGAACATCTGCTCAAATTATGGGTCGTGATGGGAAATATGTATCACTTCGTATGCCTTCGAGCGAGATGAGACTTGTTCTTGGTGAATGTATGGCTACTGTTGGTGTTGTTGGAAACGAAGAGTATTCTAACATCGTAATCGCAAAAGCTGGTCGTACTCGTCATATGGGCATCCGTCCTCAAACTCGTGGTTCTGCGATGAACCCTATTGATCACCCGCATGGTGGTGGTGAAGGTAAAACGAATTCAGGTCGTCACCCAGTTACTCCTTGGGGTAAACCAACTAAGGGTGCTAAAACTCGTCGTAAAAAAGCAAGTGATAAATTAATCATCACTCGCCGTAAACCAAATGCAAAAAGGGTAGGCTAATGGCTCGTTCAGTTAAAAAAGGTCCATTCGTAGATGCTCATTTAATGAAAAAAGTTGAAGCAGCGAAAGTTAGCGGAGACAAAAAACCTATTAAAACTTGGTCAAGAAGATCTATGGTTCTTCCTGAAATGGTTGGTTTAACATTAAATGTTCATAATGGTCGCCAATTTGTTCCTGTCTATGTTACAGAGAATCACATTGGTTATAAACTTGGTGAATTTGCACCAACTCGTACATTCAAGGGCCATAAGGGCTCTGTTCAGAAGAAGGGGTAGTCGTGGCTAGAGCATTATTAAAATTTATCCGTGTATCTCCAATCAAATCTCGTCTTATTGCACGTGAAGTGCAAGGTATGAACGCTGAAGAAGCTATGGCAGCTTTAGAGTTCACTCCAAATAAGGCAGCGAAAATTATCTCTAAAGTGATTGCATCAGCAGTTGCAAACAGCGGTAGTGAAGCTGAAGATTGTGTAATTACATCATGTCGTGTTGACAATGGTCCAGTACTTAAACGTTTCCGTCCACGTGCTCGTGGTATGGCTTCAGGTATTAGAAAACCAACAGCACATATCTTAGTAGAAGTAGAGGGTAAATAGAATGGGTCAAAAAGTTAATCCTATTGGTTTACGTCTTGGAATCAACCGTAACTGGGAATCTCGTTGGTTTCCTAACTTTAAATCAGCTCCGGCTGCTTTAGGTGAAGATCACAAGATTAGAACATTTTTAAAGAAAGAGCTTTACTATGCTGGTGTTTCTAACATCATCATTGAAAGAACAGTGAAAAGACTTCGTGTAACTATCGTTGCAGCGCGTCCTGGTATCATTATCGGGAAAAAAGGTGCTGATATCGAGAAACTCAAAGCTGCTGTTCAAAAACTTGTTGGTAAACCAATTTCTATCAACATCAAAGAAGAGAAAAAAGCACAAATCTCAGCACAGCTTGTTGCTGAAAACGTTGCAACGCAGTTAGAGCGTCGTGTGGCATTCCGTAGAGCTATGAAAAAAGTTATGCAAGGTGCACAGCGTTCTGGTGCTAAAGGTATCAAAGTAGCAGTTGCAGGTCGTCTTGGTGGAGCTGAAATGGCTCGTACTGAGTGGTACTTAGAGGGACGTGTTCCTCTTCATACACTTCGTGCTAAGATCGATTACGGTTTCGCTGAAGCACATACTACATACGGTATCATCGGTGTAAAAGTATGGATCTTCAAAGGCGAGGTACTTACTAAAGGTATTCCTGCAGAAGCTAAAGAAGAAAAAAAAGAGCGTCGTTCAAGAAAACCACGCCCTCAAAATAGTGAAAAGGCTGAATAATCATGTTAATGCCAAAAAGAACAAAATATCGTAAGGTAATGAAAGGTCGTAACCGTGGTTACGCTCGTTCAGGTTACAAGTTAGCTTTTGGTGACATCGGTTTTAAAGCAGTAGAAGCTGGTCGTATCAACTCTCGTCAGATTGAATCGGCTCGTATCTCTGCAACACGTCACATTAAAAGAAATGGTAAGATTTGGATTAGAGTATTCCCTGCAAAACCGTTAACTGCTAAACCGCTTGAAACTCGTATGGGTAAAGGTAAAGGTGCAGTTGATCAGTGGGTTATGAACATCAAACCAGGTCGTATTATATTTGAAATGGCTGGTGTACCACATGATTTAGCTCGTGAAGCGCTAACTCTTGCAATGCACAAACTACCATTCAAAACAAAAATAATTACTGCGGAGATGAGCAATGAAATATTCTGATTTAGCAGATAAAACAGCAGCAGAGCTTCAAGCAATGCTAAAAGAGAAGAAAACAGAATTGTTTACTCTCAAGATTAAACAAAAGATGATGCAATTACAAAACACGAGTGAACTTCGTGTTGCTAAAAAAGATATTGCACGAATCAATACTGCACTTGCTGCAGTAGAAAAGTAGGGGACGAGCGATGACACATAAACGTGAAATTCAAGGTAATGTTGTAAAAATTGCTGGTGACAAGACAGTGACTATCGTTGTTGAGCGCCGTGTAATGCATCCTCGTTACCACAAAGTTGTAAAGCGTTTCAAAAAGTACCTGGTACATGATGAGCGCAATGAGTGTAAAATTGGAGACGAGATTATTGCAATCGAATGTCGTCCAATGTCTAAGACTAAATCTTTTAGACTTAAGTCAGTTGTAAAAGGAGCGTAGTAATGATTCAAGGTTTTACTCGTTTAAATGTAGCTGATAATACAGGTGCTAAAGAGATTATGTGTATTAAGGTACTTGGTGGTTCTAAGCGTCGTTATGCAACGGTAGGTGACGTTATCGTTGCTTCTGTTAAAAAAGCGATTCCTACTGCTAAAGTTAAAAAAGGTAAAGTTGTTAAAGCTGTTATCGTAAGAACGCATAAAGAAGTACAACGTGAAAACGGTTCACTTATTCGTTTCGATGACAACGCAGCTGTAATACTTGATGACAAGAGAGAGCCTATCGGTACTCGTATTTTCGGACCAATCGGTCGTGAAGTACGTTACGCTGGATTCATGAAAATTGTTTCTCTTGCTCCGGAGGTTGTGTAATGGCAAAATTTAATTTCAAAAAAGGCGATATGGTAGAAATTATCGCTGGTGATGACAAAGGTACAAAAGCAACTGTACTTGCTGTTATGCCAAAGAAAAACAAAGTAATCGTAGAGGGTTGTAAGATAGCGAAAAAAGCTGTTAAACCAACTGAAGAGAACACTAAAGGTGGTCATATCAATAAAGAGATGCCTATCGATGTTTCAAATGTACGTAAAGTGGAGGCATAATTAGATGGCTCGTTTAAAAGAGAAATATTTAGCATTAAAACCAGAGATCCAAAAAGAGCTCGATGTTAAAAATGTTATGGAAATTCCAGCATTAGAAAAAATCGTTATCTCTGTAGGTGCTGGTTTTGCTATGAAAGATAACAAACTTATCCAAAACATAGAAGATACTATCACAACTATCGCAGGGCAAAAAGCTTCTACGGTAATCGCTAAGAAATCTGTTGCAGGTTTCAAGGTTCGTGAAGGTATGCCGGTAGGTGTTCGTGTAACACTTCGTGGTGAAAATATGTACAACTTCTTAGATCGTCTCGTATCTATCGCACTTCCTCGTGTGAAAGATTTCCGTGGTGTTCCTAGAAATGGTTTTGATGGTCGCGGTAACTATAACTTCGGTCTTCAAGAGCAACTTATTTTCCCAGAGGTTAGCTATGATTCAATCATGCAAATCCACGGTATGAACATCACTGTAGTAACTACAGCTGATTCTGATAAGGCAGGAATGGTTCTTTTAGAGAAACTTGGTATGCCTTTTACTAAAGGGAGCAACTAATGGCTAAGAAATCTATGATCGCGAAAGCGAAAAGAACACCAAAATTCAAAGTACGTGCATATACACGTTGTCAGATTTGTGGTCGTCCACACTCTGTTCTTCGTGACTTTGGAATCTGCCGTATCTGTTTTAGAAAAATGGCAAACGAGGGAATGATCCCAGGCGTTAGAAAGTCTTCTTGGTAGGCACAAGCCTGCTGAGTGGAAACTTCTAAATGTTAGCAGTTGAAAAACTTGCAATTATAAGGAAAAAATAAATGGCAATTAATGATTTAGTATCAGATGCGTTAACGCGTGTTCGTAATGCTGGTATGAGAAGATTGGCTACAACAACTTTAGTTCACTCTAAAAGTGTTGAAGCTGTAGTTGGCATCTTGATTGAAAAAGGTTATCTTGATAGCTTTAATGTAATTGAAGATGGTGTGAAAAAAACAATTAAAGTCGTACTTAAGTATGATGATAATGAAAAATGTGTGATCAATGAACTAAAACGTGTATCTAAGCCTGGACGTCGTGTCTATAAAGGTAAAGAAGATATCAAACGTTTTAAAAATGGTTACGGAACAATTATCGTTAGTACATCTCATGGCGTTCTACCAAATGACAAAGCTTACGAGCTTGGTATTGGTGGTGAAGTTATGTGTACGGTTTGGTAGGAGAGTAGCATGTCAAGAATTGGAAAAAATCCTGTAGAATTTGCTAGTGACATTACAGTTACTATAAATGGAAATGTTATTACTTTTACTAAAGGTAAAAATAGTGTTGATCTTGATACAAAAGGGTATGTAACTTTCGAATTAGATGGGAACAAACTTACTTTTAAAAACTTATCAGATTCTCGTGAAGACAGAGCGTTCTGGGGAACTTTCAGATCATTGGCTCAAAACATTGTTACTGGTTTGACTACTGGTTACCAAAAACAATTAGAGATCAATGGTGTTGGTTACAGAGCTGCTGTAAAAGGTAAAGTTCTGAATTTACAACTTGGTTTTTCTCATGATATCAATTATGAGTTGCCAGATGCTATTGAAGCAAGTGTTGAAAAGAACGTAATTACACTTAAAAGCTATGACAAACAGATGTTAGGTCAAGTTGCTGCTGAGATTCGTTCTTTCCGTCCACCAGAGCCGTACAAAGGTAAAGGTGTTAAATACATTGATGAGCATATCGTGCGTAAAGCCGGTAAAACTGCTAAGAAATAAGGGAGGAAGATAAGATGAATGCTAAAGTGTTAAAAAGCAAAATCGCGAACCGTTTAAAACGTAAGCGTCGTATTTGTGCAAAAATATCTGGTAGTGCTGAACTTCCTCGTGTTTCTGTATTTAAATCAAATCGTTACCTAAGTGTACAAGCTATTGATGATGCAACTGCAACAACTCTATGCGCTCTACACTCTAAGGCTACTGGTCATAAAGCAAATAAAGAAGGTGCTGCTGCACTTGGTGAGGCATTCGCTGCTAAACTTAAAGAAGCAAACATCACTGAAATTGTTTTTGATCGTAATGGTTACCAATATCACGGCGTTATCGCTGCATTTGGCGACGCACTTCGTGCAAACGAAATTAAGTTCTAGGAGCGCATGACTATGAGAGAAATCAATAGAGATGAATTTGAAGAATCAATCGTAAACATTGGTCGTGTTACTAAAGTTGTAAAGGGTGGTAGACGTTTTCGTTTTACTGCGCTTGTAGTTGTTGGTAACAAAAACGGTACAGTTGGATATGGTGTTGGTAAAGCTAAAGAGGTTCCTGACGCTATTCGTAAAGCAGTTGACAATGCATTTAAAAACTTAACAACAGTTAAGATTAAAGGTACTACAATTGCGCATGATATTGAACACAAGTTTAATGCAAGTACAATCCTTTTAAAACCAGCCTCTGAAGGTACAGGACTTATCGCAGGTGGTGCGGCTCGTCCAGTGCTTGAGTTAGCAGGTTTCCAAGATTTACTTACTAAATCAATCGGTTCAAACAATCCAAACACACTAGTTCGTGCTACAGTTGAAGCACTTTCTCGTATTAAAGGATAGAAAATGGGTATTGAAAATTTAACACCTGCAGCAGGTTCAACACATTCTCGTAAGAGAGTTGGACGCGGGCAAGGTTCTGGTACTGGTAAGACTGCAGCTCGTGGTCAAAAAGGTCAGAAATCTCGTTCAGGTTACAAAAGAAAAAGAAACTTTGAGGGTGGTCAACAACCACTTGCAAAACGTTTACCAAAAATTGGTTTTCACTCAAAAGTAGAGAAACCATATGTAATTAACGTTGAAAAGATTACAGCTGTTGCTGAGCTGGCTGAGATCACTGTAGAAGCTATTCGCGGTGTTCATAAAATGGCTAACTCTGTAACAAAAATCAAACTAGTAGGTGCATCTGCAAAAGATCTTGCATCGAAAATTAAAGACGAAAACGTTACAACAACAGGTAACTAGTTGTGAATAAAAATCTAGTAAATAAGATACTTATTACTATCGGGTTTTTATTTATCTACCGCCTTCTGGCTTATGTGCCAGTCCCAGGCGTAGATACTGCAGTTATTGCTTCTTTCTTCGACTCACATCAATCAGACGCACTTGGTCTTATGAACATGTTTAGCGGTAATGCTATTCAAAGATTATCTATCATTTCACTTGGTATTATGCCGTATATCACTGCTTCCATTATCATGGAACTTCTTGCTGCAACTTTCCCAACTTTGGGTCAGATGAAAAAAGAGCGTGACGGTATGACAAAGTATATGCAGATTATTCGTTATGCAACGATTGTTATTACAATAATTCAAGCAATTGGTGTGAGTGTCGGATTGCAAAGTTTGACAGGCCCTAGTGGTAATTCAGCTATCTTGGCAGATCACAACACATTCATTTTACTCTCTGCAGTCTCTATGCTTGCAGGTACAATGTTACTTATGTGGATTGGTGAGCAGATAACACAAAGTGGTATCGGTAACGGTATCTCTTTAATTATTTTCGCAGGTATCGTTTCTGCGATTCCTGGAGCGATCGGCCAGACAGTAGAGATGGTAAATACCGGTGCTATGAGTTTTCTAACAGTAATCGCTATTGTAGTACTTGTATTGGCAACGGTCGGTATCATCATCTATGTTGAACTTGGTGAGCGTCGTGTACCTATTACCTATGCGAAAAAGACGATGATGCAAAACCAGAACAAACGTGTAATGAACTATATTCCTATTAAAATGAATCTTGCGGGTGTTATTCCGGTTATCTTCGCATCAGCGATTTTGATGTTTCCTATGACAGTTTTAGGAAGTAGTACAAATCCTACTGTGCAGGCCATTGCAGACTTTTTACATCCAGGCGGGTACTTTTTTAACTTTTTAACTTTTATATTTGTAATTTTCTTTGCATTCTTTTATGCATCGATTACTTTTAATGCAAAAGACATCGCTGACAACCTCAAGCGTCAAGGTGGATTCATTCCGGGTATTCGTACCGGTGAAGCGACTAAAGAGTTTTTAAATACCACTGCAAGTAATTTGACTGTAACGGGTGCGCTTTATCTTGGACTTGTAGCTACACTGCCGTTTATGATCATCAAAGGGATGGGCGTGCCTTTCTTCTTTGGTGGGACAGCGGTACTTATTGTTGTTCAGGTTGCACTTGATACAATGAGAAAAATCGAAGCTCAGATCTATATGAGCAAATATGAAACACTTAGTGCGGTTGGTCTATAGCAATGGCTATTGCGCTAAGAAAACCTCAAGAAATTGAAAAACTTCGCGCTGCTAACAAGATTGTTGGCGGCGCACTTGAACTACTTCGTAAAAACACCAAAGTCGGTATGAGCTTAAAAGAGATGGATGCAATGGCGGAAGATTATATTCGAAGTCATGGTGCAAAACCATCTTTTAAAGGGCTTTACGGCTTTCCTAATGCTGTATGTACATCACTTAATGAAGTCATTATCCACGGTATACCATCTGATTATAAGCTTCAAGAGGGCGATGTGATCGGGTATGATATTGGAACGGAGCTTGACGGCTGGTTCGGTGATGCTGCTATTAGTATGGGAGTAGGTGAAATCACACAAAAAGATGAAGATCTTATCGCATGTGCGAAAGATACACTCTACTACGCAATTGAAAATATCAAAGAGGGGATGCGCTTTAAAGAGCTCTCTTACTTGATGGAACAGTTTATACAAGAGCGTGGTTTTGTACCGCTTCGTAACTTTTGTGGGCATGGCATTGGAAAAAAACCACATGAAGAGCCGGAAATTCCAAACTATCTTGAGGGAAACAACCCAAAATCGGGTCCCAAGATAAAAAATGGAATGGTTTTTTGTTTGGAACCGATGATATGTCAAAAAGAGTCAAAGCCTGTTATCTTGGATAATGGCTGGGATGTTGTTAGTACCGACGGTTTACGCGGTTCTCACTATGAGCACACTGTCGCGATTGTTGACGGTAAAGCTGAAATTTTATCTCTTGCGTGAGAGTTAAAGTAAGAAATTTCTTTATAAAGGACTAAAATGGCTAAAGCAGATGTTATTGAAGTTGATGGCAAGATTATAGAGGCTTTGCCTAATGCAACTTTCCGTGTTGAATTAGAAAATGGACATATTATCTTGTGTCATATCGCAGGAAAAATGCGTATGCACTATATCAAGATACTTCCAGGAGACCGTGTTAAACTTGAACTGACTCCATACTCTTTGGATAAAGGGCGTATCACTTATAGATACAAATAATCAAAACGTCTCTCTTTTGGGCCTTTTGATTAAAATTTTCCATCATTTCTAAATTCGGATATCTCCGTTTCTACCATCTCATCGATCATTATAGTAAAAAGTTCACTTATCATATTGGGATTTATATTTAACTCTATGGCACGTTTACGGACACGTTGCATGATGTCATCTATTCTATCTTCTGCCTTTACTTCATCAACAGAGTTCTTAAAAGCAGCAGCCTGGCGTATTAAATGGCTTCTCTCAGAGATGAGAACAACAAGCTTTGTGTCTATTTTATCAATTTCGTCACGTACCTCTTGGAGTGTATTGCATTTTTTCATAGCTGTCCTTTAAAAGATTATTTTTTTCGTTAACACTTTTGTAACACTTTATCTATATAATGATACCTACGATTCTCCTTGTATATCCTTAATTTGATTCGTTAAGTTATACATACAAAATTTCAAAGCACTATTGAGAGGTCTATCTCTCAATATCCTTATTTGTCCAAGCCAAATATCCTACAATGACTATGAGTATCCCAAACATGACAGCCTATATGAGGAAATCCCCGCCGCTGCTTGCCTTTTCGACGTTTTCATTCATTTTTCATTCATTTTCTAGTTTGGTTTAATGACTTTTTTGAGTGTTTTTGGAAGGTGCGCAAAAGGGATGTTGAATTCCCCTAGCTTTTCTCCCTTTTCATAGCGGATAACATCAAGTGTCATATTTTCAGGTTTAAAGCGTATGAGTTTATATGTTATCTCATTCTCTGTGAACTCAAGTTTTTTTTGCGTGAGTGCAACTGCTTTTTTCTTTTTTGCCATCTGCTACTCCTTGAGATAGATTCCAGTATCTTTTACCTCTAGTTTCCCCTCATCTTGCAGCTTTGTCAGTGAACGTTTGAACTCTTTTTTACTCAGACCAAAGACATCTTTAATGAGCTCGGCATCACTTTTATAGTTGTAAGGTATAATGCCGTTATTGGCTTTGAGCAGTTCTAAAACTTTATCAGCTGAAGAAGCACTCTGTTTTTTCCCTGCAGCTCTAAGCGTTAAGTCTATATTGCCGTCTTTTCGAACAGTTTTGACATAGGCCTTTTTTTTATCGCCCAGTGCGATCTTCTCAAAGATCTCATTATGGTAGATAAGCCCTTCGTATTTGTCATTGACGATGCATTTAAAGCCAAGTGGTGTTTTTGCAATGATGAGAATATCTACCTCTTTATGCGGAGAGAGTCCTTTTGGGTGCTTGTCAAAGAAGTCCCCAAGTTTTTCACTCCCGACCAAACGGTGTGTGCGCTCATCATAGACAACTTTTATAAAGCGTTTTTCACCGACAACAAACGGTGTTTTTTGCAACTGTTTTGGTACAAGCAGATCTTTTGGCAGACCCCAATCCATAAAAACACCAAATGGTGCAACATCCACGACTTCTAGAAGTGCGAATGCGTCAAGCATTGCGTGAGGAGTGAGTGTGGTTGCTATGAGTCTGTCTTCTGAGTCCGTATATAAAAAGACATCTAAAAGGGTGTTTTCAACCATTTCATCTGTTACATAGGCTTGTGGAAGCAGGATATCATTGCCGTCTTGTGCCATTAAAAAAAGACCGTGAGGTGTTTCTCTGTCGACACGAAGTGAGTTTATTTTCCCCAGTTCTAAAAAAGGGCTGATTGTTTTTGACATAAGGTGATTCCGTTTGTTTAAAGTATGACATTATACCTTAAAATTTCTATTCCTATCTCTTTAAAGAAGTGCATTTATTTTGTTCTATTCTTGCTACAAAAGTTTAATCTAATAAGAAATTCTCAAAAAAAACAACCTGATTACGTCCAAGCTCTTTTGATCTGTACATGGCCAAGTCGGCTTTTTTCATGAGTTTTATTTTATCGTCAGCATCATCGGGAAAGAGAGCAACTCCAATGCTTGTTGTCACATTGAGATGGATGCTATCTATAATCCAAGGTTCTCTAAAGTGGCTCATCGTTTTATTGACTAACTTTGGAAGGCTTTCACGTTTAATATTTGTAAAAAGAAGTACAAATTCATCGCCGCCAATTCTGGCAAATACATCTTCTGTTCTGATGTATGGCAATACTCTATTCGCTGCTTCTTGCAGTAGTTTGTCTCCAATATCATGTCCATAGGTATCATTGACCTCTTTGAAGTGATCAAGATCTAAAAAAAGCAGGGCAAAATGTGCTCCTGTTCTTTTTGAATTTGATATCACTCTTTGGAGCTCATCTTCAAAAGCGAATCTGTTGAGTATGCCTGTAAGCATATCTTTTGTGGCTAACTCTTTATAGCGCTGCTCACTTTTTGCCAGAGCAGTTTGTGATTTTTGTTTGAGCTCCTCATACAACTCTTCCATCTCTTGTGAGGATGTCTCTAAGGTGTGTTCTAAAAAAGCTCTCTCTTCGTCCGCTTCTTTATAGGTGGTATTGACAAGCTCTATAAATTTTTCTAAATTGCCATTGGGGAATGTCCCATCTTTAAATCCGAGTTTTTTGAGTTGTTTTTTCAAGAGCTTATGCATCACTTTCCCAAATAGTCGTGAGTGTCATTGTCTGGTTATGCAGACCACAGGTGCCAGATGCAAGTGGTGAGATCTCTCCGTAAGAGTAAAAACCAATGATATGTGCCTCATCCGGCAGTATTTCTTCAATGGCTTCTATCTCCTCATCGATCCTACTTTTAAGTACTAATTTTCTTCCAACACAGCTGTTCTTATCTCTTTTTCTTCGTTGCTTTGTACATCTTTGAGTCCCAAAGGAAAAAGCAGTGCACTTGCAGGCAGTTCTTTTACTTTATCTCCCAGATAGCGCTTATATATTTCAAGTGCGAGTTTTCCGTCAAACTCATAGGCAACATTGTCTTTACTCTTGGTTACGACTCGTGTGAGCCCAAGAGAGTCCCATCCACCTTTTGATGCTGCTTGAAAGTGAATATTTTCTCCATAAAAGCCGATAGCACATACTACGGATTCGCAAATCTTCCCATTTTCAATAATCCAAGTATGCTCAAACCTGTCCTTGTCTCCAGCCAAACCACCACTCACAACAATATTAGAAGGTAAAACGGAGCTAATACCTTCTGTGAGTTTTGAACCATTCGTTTGCAGGCCGTCTGAGAGAACAAATATGCCTTTTAGCTGTTCATCAAAAAGTTCTTGTGCAATACCTACGCCATCTTCATAAGAGCTTTCATTGCTTATGATTTTGCAGGTATGGTCTTTGAGTGTTGCAGATTGAAAATATATCAAGAACACAAAGGAACAGTTATGAAAAAGATTTTAATAGCTTCGTCGACAACAATAATATTGATTCTGAGTGGCTGTGCAACAAACAGTGGACCTGAATATGATGGAAACAGCTATCAGCAGATAAAAACATATGAGATAGGTACAGTGCAGAGTGTCCGACCAGTTGTTATTAGTGATAATGGTACAGGTACGTTTATAGGTGCTATTGTCGGTACGGTACTTGGTTCTATGGTTGGACAAGGAAGAGGAAGTACACTTGCAACACTTGCAGGGGGGCTAGGTGGTGCTTATGCAGGTAGCCAAGCTGCCAAAGCAAATGCTTCTGAGCTTTCAGTACGACTCGATGATGGCAGAAATATTGTTGTTGTTGTCAAAGGGAAACATTTTCTTGTCGGTGACAGAGTGAAAATCATCAAAGACGGTAACAGAGCAGATCAAGTTTACAAAATAAACTAAGCTCCTTTGCCAAAAATGAGGATTTTTCCATAGCGTCCGCTCCAGAGTAGAAAGAGCAGAGTCCATGCGCTAAAAGAGATGTCAAAAAGAAAGTTCGCACCCCAGCCAAAAGCGACATTGATGCTAAAAAGTGTACGCAGCAGTATAACAAGTTGAATGAAGAGAAAGATGCCTGTGGCAAACTTGTCTGCGTGAGGCGGCATGCCTGCGTGGCCAAGTGTCACACGTGTTCCAAAGCCAATGAGCACTGTTGTTAAAAAACCAATGGCAAGCAGATGGATATTTAAAAAATAAAAGGAAGTATCAAATACTAGCTCGGCAGTAAGCGAAATGGCAGAGAGTGCGAAGGCAGTAGGCAGCCAAAAGAGTGAGAGGTGCAGTACCCAAAGGATAGAAGGGGAGTTAAAAGGGTGCAGGTCCCAGCGTAGAAACTCTTTGAGCATATATGCGGCTAAAATCAGATCTACTGCAATTTCCCCGGTTGCAAAAGTCGCAGAGGCAAAGATACTTTTTAAGATGAAAAGTGCAAATATAATTTTTATGAAGTTTGGATTTTTCTCTGCCCATGAGTGTGAGAAAAAGGGGATCATCCTCTGTCCCACACTAAATGCAAGAAAGATAAGGTAGAGATAAAAAGCGATATTGACGGCAGTTGGCACAAGTGCAGGGAGATCAAAAGCAATGATTATGATAAAGAGCATATGTGCTGCAAGGCCAAAGTACTCTGCTGTTAAAATCCAAAAAGAGTCTGTTTTATCAGGCGCTTGTCCTCTGAGATAGATTGTATGCAGTTTGAGAACAATGAAAAGCTGTGCGACAAAAAGTAAAACCATCGCAGCCAGCAGCAAATAAGTATTCACGAGAGCTCCTAATACAAAGAGCTGCGTGCCTATGGCATTAGTAAAAAATATTTTTGTGTAGTAGGTTTTTGCAATAACCTCTGTCTGGTTGAATCTTGGAAAGGTTGTAAATAAAAAACTGGTAAAGACATTGTTAAAGAGTAAAAATACCAGCGTGTAAACATGAAAAACGGTTGTGTCGACTCGCAGCGCGAGCACTCCTTTATAGGCAAGTGCAAAAAGAAGCATCATAATGACGGCATTAGCGACACCTAAGATGAAAAAAGGTTGATGCGGTTGTGATAAAAAATAGTTTCGTTTTGTATTGCTGTTCATAATACTCCTAAATTAAATAATCTTGCCCGATTTTTTTGCAGTATGCGCCAAGCATTGCATGCTCAAAATCGTTATTTGTTGCATAGTTGTAACCAAAGGTCTTTTCCCAGAGTTCATGTGGTTCCATACAGAGGTAGAAAAAGACCTTTTCTTCTCCATTTTGCCAAGGAGCGAAGCTCTCATAGGCATGTTTGAACATCTCTATTTTGGTCGCTTCTGGGTAAGAGGTCTTGCCACTTGCATCTTCATGCGGAATCTGCGTTATCTTACTGCGAAACTCACGCTCACGCAACTGTTTTATGACCGGTTTTATAAAGGTCAGTGTTCCAAAGCTTACAAGAGCCACCTCTGAAGGTTTGAATTGTAGTATAAGTTTTTCATATACCGATTGATATTCGTCAAGATAACCGACATATTCCACAATCGGGTGAAAATGAAAACCGACCTTCACCCCTTTGTCAGCGAGTTTTCGTGCCGCTGCTATACGCTTGTCGAGTGACGCTGTGAGATGTTCCTCGTTTTCAATAATTGTCGGTGTATTTAAGCTCCATGTACAGAGAATATTTTGAGGCACATCATTTTCCAGCAGATACTTGATATTGTCAGATTTTGTTTTAAACTCTAAAATAACATTGGGATTTTTATGGGCAAACTCAAAAAGTGCGTCAAGTACGCCTTCACGATTGCCAAACATCAACGAATCACTTGCCTGTCCTGTTCCGATGTGATAGGTTTTGTTTGGATCAAGCTGAAGATTGAGCAGTTTGTCTTTAAATGTGCTGTCAAAGGTAATGGTATTTTGATTGTAAAAGCTTTGAATGGAGCAGTAGGAACAGTCAAAGCCGCAAGACTCAACGGCATCAAGCGTAAGGAGATTACAGCAGCGTGTTTTCTCACTCACTACAGGACAAAGTCCAAGACCAAAGCCCTCTTTGGCCTTTGTTTTAAAGGTGTATTTCTGCTCTTGTGGGATATTTTTAAGTGTGAAGTTTTCATAAGAGTTTGGTGTATTTCGAATGGACTCGTACTTCTCTTTGAGTTTGGCAAAAACAACTTTTCGTGAGGGATGGTCGGGAAATATTTCAGTGATACGAGGCTCATCCCACAGACCGAGATCACGCGAAATATTAATGATTTGGATGAGCTCTTGATGGGAAAATTTGTACTTCATTGCAGCCTCACGAATGAACTCTTGTTCATTTTGAGGCAGCTTGGAGAAAAATGTCTTTGTAATTGTAGTGTTAAACTTTTCTATATATGAATTCATAATCGAATTCTAGCAAAAAGTTCTTATTTTATAGGAATGACTTTTACTTTTGGTTTTTTAACTTCTGTTTTAGGAATGGTCACTATGAGTATTCCGTTTTCAAATTTTGTGCTTAACTTGCTCTCATCAATGTTCTCAGGTAGTTGAATCGCCTTTTGAAAGCTTCCATAAAAGATCTCTTTTTTGACATAATCTTTGGATTTTTCCTCTTTGGACTCTCTTTTTTTGAATCTGCTATATCCATTCTAGGGTAGCCGATATTGTTGAGCTTTGCACTTGTAAGGTGAGATTCAATGAGTGAGTTGAAGTATTGATTCATTTTTGCAAAATCTGCATCATACGGATCTGTTACATTTGAAAACGCATTTGCTGTTGTGCCTAAAAGTGTTGCGAGGAGTAAACTTGTTATGATTTTTTTCATGGAAATATCTGTTGCCAGCTCTTCTGTGTGGCGCATCTGTGCTGCGAGATAGGGAAAGAACTTTTTGTTAAAAGTCTAATCATGTTCCAGCCAGTAGCGCACTCGCTCTATTGGCAGACGCAAGACTTTTGTCGGCTCCATCACCTCGTAAATTACATCATGGGGTTGGTTGTCCAAGAGGGTGATAACATCGAACATATCCCCTCGTTTATAGACAAAAATCGTCTGCTCTTTATTATTTTCAAAATTGATCTGATAGGTTTTAATGCGCCCCTCAACCAGAATGTAGAAGTACTTTAAAAAGTCATCGGGGAAAAATGGAGACGCGCCTTTTTCAAACTCCAAGGGCTTGGCATATTTGAAAAACTCATCTTCAAAGGTCTGTGTTGTATTGGTTAGCAGTTCTATTTGTTTTGAGTTGTTTTGCATG
>VCAX01000015.1 GCA_013607665.1 Campylobacterota bacterium | reverse complement strand
AGAAACTAATTAAACTTTAGCTAAATAGACTAAACTTTCTTTATAAAACTTGCAACTATTAACTTTTTTTGATAAAATACTGACGAAAAAACAATAAAAGGATATAAATTATGGCAAAACATCAATTTCAAACAGAAGCAAATCAGATTTTACAACTAATGATTCACTCACTCTATTCAAATAAAGAGATATTCTTGCGTGAGTTGGTATCAAATGCATCGGATGCACTTGATAAATTAAATATGTTGGTACTTACAGATGAGAAGTACAAGGATGTTACTTTTGATCCTCGTATCGATATTAAAAGAGACAAAGAGGCAAAATTGCTGACAGTTGCTGATACGGGAATTGGGATGAATGAAGAGGATCTCTTAAATAATCTCGGAACGATTGCCAAATCTGGCACAAAAGCATTTTTGGAGAACTTGACAGGGGATCAAAAAGTTGATTCACATCTCATTGGTCAGTTTGGTGTAGGTTTTTATGCTGCATTTATGGTTGCTGACAAAGTTGAGGTTATCACGAAAAAAGCGGGCGAAGAGAAGGCGTTTAAATGGATCAGTGACGGAAGTGGCGAATTTGAGATAGAAGAGGCAACAAAAGAGGGACATGGTACTGAGATTATCCTGCACTTAAAAGAGGGTGAAGAGGAGTTCTTAGAAGAACATAGAATCGAGACTATCACCAAAAAATACTCTAACCATATTCCATTCCCTATCTTTATGGATAAAGAGAAATTTATTCCGGCAAAAACGGATGATGACGGTAAAGAGATAGAGCCAAGTAAAACGGAGATCGAAAATGTACAGATCAACTCGGCAAATGCACTCTGGACACTGCCTAAGAGTGAGCTAAAAGATGAAGATTATATCTCATTTTATGAGACATTGGCACATTCAAATGAGGAGCCGTTAAAATGGATGCACCATAAAGCAGAAGGTGCTATTGAGTATACGACACTCTTTTACATTCCAAGTAAAGCACCAATGGATATCTACAGAGTCGATTATCAACCGGGTGTGAAACTCTACATCAACCGTGTATTTATCACAGATGATGACAAAGAGTTGATGCCGACATATCTGCGCTTCTTACGTGGTGTGATCGATTCAAAAGATCTGCCGCTCAATGTATCGCGTGAGATTTTACAATCAAATCCTATTATGAGTAAGATCAGAAATGCATCGGTTAAAAAAGTGCTCTCTGAACTTGCGAAAATGATGGAAAAAGAGCCTGAGAAGTATGATACTTTCTATAAAGAGTTTGGAAATGTTCTTAAAGAGGGGCTTTACAGTGATTTCGCGAATCGTGAGAAGATTTTAGAGTTACTCAAGTTCCATACACTCAACTCTGATGAGATGGTAACCATCAAAGATTACATCAAAAATGTTGATGAAGAGAAAAAAGAGATCTACTACCTGGCAAACAAAGGTTCTGTAGATATGCTCAAACACTCACCACTGCTTGAAAAGTTCAAAGCACGTGGTATAGATGTACTCTTGCTTAATGAAGAGGTAGATACTATCATCTTCCCAATGGTGACAGAGTATAAAGAATATAAGCTCGTCCCTGCTGCAGATGCGAAGTTCGAAGAGAGTGAAGAGGAGAAAAAAGCAAAAGAGGAGCTTGCAAAAGAGTTTGAGGGACTTGCAAAAGAGTTTAAAACTACTCTAGGTGAAGCAGTCAAAGAGGTAGAGGTAACTACTGAACTTACAGATTCTCCTGTTGCGATTAAAGTAGATAAAGAAGATCCATCGTATATGATGGCGCAGATGATGAAACAGATGGGGCAAGCGGGTGATGTACCTGAACCTGCACCAATCTTGGAAATCAATCCAAAACATGAGCTCATCGAGAAGTTGAAAAACTCAAGCGATCAAAACCTGATTGAAGATGCGGCACATGTACTTTTCGATCAGGCAAAACTTTTTGATGGTCGTGAACTTGATGATACTGCTGAATTTGCAATGCGTCTAAACCGTATTATGAGTAAAGCATTATAAAATTTTTGAATGAGTGTATTTGTAGCACTCATTCATTTTTTTAATTTATCCCTCTTTTTTATTTACTTTTAACACAGAAATATGATATCTTACTTCTATGTTACGAAAATTAAATTTTTTAAAAAAAACTATTGAAAAACCATCAGAAGAAGATGATATAGCCTTCTTGCAAAAAAGTGCGGAGGAAGTATGCGATGAACTTCTCTCTGCTGAATTAGCCCATTTAAATATTCAACATTATGCTTACGACACAAAACAGGCTGTTGCAGAGCTTGGTCTTGATGATGAAATGGTTCAGCAACTCGTTGATGATTATGTGGCACAGATCATTAAAGCTATTTTACAATTTGATGAGTACATGGAGACGCTCAAGGATTCTCAAGCAAAAGAACTTACACTCGATTATACTCCTTTTCGGGAACTAGCACATAAAAATCTTGGAGTTGCCAGAAATCTACGTATTAAAGATGCAGAGGCACTCCTGTATGAGCTGATGAAAAAAGATGATCTGGAGTATCTGCTGACATGTTTGGAAGCGTTGAAAGTCTGTGCTATAAAATTGCGGCCAAAGTGTGCTTATGACACGATAAAACTCATAAAAGTAAAAAGAATTCTCTCTCTTTTTAACGTTCACGAAGAGCGTGTGATATCTGTTCTAGTTTTCCTTTTGGCTTTTTGATGACCTGTGTTTCTTTATTTTCCGGAGGCAGAACAAAAGCAAGTAAAATAAATATAAAAGAGAAGACGATTCCCCCTAATATACTCAGTACTACTTTTAATTTAAAATCACTCATTTTCTGCCTTTAAGAACTTTTTTCCTGCTCGCTTGTCATATAAATCCAGAACTCTTTATGTGTATAGCCCTTGTTTAAAAAGAAAAGTTGTAGGACTGCCACTCTGTAAAGTGTTATAAACATCTTTGCGTATGGAATAAAAAGACTGAGACTGACCAGCAGGGATTGCTCTTTATCGCCTTTTGACTCTATCATCTCCTGCATACCGATATTTTTACTGAGGTAGAGTCCAAACATCATGGACATGACAAAGTTAAGTATCAATCCAAAAATCATATATGCTAAAAAGTCTTGCTCGTACATACCTGCTATCATAATTGTTAAATCCTTTGAAGTTATTAAGAGTATTTTATCTAAAAAGATATGAATTATATATAAGAGTAAGAACTTACAATCAAAAAGTAACACTAGAAGCTTTTAAAAAAAAGATTCTTCAAAAGAAAAACTTTCTTTAAACATCTTTGTACTATACTAACTGCACAAATTATGAAAAAAGGTAATTTTATGGAGACTAACCTCGTATTAGAGGGTGTTAAATTTATGATATTGGGAATGGGAACAGTGTTCGTTTTTCTCATAATTATGATAGCATGTATGAATATCATATCATCTGTCATAAATAAATTTTTCCCCGAACCACAGCCAAGTGCAGGTGCGTCAGGTGCAAATGCACAAAACGATAAAAAGAAAATAGTTGCAGCAATTACTGCGGCAATAGCACATCATAGACAAGGTTAAGGATTAGAATGGCTAAGAAATATATAGATGTAATGGATACCACTTTTAGAGATGGTTTCCAGTCGGTTTTTGGTGGTCGTGTATTGATGGAAGATTTTTTTCCAGCAGTAGAAGCAGCGAAAATGGCTGGTATTACTCACTTTGAGTTCGGTGGGGGAGCAAGATTTCAGTCTCTTTACTTTTACTTGAGAGAAGATGCTTTTGAGATGATGGACAAGTTCCGTAAAATTGTAGGTCCTGAAGCAAACCTGCAAACGCTGGCACGTGGTGTCAATACAGTTATGCTCGATACTGGTTCAAAAGAACTCATCGATCTCCATGCGAAAATGTTTAAAAAGCATGGTACGACGACTATTCGTAACTTTGATGCACTCAATGATGTTGAAAACTTAAAATACTCAGCTGAGAGAATTACACATCATGGACTCAAGCACGAAGCAGTTGTAACAATGATGGACCTTCCACCGGGATGCCATGGGGCACATACGGTTGAGTTCTATGAAAAGACACTGCGTGATATTTTAGACAGTGGTCTTCCATATGACAGCATTTGTTTTAAAGATGCATCAGGTACTTCAAATCCTCAAAAAGTTTTTGAAACAATTTCAATGGCAAGAAAGCTTTTAGGTGATGATACGCATATTCGTTTGCATACACATGAAACTGCAGGTGTTTCTGTCGCCGCATATATGGCTGCGCTTGAAGCAGGTGTAGATGGTATTGATATGGCAGCTAGTCCGGTAAGTGGTGGAACAAGTCAGCCAGATATTTTAACGATACTTCACGCAACGAAGGGAATGAACTATGACCTTGGTGGCTTAGAACTTGGCAAGATCCTTACATATGAAAAAGAACTCCAAGCTTGTCTTGAAGATTATTTTATGCCGCCTGAAGCGACTATGGTCTCTCCAATCATTCCATTCTCACCAATGCCGGGTGGTGCTTTAACTGCAAATACGCAAATGATGCGTGATAATGGCATTATGGATAAGTTCCCTGAAGTCATCGCAGCAATGCAGGAAGTTGTAGAAAAAGGCGGTTACGGTACTTCTGTAACTCCGGTTTCACAATTTTACTTCCAACAGGCACTTAACAATGTAATGCAAGGTCCTTGGGAAGCGATAGCTCCGGGATATGGACGTATGGTTCTTGGTTATTTTGGAAAAACTCCGGTTGAACCGGATCCTGAGATCGTAAAAATCGCTTCAGAGAAACTGAATTTATTACCGACGAAAGAGAAAGCACTTGATCTTGCAGATGCTGATCCGGCAAAATCTTTAGAGAGCTGGATCAACAGACTCAAAGAAGAAGATATTGAGATTACAGAAGAAAATATCTTCATTGCAGCAGCATGTCAAGATAAAGGTATCGCATTCCTTAAAGGGGAAGGTGAATTAAACGTACGTAAAAAATCACAAATGGAAGAAGAGTGTAAAGGAGAAGGAAAAGAGATGAGTGGAAATTATACAGTAGTAGTAGATGGTCAAAAGTTCAGTGTTCAAGTTGCTGAAGGTAGTGGTGATGTTCAAGTAGTAGCAGTAGATGGTGAAGCGGCAGTAGCAGCTCCAACACCAAATGCACCAAGTGGTGACGGTGTTGAGATCAAAGCACTTCTTCCGGGTAATGTTTGGAAAATCGTTGCTAATCCGGGGCAAAGCGTTAATGAAGGTGATGTTATCATGATTCTTGAATCTATGAAAATGGAAATCGATGTTGTTGCACCGACTGGTGGAGTACTTAAAAGTATTAACGTTGCTACAAATGACAAAGTTGTAGAGGGTCAA
Source organism: Campylobacterota bacterium (assembly GCA_013607665.1). Lineage (GTDB taxonomy): Bacteria > Campylobacterota > Campylobacteria > Campylobacterales > Sulfurimonadaceae > Sulfurimonas. Next base: position 19,295 of record VCAX01000015.1, on the reverse strand, counting down.
GTCGTAGCAGTCATAGGATAATCAATGAAAAATATTGTAATTAAATTTTTTGCAGCAATGATGCTCTTTACATTTGCTTTTTCAGTGAATGCAGCAGCTTCAGAACATGCTGCTGTAGAAAAAAAACTATCTGCGCATCAAGAGGAGACATATAAGTCTCAACCTATGGGTGAAATGGTAGTATCATTTTTGAAAACAACAGGTATTGTTGCACTTATTAACCCTCATGATGATGAAATGAGTGCAACGGGTGAGCCTATGAGTGATTTTCACAAAGGTATAGGCCGTGTGATTATGATTTTCGTCACATTCTTACTTTTTTGGCTTGCTATTGCGAAAGGTTTCGAGCCTTTACTGCTCTTACCAATTGCTTTTGGTGGATTGTTGGCAAATATTCCTATTGCAGGAATTGCAGGGCCGCATGGTTTCTTAGGTGTTATTTATCATGCGGGGCTTTCAAATGAGCTTTTCCCTATTATCATCTTTATGGGTGTCGGGGCAATGACTGACTTTGGTCCACTTCTATCAAACCCTAAAACAGCACTTCTTGGCGGTGCTGCACAGTTTGGTATTTTTGGAACACTTGTTGGAGCAGTTGTCCTTGCAGATATGGAGCTTGTAGATTTTACACTCAAACAGGCATCAGCGATTTCAATCATTGGTGGTGCGGATGGTCCGACATCTATCTTTATTGCGACGAAACTTGCACCTGAACTTCTCGGTGCTATTGCGGTTGCATCATACAGTTATATGGCTATGGTTCCTATTATCCAGCCTCCGATTATGAAAGCACTTACAACTGAGGCAGAGAGAAAGATAAAAATGAGCACATTGCGTCATGTTTCTCGTTTAGAGAAATTGATTTTCCCTGTTTTAATACTTATGCTTGCTATTTTAGTATTACCAGAATCTACACCACTTATTGGTGCGTTTATGTTTGGTAATTTCTTAAAAGAGTCTGGTGTTGTTGAGCGTTTAAATGATACATTGCAAAATGCACTTATTAACATTACGACTATTTTCTTAGGTCTTGGTGTTGGTTCGAAACTTGCAGCAAATGAGTTCTTGGTTCCTGAAACTATGTTTATTATGGCTCTTGGTATCATTGCATTCTCTGTGGGTACTGCATCAGGTGTTTTAATGGCAAAAATCATGAACCTTTTCCCTGGTCATAAAGTGAATCCACTTATCGGTTCTGCGGGTGTTTCTGCAGTTCCAATGGCAGCGCGTGTATCAAATAAAGTAGGTATGGAATATGACCGTACAAATATGCTTTTAATGCATGCTATGGGTCCAAATGTTGCAGGTGTTATCGGTTCAGCAGTTGCAGCTGGTGTTTTAATCTCTCTCTTCCAATAGAGAGGTTAAAAATTTAAATAGCGACGCATTTACTGCGTTGCTTTCTTCTTGTCTTAAAAAATACTTTAGTTTATTTTTGCATTACAGATGCTATAAGCGGAATGACATTATGACTCTTCGTCTTATCTATAAAACCGTCAGCTCCGAGTACTTCTGCTTCACGTTTATTATTATCTCCAGTCATTGATGAGTTTACGATTATAGGAATACTTTTTGTTTTAGGGTTGGATTTTAAAAGTTTTACGACAGTAAAGCCAGACATTTCTGGCATTTCGATATCGGTGATGATAGCAGGAATTTTTTCTATCTGTGCCTCATCGAATTCATTGATAAAATCGATAAGTTTTTTCCCATTATCAAAGAGTTTCATAGCAATATTGGCACGTGCGAAGAGCTGAACAAGATGTCTTTGGGCTGTTTTAGAGTCTTCTGCTGTAAGAACAGTTCCAAATCTGAGTTTATCCGGTATTTCGATGTCTTTGAGCATCTCTGTATCTCTGTCGACATCAACAAGTGCCTGTGGAAGTACATCAGCAAGCAGTTTTTCATAATCAAGTATCAAACAAAGAAATCCATCTTCAAGACGTGTATCGTTCATAACGACACCATCTTCTTTGAGTCTGTAGCTATCAGGCGCATGCATCTCATTCCAGTTCTTTTTAATGACTCGGTATGCGGACATGATGCGAAGACCGATAATAACACCATTGAAGTCACAAACAAGGATGTTTGAACGTTCTATCTCATCTTTTGAGAGTGTAACACCAAGCCATACAGGAAGATTTAAAATAGGAATCTGCATTCCACGCAGAATAATTGTCCCCTCCAAAAGAGGATGTGGCGCAGGTATCTGCGTGAGATAATGGTTCTTAGCTTCTACAACTTCTCTTGTTTTAAAAACATTGATGGCATAGTAAGCCGAGTCCTCTTTTTCACTGACACGAAAAACCAAAAGTTGCAACTCATTGTTCTTAGCCAGGTTTGTAGCAGCATCAACATTATCTAATACAGACATTTAAGACCTTTTCGTTAAATATGACTTAATAGTACCAAAAATAAAATGAAATACGCTTGAATATTAGCTAGGAAATGGTAAAATAAAATAAAAAGGCATATGAACGTGAGAGTATTATTTTATCTTCTTGTATTGAACATTTTCTCGTACGCAGAGGTACACTATTCCAAAGTAGAACCGTATAAGCTAAAAAATATTGCATCAAATGTAACCGGAGAAGTGCTTACTGTGCATGAAGATATGCTTGGTAAAAAACTTTCTAACGAGCCCTTTATCATCATTGATGCAGAGATCGACAATGCAGAGCTCACTGATGTGCAGACAAAGTTGAAAGATATGCAAGCCACACTGCAGATCAATGAAAAAATACTCAAAAACTTAGAAGAAGTACTGCAAAAAAAGAGAAGTAATTACAAAAAGACTCAAGCGCTTAAGATTAAGGCACGCATAGATAAAGATAGAGAGTTTTATGATCTTATAGCGAGTGAAAACTCTTTTAATGCTACACAAAAAGAGGTCTACTCTCTCAAGAACTCAATTGCAGATTTAGAGTTAAGACGCATTCAGTTGCAAAAAAGCATACGTGACAAAAAAGTATGCCAAGAAGGTTTTGTTCTCTACTCCATAGATGTCAAAGAGGGACAGGTTGTCAATATTGCCACACCGCTTGCTAAAGTGGCTGATACCTCAAAAGCACTCCTTACTATCTATGTCGATGCTGATGAGCTAAAAAATATCAAGCAAAAAAAAGTTTATATAGACGGCAAAAAAACCACGTACAAAGTTTCTCGTGTCTTAGGCATTGCAGACAGCGTGAATATTTCAAAATACAAAGTACAAATCATCATCGATCCGCCAAAGATATTTTCAAAATTAGTAAAAGTTGAATTAAAAGAGGAATAGGAACTATGAAAAGCAGCATTACAGCATGTCCGCTTGATTGTTACGATGCCTGTGGCATTGTTTATGATGAAGGGAAGTTAAAAGCTTTCAAAGATGGACATACACAGGGGTTTTTATGCCCGCATCTGAATCATTATGCATCACATGAGAGGATTAAACAGCCTCGTTACAAGGGTGAAGTAATTAGCATGCAAGAAGCACTTACAAAATTAGAAGAGATTTTCTCTGCAACGCTGAAATCTGAGATTCTGCACTACAGGGGTAGTGGAAATTTTGCATTGATGCAAGGTGTAACTGATCATGTTTTTGCAAAAATTGGTGCCTACTTAACGGATGGTTCGCTTTGTGATGGCGCTGGAGAAGCCGGTATTGTAGAGGGACGAGGAAGTAATAAAAACATGCCGCTTAGTGAAATAGCAAAATCGGAAGTAGTCGTTCTTTGGGGAAGGAATCCTCATGCCACTTCATCGCATCTGCTGCCGCTGCTTAAAGATAAAACAGTCATCGTCATCGATCCTGTAAAAACGAAAATTGCCAAAATGGCGAATCTGCATATTCAGATAAAACCACATACCGATATATTTTTAGCGATGCTTTTGTACCGTTTCTTACATATTGAAGACTCTTGTGATGATGCTTTTTTAGAAGCCTTTGCAACGGAACATGAAGATTATTACGAGCTCACGCAGACGATTCGAATCAAAGCGATACTTGAAGATATAGGAATGACATTAGGACAGATTGGAGATTTTCTCCATCTTGTCGTTGGTAAAAAAACAGCGATAGTTTGTGGTGTCGGTATTCAAAAATATCGTGATGGTGCAGATGTTATGCGTGCTATCGATGCTCTTGCAGTTGGACTTGGCCTTTTTGGTAAAGAGGGATGTGGCGTTGCTTATTTGGGTAATTCACAAGAGGGTATAAACTCTCCGTCTGAGACACAAAAAGCCAAAAGAGTCTCCAAGGTCAATACGCCGTTTGATGAATTTAAAACAGTGTTTATCCAAGGGGCAAATCCACTTGCGCAAATGCCAGATACAAATAGAGTCCTCGATGCGATAGAACACACCCAAAATGTCATCTATTTCGGACTCTATGAGAATGAAACGAATGCCATTGCAGACTTAGTCATTCCGGCAAAGACATTTTTAGAAAAAGAGGATATACGAACATCGTATTCACATAACGGTATGATGGTGATGCATAAGCAGGTAGAGAGTGACATAGGTATTAGTGAATATGATCTGGCAGCCTATCTTGGCAATGCTTTTGATGTACAACTCAAAAGTGAAGCGGAATATCTGGAGCATTTTAAAAATCATGGTGTTGTAAAGATAGACGGCAGTTTTGAGGTTGAAAATCGTGAGGCCGTTCCTTATAAAGAAGGTTTTGACACAGATGACAATGAGTTCGTTTTTTTAGAAGAGTTTGAAGTACCGCAAAAAGTAGATGAGGAAGAGTTCTATCTCATAACACCAAAGGCAGCTTCATCGCTTAATTCTCAGTTTCACAGGGACTCTTATGCTTATCTTCACGCTGCTGCAGGTTTTAGTGAAGGGAGTCGCATAAAATTGCTCTCAAACAGTGGGGAAGCGGAATTTGTCGTTAAAATCAACAATGACTTGCGTGAGGATTGTGTACTGGTACACTCCGGTGCCAAGGAAGTCAATAATCTGACAACTTCAAAACACTCCTATGAGGGAAAAAGTGCGATTTTTCAAGAAAATTTTGTGCGAATACTAAAAATTGATTAAAGAGGAAAATATGGATATTAAAGCAATAGATAAAAAATATGTTCTGCCTACATATGCGCGTGCAGATGTGGAGTTTGTCAAGGGTGAAAATGCAACACTTTTTGATGCAAATGGAAAAAAATATATAGATTTTACTTCGGGTATCGGGGTTGTCTCTGTCGGACATGCAAACAAAAGAGTTGCAGAGGCACTTTGTAAGCAGGTCTCAGAGATAACACATATCTCAAATCTCTACTACATCGCACCACAGGCACTTGCTGCACAGAAAGTGGTAGAGACAAGCGGCTATGATATGCAGTGCTTTTTTGCAAACTCCGGTGCAGAGGCAAATGAGGGTGCTATTAAGATCGCAAGAAAGCATGGTGAACGTGACGGCGAGATAAAACGTTACAAGATCATTACTCTCAACCACTCTTTTCACGGTCGAACGATCACAACAGTAAAAGCGACAGGACAGGAATCTATGCATAACTATTTTGGTCCTTTTCCTGATGGCTTTGTTTATGCTGACGGTATCGATGCAATAAAACCTCTTTTAGATGACCATACTGCTGGTGTAATGATAGAACTTATTCAAGGTGAGGGCGGGGTTGAGCCGCAGGACAAAGAAAAAGTACAGGCTCTTGCAAAACTGCTTAAAGAAAAAGAGATTCCGCTTATTGTCGATGAAGTGCAGACAGGCTGCTATCGTGTCGGTGAATTCACGGCAAGTCAGGCGTATGGAATCGAGCCGGAGATTATTACACTTGCAAAAGGAGTCGGTGGAGGTGTGCCTGTCGGTATCGTGATGACAACCCTCAAAAATGTGCTCTCAGCTGGTGATCATGGTTCTACTTTTGGTGGAAACTATCTCAGTGCTCGGGCTGTATGCGAAGTGGTAGATATTTTAAACGAGAAAAAAGCAAGTGGCGATCTGGAGATAACATCACTGCTCTTTAACAATGCGCTGGAGGCTTTTTATAAAGCGCATATGAATATCTTCACGCAAAAGGTCGGTATTGGTATGATGTGCGGATTGCGTACCAAAGATGCACAGACGCTTGCAAGCATTATTGAGAATGCACGTAGACATGGTGTCATGGTCCTCAAAGCCGGAAGAAATACTTTAAGATTTTTACCACCACTTACAATTACAAAAGAGGAAATAGATGAAGGTTTTAAATCTCTCACTGCTGCTGTTTCTGAGCTCTAGTACATTTCTGTTTGCAAATGAGAATAATGCTTCTTTAGATAACTATATCTCTTCATACAAACAAGAGGCTTTCTCGTATGATTATGAAAAAAATGAGGCAGAGGGTTCAAAATTGCGTGATTCATGGATAGCACCGATAAATATTAACTATTCACTCTCCCGTTCCAAACCGTATGATACAGAACAACAAAATGAGAGTGCATCCATTAAGATGAATCAGCCGATTTTTCAAAGTGGCGGTATCTACTATGGTATCAAGTTCGCCAATGCAAGCAAGCGTTATTCGGACTACAGCATTGATGTGGCAAAACGTAAGATGATTAAGGATACTGTAGCACTTTTGATGCAGATAAAACAAACATCTTTAAAAATTAAAAAACAAAAGTTACTTATAGAAAATTCAGATATCAATCTCAAGCAAAAAGAAGAGGAATATCTAAGTGGTCAGTTAGATTCAGGATTTTTAGATAATGCCATTATCCAAAAGAACATTGTCATACAAACACTCTATGATATTCAAACAGCAAAAGAGAAGCTTATTACGCAGTTTCATACGTTGAGCGATTTGGATTATAAAACAGCGCATATTCCATACCTTGAGCTTATCACACAGGATGCTTTTATCAAACATAATATTGTACTCAAACAGACGAGTGCTGAAGTTATTAAGAATAGATATGCAAAAAATGTTCGTATTGCAAAATATCTGCCAAGTGTAAGCTTCACAGCGGGATATAATTGGAGTAAAAGTAGCGGACAACAGTTCTATGCCGATGGACAACTTATTGACAGTTCAAATGAATCAAGTTATTATGACTATGGTCTTCGTGCGAGTATACCTTTAGATATCAATACTTTTCGAGATATAGAATCTGCAAAAGTGGATTATTTGAAATCGAAAGTTATAAAAAAAGATAAAGCCAGAGAGCTACAGGCACTTTTTGAACAGGTTATGCATAATATTGCTAATGTAGATAAAAAAATAGCACTCTCAAATGAAAACAAAAAACTCTATTCAAAACTTCTGCGTGACACCAAAGAACTCTATGAAGCAGGGTATAAAACAGAGTACGATGTGGCAACGCTGCAAAATTCTCTTGCGATTCAGAATTTGGATACAAAAATTTATGAAATTGACAAACAGTTGGAGTTGCTGACACTCTATGAGATGTATGTTAATAGTGGAGAGTAGATGAAATTCAGTGAATATATGGCAGAGTGGCTCTATGGTGAAGATGGTTACTATGCGACTTATAAGAACATCGGAAAAGAGGGTGATTTTTATACGGCAGTCAGTACGAGCAAGTTCTTTGGCGGTACTATTGCCAAGCATATCATTGCTTTAGTGGATGAGGGATTTTTACAGCCTGATGCAACGATTTGTGAGATTGGTGCGCATCATGGCTACTTTTTGGCTGATGTATGTGAGTTCCTCTATGCCTTACGACCGGAACTGTTTTCTTCTTTTAACTTTGTCATAATTGAGCGTTTTGATGACTTGCAAAAGCAGCAACGAGACTATTTTCGTGAGAGTTTTGGGGATGTTGTCAAGCTCACGCATTATAAATCCCTGCGTGAGATGCAGGTAGAGAATGCTTTTTTTATTGCAAATGAGATATTTGATGCTTTTCCGTGTGAACTTTACTATAAAGGAAAAACAGCAAGTGTCACGCAGCATAATATAGAGTTTGATTTGGATGATGTGTGGGTTAGAGAGAAAGCTAAACTATATCATAAAGACAGGGGTGAGATAGCTGTCGGCTATGAGGAGTTCGCACAGGAGATGGCAGGAGCTGCCAAGAAGTTTGAGTTTATGAGCTTTGACTATGGAGAGATGCAGGCACGCCCTGACTTTTCTTTGCGAATTTACACAAAACATAAAGTCCTGCCGTTTTTTCTGCCAAAAGAGAATGAAGATTACATTCCACGTGAGCAATTATACAAAAAATCAGACATAACCTACGATGTCACTTTTGCACATGTAAAAGATGCATATGAAGCAGCAGGCGTGGAGTTTGTAGAGTTTAAAGCACAAATGACCGCACTTGTCGATATGGGCATTTTAGAACTTTTGGAGATACTGCAAAAACATGCAGATGAGAAGATATATAAACAGGAACTCGAAAAAGCGAAGATGCTCATCATGCCAAATTTTTTGGGTGAACGCTTCAAGATGATACGATTTCGGAAAAAATAATCTCACCTCGTTTCCATGCTTTCCTCGTTCCCAAGCTCCAGCTTGGGAATGCATACTTCAATCACAACATACAGTAAAATATACCAATACGCATTCCCATCGAGGACGATGGGAACGAGTGGGGATATCTATTCCAATCGATGAGCGAAAATCTACCGTTTGACACAGCATTCCAAATATGATAAAATACATCGTATATCTGAATTGGGAAAATCTACAAATGATTAAAAATAAAACTATAAGATATAGTCTTGAAAAAAATGAGATCTTAAAAAAGCAAAGAGATGTTAGTTTTGAAGATGTAATCTTAGCACTTGAAAGTGGTAATTTATTGGATGATATTGAGCATCCAAATAAAGAAAAATATCCCAATCAAAATATTTTCATAATTTTAATTGAGATTAAAAATTATGTTTATTTAGTTCCTTATGTTGAAGATGATACTTCAATATTTTTAAAAACGATTATTCCATCAAGACAAATGAATAAAAAATACAATAAAGGGGTTTGATATGAATAAATTAGATGAATATGAGCAAGATATTTTACAAAGTGTTGAAAATGGAGAATGGAAAAGTAAAAATAATATTGATGATAGATTAGCGCAATTGCAATCATACATCAAAAATCAAAAGAAAAAAGCGATCTCAATAAGAGTAAATGAAAATGATATTTATGAACTTAAAAAGAAGGCTTTAGAAAACTCTATTCCATACCAAAATATAATCCAAATGCTGATACATCAGTTTGCAACAAATAAGATACAGTTGAAGATGTAGTAAATGATAATAAAGTATCGGAAACAACAAGGCTAAATTTTTCTCGTTCTAAAGCTGGAGCTTGGGAGCGAGAAATACAGTAATTGGAAAAAGTAAAATATATGGATAAGCATTCCCATCGGGGACGATGGGAACGAGGGCGAGGTAATTTAAAGCCCCTCTATCATTTTGAGTAACTCTTCCGGTCGGTTTGAGTTTTTGATGGCATTCTCTTTTGAAATGACATTTTTTTGTAGCAGTTCTATGAGCTGTTGTGTTTGTGTCGTCATAAATGTCTCTTGTTGGTTTAGCTGCATTTGTGAGTAGATCTGGTGTACTTTGTCTTCACGAATCTGATTTTGAATCGCAGGATTTGTAATGAGGATCTCCTGTGTTGCCACTTTACCGCTTCCTATACGCGAAATAAGCGTCTGAGAAATAACCGCAACCAAAGAAGATGCGAGCTGTGCACGGATCTGTGCTTGCTCTTCACCGGCGAAAACATCGATGATACGGTTGATAGTGCCTGGTGCAGAGTTGGTATGGAGTGTTCCAAATACCAAGTGACCTGTCTCTGCGGCAGTCAGTGCTGCACCGATGGTTTCAGCATCACGCATCTCCCCGATGAGGATAATGTCAGGATCTTGACGGAGTGAGTATTTCAGTGCGGCGGCAAAAGACTCGGTGTTACTTCCGACATCACGTTGTGAGAAGAGTGACTTGTTGTTTTTATGCACGAACTCGACGGGATCTTCGATGGTGATAATGTGACGGCGTTCGGTCATATTGATCTCATGCAGCATTGAAGCAAGTGTTGTCGATTTACCTGAGCCGGTAGGTCCGGTAACGAGGATGAGACCTTTTTCTCTTTTTACAAGCTCTTTAAAGATTGGAGGGTTTCCATACTCATCAAGTGTCGGAATCTCAATAGGAATCATACGAAAGGCGCAACCTATACCGTGAATAGTGCGGTAATAGTTGGCACGAAAACGTCCGATGTTTTTTAGCTCAAAAGAGAAGTCAAGTTCATTATGTTCTTCAAACTCTTTCTTCTGTTTGTCTTCGATGAGCGAGTAGGCCATCTCTTCTACATCTGTCGCAGAAAGCACAGGAAGGTTCAGCGGACGCAGTTCTTTGTCTATTCTTATTTGTGGTTCACTTCCTACTACAAGGTGTAAGTCAGATGATTTAAAAGCGATAACACTCTTGAGTAGTTTTTTAATATCTACTTTCTTGGCTGTACTCTCAGCAGCTGCAACTTCTTCACTCATAAAAACTCCTAGATATTGAATTTTGTAATATATTCCTGCTCATTATAACCTACAATTACTTCATCGGCAAACTCGATGACAGGTCTTTTTATGAGTAGGTTTTCACGGCAGAGCCACTCGGCCTTTTGTTCATCGTTTAAGTTCATCTCTTTGAGCTTGAGGTTTCTGTAGGTTGTGGAGCGTGCGTTAAAAAGTTTGTTGATATCTACTTTTTGTAGCCAAGATGTGATTTTTTGGCAGGGAAGTTCTTCTGTTTTAAAATCAAAGAGATCGTATTGTATATTGTGTTTTTTGAAAAAAGAGAGTGCTTTTTTGACACTGTCACAGTTTTTAATGCCGTAAACTTTTATCATGCTTACTCTATGATCTTTGGAACGATAAAGAAGTCATCTGCACTTTTTGGCGCATTTTTAAGTATTGCATCATGAATGCTTGGGTTAGATTCGACCTTATCTTCTCTTAGCGGTGTCGCTGCATCACTCATGGCAAAACTTGCATCGACATTTGCTGTATCAAGTTCGCTGAGGTTATCAACAAAACCAACAATTTCAGAAAGCTGTTCAATAATCTCTTGGCGTTTTTCATCATTTATTTTTAAATAAGATAATTTTTCTAATCTGCTTAAAAGTGCATCATCTACCTGCATAATTTGTCCTCATAATGATTTAGTAGAAGGATTTTAACATATAAACCTTATTTATTTGATGAAACTTTAACAAAGTATGCGATAATATTATGAAATTTTAAAAATATATAAACAAGGGAAAAGTTTTGAGTTTAAAAGAAAATATTGAGATGGTTAAAGATGAGCTGAATTCAGAAGAGAAGTTTTTTGAAAAAGCGGTTATGACGGAGCGTTTTGTTAAAAAGTATAAAAAACCTCTTATTGGGTTTGTAGCAGCGATCATTTTAGTGGTTGCAGCAGATCTTGGATATGAAGCAAGTGAACAAAACAGAATCGAATCAGCAAATAAGACATTAGAACAACTACAAAAGAATCCTGCAGACAAGTTGGCACTTGATCGTCTTGCATCTCTTTCACCTGCACTGCATGATGTATGGATATACTCTCAGGCAATAGCACAAAAAAATGCAGAAGATCTTCAAAAGCTTAAAAACTCAAAAGCTTTACTTGTTAATGATATTGCAGTGTATGAAGCAGCACAGTATAAAGAAGATTTAGCAGCATTACAAGAGTATTCTAAAAAACAAAATGCTATCTATAAAGACCTTGGTGCTGTAATGAGTGCTGTTATTTTGATGAATGAAGGCAAAATTGATGAGGCGCATGACTCTCTTGAGATGATTGGCGTTGATTCTCCACTGGCACAGGTTGCAAGCGCACTCATGCACTATGGAGTGAAATAGATTTTGAAAAAGTATATATTTTTCCTCTCTGCGCTTGCACTTTTTTTCTCTGCCTGTAGTACAAAAGAGGTGTATGAACCGAAAAAAGTGGCAAACGATTGGGATAGAACGAGTTCGATGGATGAAAGTATTGTAGATACCTCTGATAATGTCGCGCTTTTAGAGGACAGAAGCGTTTTGACACAAAACGGGGAACTCAATGTTACTATCGCCCCAGATCATCGCCTGATTGCTTTGAGTGATGAGAAGGTTATCAGTGCGACCATTGATGGCAATGTTACGATACAGTCTATAAAAGATGCGACAGTGCAGCATCTTGATCTTAAAAAGACAGTTGCAGCGGCAAGCATCTCTGGAAATATTTTGGCGGTTTTATTTGCAAATGACGATATCGCACTCTACGATACAGATACAAAAGCGATTCTGTTTAAAGAACAGGGCGGTAAGGTCATCGCAAATGATATGCGTATTGTCAATCCTTTCTTTTTAAATGATTTGGTGATTTTCTCTACTTTGGATGGAAAAGTTGTCATTGTCAATGCAAAACTCAAAAAGCGCCTGAGAACGGTCATCGTCTCTTCTGATGACTACTTTAACAACGTCGTCTATTTCAATATAGCCGATAATAAAATTCTTGCAGCAACTTCGTATAAGCTACTCTCTATGGCACAAAAAGAGCTGCGTCAAAAGTATGAAATACGTAATATCGTTTTTGATGGAAAACTGGTTTATATTACAACAAAACAGGGAGAACTTATTACTTTGACACCTGACTTGCAGGTAGATTTGAAGGTTAAGTTCCCATTTGCGCATTTTCTTGGTATGATAAGCCATAAAGGAAAACTCTACATTTTAGAAAAAGAGGGCTATATGATTGTTGTTGATAAGAAGAGCTTTGCGTATACGGTACATGAAGTGGACATCGATGATGGTTTTGTGTTTGTAGGCAAAGATGTCTTTTATGTTGATGATGAGAAGATCTCCCTCGAGTAATGTCTAACGAGTTAGAGGCTTTTTTAGAATACATAACAGTTACAAAAGCACTCTCAAAAAAGAGTGTAGAAGCCTATAAAAGTGATCTGCTCTTTTTTGAGCAGCGTCTGCAGAAACCGCTTATAGAGCTTGATACAATGGCACTTTTTTCTGCCTTAGAAGTCTATGAGAACAAAAGAACACTCAACCGTAAACTCTCTTCTGTCAATGCCTTTTTTGATTTTTGTTACAAGTCACAGTTCAAAGAGGAAAAAACTAAACTCAGACTCTCGAAGATTCCCAAACTTCTGCCGAAATTTCTCTCTTATGAAGCTATCCAAAAAGGGCTCTTCCTTATTGACAGAAGTGCGTGGATAGGTCTGCGTGACTATGCACTTATCCTTTTTCTCTATGCCAGTGGTGCGCGCATCAGTGAAGCACTGGAGTTAAGCAGAAATGATATTGAAGGAGAGTGGCTGCATATTCGTCACGCAAAGGGAGATAAAGAGCGTATAGTTCCTTTGGCGGAAGTAGCACTTGAAGCAATAGACACCTACCTGCGTGAGAGTGGTTTTGAGAAAGATTATGTATGGTGTAATTATCGTGGAGGAAAATTGAGCCGAATATCGGCGTACAAGATAACGCAGAAGTATTTGGGTGTCTCTCCGCATGTGTTGCGTCACTCCTATGCTACTTCCCTTATTCGTGGTGGAGCTGATCTTCGTGTTGTACAGGAGTTGTTAGGGCATGCTTCGCTGCTGACAACACAGATATATACACATATTCAAAAACAGGATCTAAAAGATACGGTTGCGGTCTATCATCCTATAGCACAGGAACATATATGAGTGAAGTGAAAAATTCAATATTCTCAAAAGCTTTTTGGGACTCTCTTTTATTTACACAGAATAAGTGGCATCAGCATGGGGTGTTGGTGCATACTTTACGAGTGCTTTATTATACGCTCAAACATAAAGATTATAAAATGCTTGCTGCTGCACTGTTGCATGATATCGGCAAGCCATTTTCTGCTTTTAAGAAAGATCAAGAAGATTGGGACTATGATGAATGGAGTTTTACCGATCATGAAGAGCGAAGCTACCAAATAATAAAAAACTGGCCTTTTGTAAGTGACTATACAAAGAATCTTGTGCGGTATCACTATCTTATTCGCGATATGAAAAAATCTAAAAAAGAGGATCTCCCAAGATATGCAAAGAAAAAAGAGATTTGGGAGACTCTTGATGCAGATTTTAAAGAGGATTTGGAGCGGTTTTTAAAGTATGATGACCTTGGTAAGGGAAAGAAAAGACGTGATTAACAAAAATGTAACCATTAAAACTATATAATCTCATTATGAAAAAATTTGCACCTCTTTTAATTGTACTCTCTATTGTCGCTATCATCGTTGTTCTGTTCCTTTCTCTTTCAAAATCGCAGAATATGGTTGTCATTAAAGAGGGGAATCTCAAAAAAATTCCTCTTAAAATGGAAGTAAACAAGTGTCAGGACAGCTTTTGCGGTATGGTAATTACTGAGCTTACTTATGCTTCTCAAGTGGTCGGACCTGATGGAAAGACATGGTTTTTCCATGATCATGGTGACTTTGTAGAGTGGCTTAAAGATAAGCCATTTGCAGAGGATGCGGTTATCTGGGTTATGAGCCGTGACACACATAGATGGATTGATGGGCGAAAAGCGTACTATACAGTGAATGAACTGACACCTATGGGCTATGGCTTTGGAGCGTATGAGAAGAGGAGTGAAGGGATGATCGATTTTGAGGAGATGCGCCTGAGAGTCCTGCGTGGAGAGACAATGAAAGATCCTAAAATCCGTAAAAAACTTTTAGGTAAATAATGGACACTATCAATCTGCTTACTATTGTCTCCATTGCTTTTTTTGGCTCGTTTGGACACTGCATCGGCATGTGCGGAGGAATCGTTTTAGCATACTCCACCATTAAAATAGAACCTGCAAGTTCAAAGGTCTCAAAAACGGTAGCACATCTGCTTTATAATTTTGGTCGTGTACTTACCTATACCGTTCTTGGTGCACTTTTTGGTGCTATTGGCGGTGTGGCTACTTTTAGTAATACTGCAAACGGGACACTGCTTATCATCGCTGGTGCAGCAATGGTCTTGGCAGGTCTCTCTCTTATGGGAAAAATAAAGTTCTTAACACTCATAGAACACTCCATATCTTCGTCCAATTTCTATAAAAAATCCTTTCAGAAGATTTTACATTCAAAATCAAATGTCAGCTTTTTTATTCTTGGGATGCTTAACGGTCTGTTACCTTGTGGTTTTGTCTACTTCTTTGCTATCACGGCAGCAAGTACGGCAAGTCCTCTCTATGGAGCACTTGTAATGTTCATTTTTGGCGTGAGTACCATTCCTGCGATGTTCTCTTTGGGATTTTTATCTTCATTAGCCACTGCTACAAGCTTTAGAAATATGATGATGAGTCTCTCCTCAGTTGCAGTCATTTTATATGGTCTCTTTACCCTCTATAATGGGTATGACTACTTAACAAATCCGCTGCGAACGATTTTGCAGTGTCATTAATATGATATAATAAATTAATAAAATAAAAGGTTTTAATGATGAAAAGTTCGATTGCCGACAGTATAAAATCGCTTCCACCGCTTTCAAAGACAATAGCCGATATAAATAGAGTCTATGCAGATGAAGAAGCGGGCATAGCAGAACTGGCAAGAGCCATTGAACCCGATCCAATGATTGTGGCAAATCTTTTAAAAGCGGCAAACTCTCCTTTGTATGGTTTTGGAAAAGAGATTACCAATGTTTCTCAGGCAGTAAGCCTTTTTGGTATGAGTATGACACGCTCTATTGCCCTTGGTAATGCCGTGAGAAAACTCTTAAATGTCGATATGCAGCCTTATGGCATTACAAGTGAAAAGTTCGCTGAAATATCTGCAATGCAGGCAACATTGATGAACAAATGGTACAAAAAAATTGACAAAGCCAAAGCTGAACACCTCTATCTTGCCGCTTTTTTACAGGAGACTGGAAAAATTCTAATCGCAAGTGATGTCATTAAAGATGATGAAGATATTTCTTTTAAATCTGAAGTAGAGATGTCCAATAATCTTGCAGCGGTTGAGAAGTCCTATGTCAATGTAACAAGTTCAGAGGTAACGGCACTTATATTTGAGCATTGGGGATTTGATAAGGAATTTGTAGAGATGATTCGCTATGCGGACAATCCTGTTGCAGCACCAAAAGAGTTTATGGAATATGCTATAGCCTTGCACATTGTGAAAACTGTTCTGCCGGTTAACAGACCATTTGCCGAGCAGGCCATAAACTTTGGATTGAGAAAAGCCAGAGATGCCGGTTATGATCATGAACTACTCGAAGATGCCATCGATGAGATGCTTGATGTCATTGAGGCATCTTAATGAGTAAGACAGTTACTGTCATAGATACATTTGGTTTTTTCTTCCGTAGTTTCTATGCCTTACCGCAATATCTAAAAACAAAAGATGGATTTCCAACAGGACTTTTAACAGGGTTTACGAACTTTATTACAACCCTGCAAAAAGAGCATGACAGCGATTACATTATTTTTGCAGTGGACTCCAAGGGTGAGACCTTTCGAAACGAGATAGACGGGAACTATAAGGCCAATCGCCAAGCACCACCGCCAGAACTCACGCAGCAGCTTCCAATTGCCATTGAATGGATCAATAAAATGGGCTACAAGTCACTCGGTAAAACAGGTTTTGAAGCTGATGATATAATTGCGACTATTGTAAAGTGTGCAAAAGCAAAAGGGTATCGTGTGCGTATTGTATCGCACGATAAAGACCTCTGTCAGCTTATTGATGATGATAATGTGACACTTGTCGATGCTATCAAGAAAAAGGTCATCAATGAACGAGCCTGCTATGATAAGTATGGTGTCACTCCAAAGCAGTTTATTGATTATCAAGCGATACTTGGAGATAGTGCAGATAATGTTCCGGGTGTCAGAGGCATTGGAAAAGTAGGTGCTGAGAGACTTTTAAAAGAGTATGGCAATCTTGATAATATCTATGCTCATATCGATGAGATTAAAGGAGCAACGCAGAAAAAACTCCTTGAGTCGCGTGATGCTGCCTATATGTCTAAAGAACTTGTAACACTGCATCCTGATGTATTTCCTTGTGATTCGTTTGATTTTGAAGAGTATAAGATGGATATTGAAAATCCATTTGTAAACATCTATGATGATCTTGTAAAGTATGAACAAAATGCAATTCTGCGTACTCTTCACGCAAAAAATATGGTCTCCGATGAACAAAAAGAAGCCGCTGTGAAAAAAGTAGATGAGGAAAAAAGTGAGGAGTGCACTAACAGTGAATACAGGGCGAAACTATTGACCGATAGAGAAGAACTGTTTAAAGTTTTAGATACGATTGATAAAGATACCATCATTGCTTTTGATACAGAAACAACAGGGCTTGATTATGACAAAGACAAGCTTGTTGGTTTTAGCTTCTGTGTGAATGATGAAGAGGCTTACTATGTACCTTTTAGACACTTTTACTTGGGTGTTCCTCAGCAGATAAGTGAAGAAGATGCTAAAGAGGCGATACGAAAGATATTTACCTTTCGTGTAGTTGGGCACAATATCAAGTTTGATCTGCACTTTGTAACACGCTTTTTAGAAGTTGACGAATTTCCAATCGAATGTGATAGCATGATTTTGGCATGGCTTATCAATCCAGAGAGTGCACTCAGTCTTGATAAACTTGCAAAAGCACTGCTTAATCATGAGATGATAGCTTTTAAAGATACGGTAAAAAAAGGAGAAAGTTTCGCTTCTGTAGAACTTGAAGATGCCTGTATGTATGCGTCAGAGGATGCATTTATTACCTACAAGTTGTATAAACTCTTTTTGCATAAACTCGAACTTCAAGATGCAAAACATCTCATCAGAGAGGCACATGATGTTGAAATTCCATTTATTTCGACGCTCCTTTGTATGGAGAGAAAAGGGATAGAAGTCGATGTGAACTTTTTAGAGGATTTTCTCGTTGAGGTAAAGGCCACGCTTGAAAGCCTTACAAAAAGCATTTATGAACTTGCTGGTACAGAGTTTAATATTAACTCGACAAAACAGCTCGGAGTTGTACTTTTTGAGACGCTGGGGCTGCCAGTTGGGAAAAAGACAAAGACAGGTTACTCCACAGATGAGAAAGTGCTGAGCTCACTCAAAGATAAACACCCCATCATTGTGAAGCTTTTGGAGTACCGTGAGGTCTATAAACTTTACTCTACCTACATTGAACCGCTTTTAAAACTGGCATATGAGAATGAAGCACATCGTATCCATACCTCTTTTGTGCAGACAGGAACAGCAACGGGACGACTCAGCTCAAAAAATCCAAACTTGCAAAATATTCCGACGCGTACACCGCTTGGTGCGAAAATTCGTGAAGCTTTTGTTGCAGGAGAGGGAAAGAAGCTCATAGGTATTGACTACTCACAAATTGAACTGCGTCTGTTGGCACACTTTTCACAAGACCCTGTTTTAGTCGATGCTTTTATGCATGATAAAGATATTCACTTACAGACCGCCATGATTCTTTTTAGTGAAGAGGCAGCAGCAAGCAAACGAAATATCGCAAAAACGGTAAATTTTGGACTGCTCTATGGTATGGGTCCAAAAAAACTCTCAGATACGCTAGGCATCACAAGCAAAGAGGCAAAGGAGATTATTGAGAAGTACTTTGAATCTTTTCCAACGGTCAAGAGCTATTTTCGCTCCATTGTGGAGAGTTCAAAAGAGAAGGGTTACATAGAGACACTGCTTGGACGCAGACGCTATTTTGATTATGAAAGAGCGACACCTATGTATAAAGCAGCATATGAGCGAGAATCTGTAAACTCCGTATTTCAAGGTTCAGCGGCTGATCTTATTAAACTCTCAATGAACAAGATTCACGCAACTATCAAAGAAAAAGAACTTCCTGCTGTTATGCTACTACAGATTCACGATGAGCTCATCTTTGAAGTGGATGCTGCAGGTGCAAAACGATTAGGCGAAGAGTTTCGCGCTATTATGGAAGATATTATGCCGCTTAATATCCCGCTCAAAGCCTCACTCAACATTGGTCAGCGATGGAGTGAGTTGAAATAGTCAGGATTTTTTTGTAATGTTGTAGATAAAGCTAAAGACCTCTGCAACGGCTTTGTACATCTCAGCCGGTATCTCTTTGTCAAGTTCTACTTTTGAGAGCAGCTCCACTAAGTCTTCATCTTTTTTTACAGGTATGTCATTGAGCTTGGCTAGTTCAATGATCTTCTGTGCGGTTTTGCCTTTTCCTTTTGCCGTGACTGTCGGCGCTTTGTTTTTTTCTTGGTTATATTTGAGTGCAACAGCTTCTTTCTTTTTCATGCTTTTACCTCAAAACCAAGTTGCAGCTCTTGTTCCTCTGTATATGCCGGGGTATGTTCGCTTGAAGATTTAAGAAAACGGATATCTTTTGGATAGAC
>VCAX01000014.1 GCA_013607665.1 Campylobacterota bacterium | reverse complement strand
AACAAAGGCATTGGAGTTTGGCTTGACATATAGATCTAATGTTAATTTAACAGTTGAAGGGAATGCTAAATTATATATTGATACTGCAAAGGTCTATGATGGTGGTTCAAGTGTAACAGTGCCTCTTTCAGCAACTATAAATACAGCAGTAGCATACACATTTCCAACGCAAACAACGATTGAATTTGTCTATGAAAGAGTAAACTGGTCAGCATATAAAAATCTTGATTTTAATTATGTAAGTCCAATTTCTCCTATTTTGCAGCCTAGTTTTGATGATGCAATTACCAAAGATTGGAAAGATACAAATGTTTACCGTTTGGGCATAACGCAGCAAATGAATAAGTACACATTTATGGCAGGTGCTGTAAAAGACGAGTCTCCGGTACCTGACGCAAGTCTTAGTTTTGAACTGCCTGATTCAGATTCTGTACCCGTTTCTGGAGAGGTACGTTACCAATATTCAAAAAGTCTCAATATAGGTTTTGCAGCACTTTATTCTATAAGAGATAAAAGAAATGTGACAAACAGTGATGTAGATGGTGAGTTTTCAAATGCAAACGTGTTGATTATGTCTGCAGGACTCGGTTATAAATTTTAAGGAAACATTTGAAGACATTAGTTAATTTTTTAAATACAAAGGATGTTGCAAAAAGCGATATCTTTATTCACCTAAAAACAAGTGTAGCGGAGGCAAATATTCTTTGCTACATTGCCAAAAAATATGTCGATGGACAGGATGATGTACTCATCATCACGCTTTTACAGGACCTTTACGGTACAGATGCCTATGAGCATCTTGACCATCTTGTTGAGGTGAAAAATCTTTTAGAACTCGGCTGGTTGCATCAGCAGAGTTTCACTCCTATCAAAATATCGGAAGTAACACCATTAGAGCTCTTAAATACGGCAGTCGGGCTTACACCTTCGTTTTTAAAACTACTGCAGGATGGAACACTTGATTTGGATCTGCCTGAAGTGAAGCCTTATTCTGACCATTTGGAATATCTGCAAGATCAGTTTTTTAGGATTGAACTCTATCAAAAAATGTCAGTCATTCGCCAGAATGTGCATGAACACTCTTTGGGAATAGACCGACTGCAAAACAAACTCAAACTTCTAGAAAAGCGTATAGAGGAGCGTGTAGCGCAAACTTCCGAAAACCTCGTGCTTGATAAATTCTTCAAACAAAAGAAGATGAATAATTATGAGCAGGTGATTTTCATAGCGCTCTTGCGTGAGGAGTATAGCGCAACAGATGCTTCTTTGCGTGAGATGAACTCTTTGATTGATTTGATTTCAATCGATGAGTATGAGCGTATCAAAAACCGTTCTTTACTTGAAGAGGGCTCGCATCTGCTGAGCAGCGGTATAATTGACTATGAAGAGATGCTCAATCCTTTTGGCGGTATTTCACGCTCTTTTTATATTGTCGATGATGTGCTCCAAAGCATTATACATCCGCAAAAGACAAAAAAAGTAACACGTCTCAAACTCAACGCTCTCGTTGAAGAACAGGATATCTTTGAACTTGTTGAGAGTGAAACATCGCTTGAAGATGTCGTGCTGAACAATGAGACACGCCAAACACTTGAGAATTTGATGCGTCAGGTAGATAAAGAAGTGGTCAACCGCCTTGTGAAGTGGGGTATAAAAGATAAAAAAAGCGGCATAGATGCGCGCATTATTTTTTATGGTCCAGCAGGGACAGGAAAGACAATGACAGCTTATTCACTTGCAAAATCACTCAAGCGTCAGGTTTTGGCATTTGACTGTTCAAAAATCCTCTCTATGTATGTGGGTGAGAGTGAAAAGAATGTCCGAAAGATATTTGACACCTTTTATGAGTTGAGTGAGAAGACAAAAACAGAGCCTATTTTGTTACTAAACGAAGCAGATCAGTTTTTAGGAGCAAGAAGTTCCGGAAATATCACCGGTTCCGATCAGATGCACAATCAGATGCAAAATATCTTTTTAGAACAGATAGAAAATTTTCGCGGCATGCTCATAGCAACAACAAATCTGCTTGAAAATATTGATAAGGCTTTCTCACGACGGTTTAACTACAAGATAGAGTTTAAAAAGCCAAACAAGGAGCAACGTCTTGAACTCTGGAAGAAAATGCTGCCAAAAAGTGCACCGTATGCAGATGACTTCGATGTAGAGAAGCTTGCAGAGTATGCGCTTACGGGTGGACAGATTAATCTTATAGTGAAAAATACGGCTTATAAGGTCGCAGTACGAGAAAATCCGCTTTTTACACTCAAAGATTTCATAGATGAAATACAGCGAGAAAAAGACGCTAACTTTGACAGTGAAAAATCGATGGGATTTTTAAATAAGTAAATTTTTTATCCGCTAACGATTCGCTAACATTAGTATGTAATAATACATCATAACAAACTAAAGGAGTTATGATGAAAAAAGTAGTGATAGTAGCTTTATCTCTTATTGCAACGATTGCAATGGCGAAAGGTCCAGGCGGCGGTGGCGGCATGGGTGGCGGCAGTGGTTACCGTTCAGGTGGCAGCAGCGGTAGTTCACAGATGAACAAAAACCAGTACAAGCATCAGTACAAACACCAATATAAAGGATCAAAAGGTCAAGGTGGTGGCTCTGGAAAAGGTCAAGGTGATGGTTCCGGGCAAGGTTCTAAGTCAATGCAACAAAACAGAACGCAGTCACAAAACATGGTGCAAACCTATTAATTAAAAGAAACAAGAAGATGACTTAAATATCTTTTTTTAAGTCATCTTTTATCTCATTTGTATTACAAAATTACACACATTTTCTCTCATTTAAAAAGCTGTGTTGCAATAAGTGACATTTGCCAATACTTCTTCCCCATAAAACTTTTTTTAATACTCTTTTTGATATAGTGCAGTAACTGTTTTTTCTAAATGCAAAAGCATACAGCGCTGTAACGGTTGTTGTTTTTAGATGTTAGAAGACAAATATTAAAAAGAGTTATATTTAACATAAATATCGCTCTTAATTTAAAAGGTAGGTTATATGGATCATATCGTGACTTCGAATCCGTATTTTGGGGTATTTGTACTATTTGTAATTACATTTGGTGCATTTATAGCAACGACGATAATCGCTCGTTTGGCGAGTCGCGCGTTAGCTGCAAAAGATAGTGAAAAGATTAAGCTTTCTGTTTACGAATGTGGACCAGAAATCACAAAACAGCCAAACAGAGTATCACCGCAGTTTTATCTCTTTGCATTACTGTTCTTGCTCTTTGATGTTGAAATTGTGTTTATGTTCCCGTGGGCAGTTGACTTCAAAGTTTTAGGTTGGTTTGGGTTTGCTGAGATGATTATGTTCATCGTACTCTTGGCAATCGGTTTCGTATATGCATGGAAAAAAGGAGCGCTAGAATGGCACAACATAAAGTAAATTATACACAAGATGGTGGACTT
The DNA here is from genome assembly GCA_013607665.1 of Campylobacterota bacterium. Classification (GTDB taxonomy): domain Bacteria; phylum Campylobacterota; class Campylobacteria; order Campylobacterales; family Sulfurimonadaceae; genus Sulfurimonas. Next base: position 22,057 of record VCAX01000014.1, on the reverse strand, counting down.
CCGGTTGCACTGACTTCTATTGACAAGATTGTAAACTGGGGGCGTTCAAACTCTCTTTGGGCACTGACATATGGTCTTGCATGTTGTGGTATTGAGATGATGGCATCAGGTGCGTCTCGTTTTGACTTCGACCGTTACGGAACGATCTTCCGTGCTTCTCCTCGTCAGGCAGATGTCATGATCGTAGCGGGTACACTGACAAAAAAACATGCTGAGTTCATTAAGCGTCTCTATGATCAAATGACTGAGCCAAGATGGGTTATCTCAATGGGCTCATGTGCAAATACCGGAGGAATGTTCAACACATACGCAACGGTACAGGGTGCAGATAGAATCATTCCAGTTGACCTTTATCTTCCTGGTTGTGCACCACGTCCTGAAACACTACAATATGGTGTTATGCTGTTACAAAAAAAGATCCGTGCAAATAAAGCCGGTAATGCACAAAAAGCAAAAAGGTTAATGTAATGAGAGCGTATAAGCCTAAAGACGATGTACAGGCAAAAGCCTACTATACGGATAGATATTATGTAGCACCACAGGTTCCAAAAGCAGATGTGGATTGTGATGAAGTATTTGCAGCTGATCTGGCAGCTATCAAAGAGAAATTTGAAGTAAAAGATGCTTACATTCAAGTAGAGCAGATGGTTATCTATATTAATCCACATGATATCTACGGGGTTTTAGAGTTCATGAGAGATGCGCTTGAATATACACAACTCTCGGAACTTTCTGCTATTGATTGGCTGGCAAAAGACGATACATTTGAGATCTTCTATCAGATGCTCTCTATGACAAAACGCAAGCGTATTCGCGTGAAGTATTTCATCAAAAATGGTCAGGCTGTTGATTCTGTAGAGAAACTCTTTAGAAGTGCAGACTGGTCAGAGCGTGAAATGTTTGATATGTTCGGTATCGAGGCAAATGGGCATCCATTTATGAAACGTATTTTAATGCCATACGACTGGCAGGGACATCCACTTCTTAAAACCTATCCGTTAGAGGGTGATGAGTTCGCTGCATGGTATGAAGTAGATAAGATCTATGGAAAAGAAGCACGTGACATCATTGGACCAGAGCTGCGTGATACGGCAAGAGTAGATAGATATGATTCTGAGCGTTTTGCTCGTCTTGGTTTTGAAGTACCAAAAGGTACAAAAATCACAGATGATATGGAGCCGACAGTTCAAGAGTATCAAGAAGAGGGCGGAGTATTCCTAATTAGAAAAGTAGATAAAGAGTCATCAAAAGTAATTGATGATCCGCAAAGATAGGGTGGTAGAAATATGGCACAAGTAAAAAACAGATTAACACCGTTTTTTGAAAACATTACATTTGACAGAGATGATAATGAGTTGATTCTTAACTTCGGTCCACAGCACCCGTCTGCGCACGGGCAGTTGCGATTGATGCTGCACCTTCAACAAGAACAGATCGTAAAAGCGCATCCGGATATCGGATACCTTCACCGTGGTATGGAGAAGATGGCTGAAAATATGATCTATAATGAGTTTATGCCGACAACTGACCGTATGGATTATATTGCATCATCTTCAAACAACTACGGTTTCGCACTTGCAGTTGAGAAACTCATTGGGCTTGAAGTACCGCGTCGTGCAAAAGTTATTCGTATGATGCTTTTAGAGATCAACCGTTTGATGTCACACCTTTTCTGGTTGGCTACAACTGCACTCGATATCGGGGCGATGACAGTGTTCCTCTTTGCTTTCCGTGAGAGAGAGTATTTGATGGATATCATTGAGGGCTATTGTGGAGCGAGACTTACACATGCCGCTATTCGTATTGGTGGTGTTCCTTTAGATATTCAAGATGACTTTTTACATCAGCTTAGAGTCTTTTTGAACAAGTTACCGCAAAACATCAAAGATTATGAAGACCTGCTTGACAGCAACCGTATCTGGAGAATGAGAATGGAAGAGGTTGGTGTGATACCGACTGATATGGCACTCTCATGGGGTTGTACAGGTCCAATGTTGAGAGCTAGCGGCGTTGCATGGGATATCCGTAAGGAAGAGCCATACGAACTGTATGATGAAGTAGAGTTCAATGTGCCGTTTTCTGACAAAGGAGACAACTTCGCGCGTTACCGTATCTATATGGAAGAGATGAGAGAGTCTGCGAAGATTCTTTATCAATGTATAGAGATGTACGAGAAGTGTGAAAAAGATGGTCAAACAGAGCTTATGGCACATGCACCGAAGTATATTTCTGCACCAAAACTTGACATTATGACACAAAACTACTCTTTGATGCAGCACTTCGTGCTTGTCACGCAAGGGATGAGACCACCTGTTGGAGAGGTATATGTGCCGACTGAGTCACCAAAAGGTGAACTGGGCTTTTACATTAACTCACAAGGTGGACCGTATCCGTACAGACTCAAGCTTCGTGCGCCTTCATTCTGGCATACAGGAATTTTAACTGACCTTTTGCTGGGTCACTATATTCCGGATGTTGTATCTATTATTGGTACGACTAATATCGTATTTGGTGAGGTTGACAGATAATGAAAAGATATGACTTAAGAAAACTTGGAAATGATTTTGAGCCTCGTATGAAAGAGATTTTAGAAGAAAAACACAAGCCAAATGAGACTTTGATTTTTCTTTTTGAAATAGGTGATTTTTCTCCGATTCAGCGTTCTGCTGATCTGGTAAAAGAGTGTGGGTATGAGTTATATAACTCACTAAAATTTAACGAAGTCGACTGGACTATCGTAGTTAAAAAATAGGGATTGAATGTGAGTAAAGTCTATTTTTCTACTTGGAAGGGTGAATCTATAAACAATATAGGCAAGCCTGAAGAAGAGTGGGAAGAATCAGCTTATAATCTGCCGGCACAATATGATGACCACCGTGACTCAAAAGCCTTTATCGGCTGGGACGGTGTTGCACTCTTTCATGAAGATGTGGATGTTATCCGTTTGGCCATGGAGTATGCTGCACAGTATCAAGAGTATTCAGAAGCATGTGGAAGATGTGCGCCTGGGCGTTGGGGAGGTCGTATTCTCTATGACGTTCTTGACAAAATTGCTCGTGGTGAAGGTGAAGTAGCTGATTTGGACCACTTGAAAGAGATTGGAAAAAGTATGCAGATCACGTCTAAATGTGAGATTGGAAAAACAGTTCCAAACCCTATTTTAGATCTGATGACACACTTTGAAGATACATTTATGGAATGTATCAATGAAAAGAAACAATCGAAGCACTATAAAGAGTCGATCGGTTATATTGCTAAGATCACGGCACCATGTACGGATGCATGTCCATCACATGTTGATATTCCTGCATATATTGAAGGTGTAAGAGATCTGCGTTTTGATGATTCTTTGGAAGCGACACGTCAAACGATGCCGCTTGCACATACTTGTGGACGTGTTTGTCCACACCCATGTGAAGATGCATGTAGACGAACGAATCTGGATGAGCCTATCTCTATTATGGCACTCAAACGTCTTGGGGCTGATTGGGAAACTGACCACGAGTATGATTTCTTTCATCCAATGGAGAAAAAACCATCAATTGGTAAGAAAATTGCCGTTATCGGTGCAGGCCCTGCAGGACTTACTACAGCTTACTATACTGCTGCAGAGGGAATAGAAGTAGATGTTTACGAAGAACTTCCTGTTCTTGGTGGTGAGGTGACTGTTGGTGTACCTGAGTACCGTATGCCTTGGGATAAGTATGAAAAAGATATCGAATGTGTAAAAGATATGGGTGTAAACTTTATCACAAACCGTAAAATTACAGCAGATGATATGCGTAAGTTTGAAAAAGAGTACGATGCCGTGATGGTAGCAACCGGAACGCGAATCTCTAAAAAAGTTCGTTGTGAAAATGAGCGTGAAGAGATTAAAGGGTACTGGGGTGCCATCGACTTTCTTGATTGGGTGAACCTCTATGAGAAGTTTGACATAAAAACACCAAAATCGGTGCAAGAACAGCAGGTGCTCGATCAAGATTTTGTTGACTTGACAGGTAAAACTGTTGTCTGTGTCGGTGGTGGATTTACTTCGATGGACGTTGTGCGTTGTGCCATTCGTGCCAATGCGAAAAAAGTCTATATGGTCTATCGTCGTGATGAGAAGACCATCATTCGTAATACGACCTATGAAGAGTATCATGAAGCGGTTGAAGAGGGCGTAGAGTTCCTTTTCCACTCTGCGGTCAATAAGATTACAACAGATGAGAACGATATCCTGCGTGAGCTTTTAATCGATAAGTTTGAACTTGTTCCTGATCCTGACGGTGGACGTCCACAGCTTGTGAAAATCGAAGGAGAATCCTATACAATTGAAGCAGACTACCTGATTCCTGCCGTTTCTCAGTCAGCTGATTTGGACTTGCTTCCTGAAGAGTGGGAGATTGAGAAGACATCATGGGCAACGATTAAGACAAACGGGAAAGATTACATGACCTCACGCAAAGGTATTTTTGCTTCGGGAGACTGTGAATATGGTCCCATGACGATTGTCAATGCTGTAGGTCAGGCAAAACGTGCCGCTTCTGTAATGGCACGTTATGTACAAACAGGTGAAATTACCCTTACAGATGAAGAGATCATGGAAGATCACTTGATGAAGTTAAAGGTCTATGACAAAAAAGAGAAGGTTACAGGCTGGCTTCCAGGATTGGCGCGTGAACACTCTTCTGTGCTTGCAGTTGATGATCGTAAATATAACAACAAAGAAGTAAACCTTGGTTTCACACAAGAACAGGCTCTTGCAGAAGCTGAGCGATGTATGCGTTGTTATTATATCGCTATGGTTCAGGCCTAGGAGTTGATGATGAGTAATACAATTAACTTTACAATTGACGGCCAAAATGTTACAGCGCAAAAGGGTGAAACTATTTTACAGGCTGCCCGCAAAGCAGGTCTCTATATTCCTACAATGTGCTATATCTCGAAGACTTCTCCATGTGCATCTTGTCGTATCTGTTCTGTTGAAGTTGAGGATGTTGATGGATTTATTCTCTCATGTAATACACCACCGACTGAGGGCATTACAGTGAACACAAACTCTCATGAGCTTGAGCGTGAACGTCAAAACATTATGAAGCTTTATGATGTAAATCATCCCTTAGAGTGTGGTGTTTGTGACAAATCAGGTGAGTGTGATTTGCAGAACATGACTTTGGAATTTGGTGTATCACAGCAGGGTTTCTCAGCCAAAGATCAACTCAGAACCGTAAAAGATTGGGGACTTATCAATTATGACCCGGCGCTTTGTATCATGTGTGAGAAGTGTGTGCATGTTTGTAATGAAGTGATCGGTGATGATGCTATTGAAGTGAAATTTGGTGGTTACTCTTCGACGATTATTCCAAAAGATGCAGAGACGCTTGACTGTACTTTCTGTGGTGAGTGTATTGCAGTTTGTCCAGTCGGTGCCCTTGTAAGCAGTGACTTCAAATACACGGCAAATGCATGGGAACTATCACGTGTTCCATCAACGTGTGCATACTGTTCTGCAGGCTGTTCTTTAGAGTATGAGACACGTCACTCCGGTATCAATGCGGATGATTCAATTTACAGAGTAAAAAACAATTTTGAGTTTGCATCGCTCTGCGGCGCTGGACGTTTTGGATTTGATTTTGATGCAAAAGCGACAAAAGATGAAGCAAAATTTGCCGAGGCTGTAGAGAAGATACAAAATGCAGAGGCGATTCGTTTCTCTTCAATAATTACAAATGAAGAGGCGTATATTCTTAATGCACTCAAGAAAAAACTGGGTCTAAAACTCTTCAATGAGGATGCAAGACGCTATGGGGCATTTATGAAAGCCTATAGTACAGTGAGTGGAAAACTTCACGCAAGTGCAACACTTGAGGCACTCAAACAGGCAGATGCTGTGATTGTCATTGGTACACGTATTGCAACAGACAATCCGGGTGTCCGCTATGCACTGACAACTGCTGCACGCCATAATGGTGCAAAAATTGTCTATGCGCACCCTATGGAAGATGCATTAATGAAGAATACAGCGACACAGTTTATGAAGTATGAGGTTGGTACGGAAGAGGGCGTTATGGCACTCCTTACTAACGAACTGCTTAAAAACAGTGATGTTGATGATGCGACAAAATCTTTCTTGGATGATTTAGATCTGGGTTACCTTGAAGCAGAGAGCAATGTAGGCGATGATGAATTAGCTTTAATGACTAAATCTTTTGCGCGTGCGCAGAAGAAAGTGCTTGTTGTGGGAAGTGATATGTTCGCGCATGCAAGAGCCCAAAATATAGCCAAACTCGCAGCTACAATAGAAAAATATACAGACTTTTCACTGCTTGTTGTACCAAATGAAGTCAACACAATCGGTGCTTCACTAATCTGTGATCTTGACACTGATGAAAATTTAAGTAATGTAGTTGCTTATAATGCGCAGGGAGACTATATAATATCGGCTTTAGAAAATGCTGACTTGAAAGTTCCTGCACTCAATCAACAAGAGGGAACAGTGGTGAGTATAGATAATCGTCTGTTACCGCTCAATGCAGCACTTGCATTTGATGGCTATGAGCTCAATGACCTTGCAAAGGCGTTTGGTATTGAGAGTGAAAATACGATCGATTACACAAAATGCTTACCGCAAGAGCATGGTTTTAAAGCTGTAGAGTTTGACTCTTTAGAGAATTTCCTTGGGGAGTTTGGTGAAGATGAACGCGGCTACCTACTTGATGAAGTAACATGTACGATGGACGGGCAACTTGAAGAAGTTGCAGAGCTTCCTGAGTACAATGGAACGGTCATTTATCAGGCCAATCCTGTACTGCAGTTTAACAGTTTTACAAATGTCACAAGACAGTTAGAGCGAGATACAACACTGCGTGGTTCCGCACAGTTTGCAGCAGCTGCAAAGATCAGTGACGGTGATGAAGTTGAGATCTCTTTTGGCAATACAACGCAAAAGAGACTCTTTAAGCTTGATGATGAGTTAAAAGGAACAATTGCCTTAAATCCTACTTTTGACAGTGGGCTTGATCATGGCAGTTACAGATTTCTTAAATCCAAAATAGTGAGAGTAGTATAATGAGTAAGATTACTATAAATATTGATGGTAAAGAGGTTCAAACGCAAGAGGGCGAATATCTACTTAATGCTGCCCGTGCGAATGATATCTTCATCCCTGCAATATGTTATTTAACGCGTTGTAGTCCGACGCTTGCTTGTCGTATATGTCTTGTCGAAGCGGATGGCAAACAGGTCTATGCCTGTAATGCTAAAGCAAAAGACGGTATGAACATTACAACAAGTACCGAAAATATCGAAAAAGAGCGTCGCGCTATCATGGAAGTATATGATGTAAACCATCCACTCCAGTGTGGTGTGTGCGATCAATCCGGAGAGTGTGAGTTACAGAACTATACACTTGAAATAGGTGTTGATTCACAAAGCTACGCGATCAAAGATGTGGACAGAAGCAGTCATGACTGGGGACATCTCCATTACGATCCGGGTCTTTGTATCGTCTGTGAGCGCTGTGTAACTGCATGTAAAGATATGATTGGAGACAATTCACTCAAGACTGTTCCTCGTGGTGCGGATGCGATTGATGCAAGCTTTAAAGAGAGTATGCCAAAAGATTCGTATGCAATGTGGAACAAACTTAACAAATCACTCATCGGCCTTACAAACGGCACAGATGTTCTTGACTGTACATCATGTGGTGAATGTGCTGCGGTTTGTCCGGTTGGCGCATTGGTAGATACGCATTTTATGTATAAATCAAATGCATGGGAGCTTAAACAGATTCCGGCTACTTGTGGACACTGTTCGGCGGGATGTCAGATATCTTATGATGTGAAGCATACAAGTATAGAAAACCCAGAAGATAAAATCTACCGTGTGATGAATGAGTGGAACTATGTTTCACTCTGCGGTGCGGGAAGATATGGATTTGACTATCAAAATGCGGATGCTACAAAAGATGCAGCGGCATTTAATGCAGCTGTTGAAGCGTTCAAAAAAGCAGATACTATTGCATTTACTTCAACTATCACAAATGAAGAGGCGTACCTTTTACAACAGATGAAAGAGAAGTTCGGCTATAAACTTGTTAATCCGGAAGCAAAAGCGTTCCAGACTTTTATGAAAAATTACTCTGAAGTGAGTGGTAAAAAACTTTACAGTTCTAATTTAGAGCGTGTTCATACGACGAACTTTATCGTTTCAATCGGTTCAGCACTGAAATCTGATAATCCAAATGCTCGTTATGCACTTAACAACTCTCTTACAGTAAGCAAGGGTGCAGGAATCTATTTTCACCCTGTAAAAGACCCTATTATTGAAGGTCTGGGTAAAGGTATTATGACTGTGCAGCATGCACCGCTTCAAGAAGAAGTAGCACTCTATCTACTACTTGATCTTTTTGGTGACAAAGAGGCGATGCCATCTGAGATGAGTGACTATTTAGCATCATTTCACTCTGAAAAAACAATTACAGTGACGGAAGTCGTTAAAGAGAAAGTTGTTGAAATTGTTAAAGAAGTAAAAGTGAATGAAGAGACAGGCGAAGAAGAAGAGATTGAAGTAGAAAAATCTAAAATGGTCTCTAAGAAAGTTGAAAAAGAGATTGTTGTCGATGATAACAGACTTTTAGAGCTTTTAGGTGCAGACGATAAGTTTATGGAGACTCTAGAGAAAAATCTCAAGAAAAAAGAGACTTTTGCGCTTATGGTCGGACCGGATCTCTATGGGCACCCAAATGCGAAAAACTTAGCTCGCCTTTGTGCTTTAGTTGAAAAATACACAAAATTTGAGCTTGTTATGATTCCATCACTTACAAATACACTCGGTGTAAGTCTTATTTGTGAGCTTGATAAATCAAGAGGCGACTATACGGTTGCTTATAACACAGATGGAGATTTTGTTCTTTCTGCACTTGGTGACGGTGATTTGGATATGCCTGCTATGAATCAGCAGGAGGGAACGTTGACATCGATCAACAAGCGTGTAAATCCTACAAATGCAGCGATTGGTTACAATGGCTATGAGCTCAATGATATTGCAAATGCTCTAGGTTTTGAAGCGCAAAATGTCATTGATTACACAGTAAAACTCCCTACAGCTGTTGGATTTAAAGCTGAGGAGTTCGATAATCTTCCAAATCATTATGAAAATGATGGTACGGAAGTACGCGGATATGTGTTAGAAAATGTAGCAGTTGCAACATCTGGTGATGAAAGTGTTGAAAAATTCAGTGAAGATAAGCTTGAAGGTAGTATAATTTACTTAGCAAATCCTGTAAGACAGTTCTCTGCGTTTACATATAAAACGACAGAGCTTGACGAGGTAAGCGGTATCTATATGAGTGAAGAGTTCTTGTCAAATTCTGACTTCAATGAAGGCGATACTGTAAAAATTAAAACTGAAAACGGTGAGCTTACAGCAAACGTTGTCAGTGATAACAAAATAGAAGGTTCAATTGTAGTCCTTCCTACGTTTGATAAAAATCTAAACTCAGAGGCTCTCTTTAGCGGATACCGCTTTAACACAGCTTCGATTGAAAAGGTGTAATATATGGATACAGCATATTTAATTGAAACGATCATCAAAGTCGTTGTAATTCTACTTATATTCTCAGCGTTAGCTGGTATCGGTACATATTTCGAGCGTAAGATACTTGCATTTATGCAACGTCGTCTTGGCCCGATGAATGTTGGACCATATGGGCTCCTGCAGGTTGCTGCCGATGGTATTAAACTCTTTACAAAAGAGGATATCATTCCAACGAATGTTGTAGGTCCTATCTTTAAGCTTGCACCGGTAATTACAGCGGCAACTGCTTTTATGGCGGCTGCTGCGATTCCATTCTTACCACCGTTTGAAGTTTTTGGATATGAAGTACATCCTATCGTTGCAGATGTAAACATCGGTATTCTCTATATTTTAGGTGTTATGGCAATTGGTCTTTATGGACCGCTTCTTGGTGGTATGGCTTCTGCAAATAAGTTCTCTCTACTCTCAGCTGCACGTACAGCTGCGGTGTTTATCTCATATGAGGTTGTGACCGGACTTGCACTATTAGCACCGATTATGATGGTTGGGTCTTTGTCACTTATTGATTTTAACAACTATCAAGCAGGAGGTATCAGTAACTGGATAGTTTGGTATCAGCCTGTTGCATTTATCCTCTTTTGGATAGCGGCTTTTGCTGAGACAGGGCGTACACCATTTCACCTTATTGCAAATGACCATGAGATCATTGACGGATTTGGTACAGAGTACTCTGGTATGCGTTGGGGACTTTTCTTCATCGGAGAGTATGCAAATATGTTCTTTATCTCATTTGTAATTCCTTTGATCTTCTTAGGTGGTTACGGTGATGGTTCTTTACTTGGTGCACTTGGTCTTCTTGGTAAAATGGCGTTTTTCTTTTTCTTCTTCTTGTGGACAAGAGCGGCATGGCCGGATGTAAGACCTGACCAACTTATGTGGTTGTGTTGGAAAGTACTTATGCCAATAGCAGTGATCAATGTTGTAATCACTGGCTTTGTGATGATGTTTTAAGGGGATATGAATGAAAATGGAAGCATTTAACGACAGAAACGTAGCAGACAATGGTTACTTTCTTGTAGATATTGAAGATTATCCTACTGATGGTTGGGGTAAGTTTAAACGTGTAGTGAAGAGAACTTTTAAAGGGGAACTCTTTGTGGGCCTTTGGGTAGTGCTGCGTGAGATGATTCGCTTTGACATCCATACGATTCAGTATCCTCAAGAGAAGATGCCAATCGGTCCAAGATACCGTGCAGTACACCAGATGAAGCGACTTTGGGAATCAGATACCGAGCGTTGTATCGGTTGTGGATTGTGTGAGAAGATCTGTATCTCTGATTGTATCAGAATGGACACAAAGATCGATGAGAACTCTCGTAAAGAGGTTACTGAGTATACGATCAATCTTGGTCGCTGTATCTTCTGTGGGTACTGTGCGGAGGTTTGTCCAGAACTTGCAATTACACACGGTGGTGAGTATGAGAATGCATCTGAACAAAGAGAACACTTCATTATGTATGAAGATATGTTGACACCGATTGATAAGATGAAAGCTGGCAAACAGCTTGAATTTGAAGGTTTTGGTGCGATTACACCACATGAAGACGAGCGTGTTAAGAAAACACCTCTGGCATATTAAGGAGAATAGATTATGTTTGAAGCGGTAGCGTTTTACTTGTTTGCATTTTTAACGATAGCGATGTTTTATATAGTAGTAACAACATCTCAAGCGTTATATGCATTAACTGCATTGGCAGCGGGAATGATTTTTATATCGGCATTTTTCTTTATCCTGGGTGCTGATTTTTTAGGTGCGGTACAGATTATCGTTTACACGGGTGCCGTAATGGCACTCTATGCCTTTGGTATGATGTTTTTTGATACGACTCGTGAAGTAAAAGAGAAGCAGGGCAACAAGTACATTATTGTCGGTCTTTCAACTTTAGCAGCGGTTTTAACAGTTGTTATCTTTGCAGCACCGATGGTGTCTGAAAATATCGTTGCACTCTATCCGGCACTTGATGGTGTAGGCAATACACAAATGGTCGGACTTGTGCTCTTTACAAAATACCTTATTCCGTTTGAGGTTGCTGCGATTATGTTACTTGTCGCTATGGTAGCGGGTATCGTTCTTGCCGGTAAAAAAATGGATATTTCTCTTACATTGATGTCAAGTAATGAAATCAAAGAGAAAGAAGAAGAAAATAAAAAGGTGCTTTCATGATGGAAATAGGTTTAAATCATTACCTTGTTCTCTCTACAATTCTATTTGCTATAGGTCTTGTGGGTGTAATAAGAAGAAAGAACTTACTTTTATTGTTTTTCGCAACTGAGATTTTACTCAATTCGGTAAATATTGCTTTTGCTGCGATTTCACACTACTATGGTGATCTGACGGGACAGATGTTTGCTTTTTTTGTAATAGCGATCGCTGCATCGGAAGTTGCTGTAGGACTTGGTCTTTTAATAGTATGGCATAAACGCCGTGGAACTATCGACCTAGATACAATGACAAGTATGAGAGGATAAGCTATGGAAACACTATTATATATAGCACTTTTTGCACCACTTGTTAGTTCAATGTTCTCTGCGTTGTTTACGACAACGCCGAAGAAGACATTTGTTGGTGTAATTGCTTCGCTGTTAATTTTTACTTCTTTTGTGAGTAGTAGTTTACTCTTAATGCTGATTGTAGTTAATGGAAGTGCCCCTGTTCATGTTGAGATGATGACATGGATGGCTACAGGAGATCTTTACATTCCTTTTGGCTTTATTGTAGATGAGGTTTCTGTAACTATGATGATGGTCGTTACACTTGTATCGACTATTGTACATGTCTATTCAATCGGATACATGGACCATGACAAAGGTTTTAACAGATTTTTCGCATGGCTTTCGGCTTTCGTTTTCTCGATGATGATTCTTGTTATGAGTGATAACTATGCAGGTCTTTTCATTGGTTGGGAAGGTGTTGGTCTTTGTTCTTGGGGACTTATCGGGTTTTGGTTCCATAAAGAAAGTGCTACTTGGGCAGCGAACGAAGCCTTTATTATGAACCGTATCGCTGACCTTGGAATGTTAATCGGGATTTTCCTTGTTTACTGGAATACCGGAACACTCCAATATGACGGTGCATTTGCAGCATTTCATACACTTGACACTGCAACTTTAACGTGGGTCGGTATTTTCTTATTTATCGGTGCTATGGGGAAATCTGCACAGTTTCCACTCCATACTTGGCTTGCAGATGCGATGGAAGGTCCTACACCTGTATCGGCTCTTATTCACGCAGCGACAATGGTAACAGCAGGTGTATATCTTGTTATTCGTTCAAACGAGCTTTACAGCTTGATTCCAAATGTCGGTCTTTTCATTGCATCACTTGGTGCATTTGTCGCTCTTTTTGCAGCTTCAATGGCACTTGTCAACCGCGATATGAAACGAATCATCGCCTACTCTACACTTTCGCAGTTAGGTTATATGTTCGCAGCAGCCGGTCTTGGGGCATACTGGGTGGCACTCTTTCACCTTATGGCACACGCATTCTTTAAAGCACTTCTTTTCTTGGGTGCAGGTAATGTAATGCACGCAATGCACGATGAACTCGATCCGTTTAAAATGGGTGGACTCAAGAAGGTAATGAAATGGACTTGGATTATGATGACTATCGCTTCTTTAGCATTAGCAGGAATCTTTCCGTTTGCTGGTTTCTTCTCAAAAGATACAATCTTAGAAGCGGCATTTGCTGAGCATCATATGGTAATTTACGGTGTTTTACTCTTTACGGCTGGTTTAACGGCGTTCTATTCATTTAGACTTGTTGCACTTATCTTCCATGGTAGCGAGCGTTATAAAATCTTTGGAATCCATCCGCATGAAGCATACAGATTTATGCTTATCGCTATGAGTCCTTTGCTCATCTTAGCGATGATAGCAGGAATTTTCCAAGAGCCTTTCTTCCATATGGTTGAAGAGATTCTTTCAGCTCATGAGTACCATATCCATTCACATACTACACTTTGGATTATGTTGGTTGGAACACAGGTATTTGTTGCTTTAGCGATTCTTTATGCATATAAAAAATATGCAAATGCAAAAATTACTGTACCAGACGGAACAAGTGCAATTGAAAACTCATTTATCTATAAATTGCTTTACAACCAGTACTATATTCCATATTTCTATGAAGAGTATTTGGTAAAACCATATAGAGAGATATCGGATGTTTTCTGGCATAAAGTTGATCTCAAAATCGTTGATGCGAGTGTTGATGGTATTGCAGGTATTATTTACGGTACCGGTGAGAAAACGAGAGATATGCAGAGTGGTAATCTTTCTACAATGCTGAAATGGATGGTAGCAGGTTTAGTTGGACTGCTTTCTTTGGCTGTGGTTTTTGGACTTGCAGTAAGATATTCTGATAAAATCCTTCCGGTTTTATCAGGCTTAGGAGTTATGTAAATGTTAGATCATATTTTATCGATTTTAATCTTCTTTCCTGCAGTCGCTGCAGTGTTTGGATTTATGATTCAAAAAGATAGTATGCGTGCTTACGGTGTGAGCGTTGCAGCTATCGAGTTTGGACTTGCATTATGGTTATGGTTTGCATTTGATGCAAATGCATCTGGCATGCAGTTTATGGAAAACCTTCCATTGGTACCTTCTTTTGGTATTAATTACATTTTAGGTGTCGATGGTATATCACTTTTTATCATTGTGCTTGCAGCATTCTTTACTATGATTGGAATTGCTTCATTGACAAATACTCCTAATGAAAAAAATATGATTATCACGCTTCTGTTCTTACAGATGACGATGGTAGGTGTTTTCGTTGCGCTTGATGCAATTGTCTTTTATGTATTTTGGGAACTTTCACTTGTGCCGATGCTCTATATAATCGGTGCTTGGGGTGGACCATTGCGTATCTATGCATCGATCAAGTTCTTCCTCTATACTTTTGCAGGATCACTTGTAATGCTTGTAGGTATGCTTTTTATGGCATATTTTTACTATCAGGCAACAGGAGTATGGAGTTTTGCTATACTTGATTGGTATCGTCTTATTTTGCCGGAGAATTTTCAGCTTTGGTTGTTTGCAGCTTTCTTTATTGGTTTTGCCATCAAGGTTCCGATGTTCCCTTTCCATACATGGTTACCATATGCGCACGGACAGGCACCAACTATAGGTTCTGTTATTCTAGCGGCAATACTTTTGAAAATGGGAACATACGCGTTTATCCGTTTCTCATTACCATTGTTCCCTGATGCGTCGGCTGCATTCATGGTGCCTATCGCAGTCATTGCAATCATTATGATTGTCTATACTGCGATGGTTGCATATGCACAAAAGGACATCAAGCAAGTCGTTGCTTATTCATCGATTTCACACATGGGTGTTATCATTCTTGGTACTTTCGCACTGAACGTTGAAGGTATTACAGGCTCAATCTTTTTGATGATTGCGCACGGTGTCGTCTCAGGAGCTCTGTTCTTGCTTGTAGGTGTTATCTATGACAGACGCCATACAAAACTTATGAGTGAGTTCGGTGGTCTAGCACACGTTATGCCTCGTTATGCAACTATTTTTGGTATTATGCTTATGGCTTCAGTGGGTATGCCGCTTACTATTAACTTCGTAGGGGAGTTCTTATCACTTCTTGGTTTCTATCAACAGTCTCATATCTTGACGCTTTTAGCAGGAACTGCAATTATCGTAGGTGCTATCTATATGCTTTCAGCATTCAAAAAAGCATTTTTCGGTGAGGTGACAAAAGAGGAAAATAAAAATCTTAAAGATGTAAATAAAAGAGAACTTGTGGCACTTATTCCACTCTCTATCATTACGATTTGGTTAGGTGTTTATCCAAAACCGCTTTTAGACCCAATTAACAATTCCGTAAAATCTATTGTACAGTTGATGCACAATAAATCTACAACAGAATTGGCAAAAGAGAGAATCCCGAATCTTGTTAAAAAGAGAGTGATTGTTATCAAAAAAACTATAATTGAAGAGGAGGTGCGCTAATGTTGTCGCCAATCAATGTTCCTTTGGAGTCATTAAATCTGATGACTCTTGCACCAATGCTTATACCGGTAGTTGGCGCACTGCTGATTCTGGTTATAGATATTGTAAAAGGTGGTTTGCATAAATCACTCTATGTCGTTTTGAGTCTTTTGTTCCTTGGTATGGACTTTGTTGCAGTAGTAAATGCAAGCGGTATATTCCAAGAGAATGGAACTGTAATGGGTGTGTTTGATGTTATGCTTGTTGACGGACTTGCGATTTTAGCGCAATTTATCATCGTAGGTGCATCAATGCTCTTTATTCCTTTGGCATTGACACACAAGCGTTTCCATGAGTTCTCTTATCCGGAATTTTTTGCACTCTTTTTGTTTATGATTGCAGGTTTTCAGTTTATGGTAGCAACGGACAATCTTATTTTAGTATTTGTAGGTCTTGAGACATCTTCTTTAGCACTCTACTCACTTATTGCTATGCATAACCGTGACAAATCCTTTGAAGCGGCAGTGAAATACTTTACAATGGGTGCGCTTGCAGCAGGATTTTTTAGTTTTGGTGCAATGGTCTTTTACGCGCTTACCGGTTCTGTAGAGATCAATAAAATTGCATTGGTTCTTGCTGCAAACGGATATGCCGATATGGGCTTTGTACTTGTTGGTGTTGCATTTTTCCTTGCTGCATTTGCATTTAAGCTTTCACTTATTCCATTCCATACATGGGCACCTGATGTCTATGAAGGAAGTTCGGCGGCAATGGCCGGATATATGTCAATTGTTCCAAAAATCGCTGCATTCATCGTCGCAATGCGATTCTTTGAATTTTTAGTACATAGTGATATTGTCTGGCTTGAGGTCGTGCTTTATGTTTTTGTTGTGATTACGATGACAGTATCAAATATGTGGGCCTTAGTGCAGACAGATGTAAAACGTATGCTTGCATACTCTTCCATCTCTCACGCAGGTTTTGTAATGGCAGCGATTCTCATTGGAACGACACAGGCAAATTCGGCACTTTTCTTGTACTGGGTTCTCTTTAGTTTTACAAACCTTGGATCGTTCTCTATGCTTTGGATGTCAAGACAGAAACATCTGCCTGATCATCAAAGCTCGGATCACTCTTACGATAAATTTGCAGGTATGATAAAAACTGCACCTATTGCTGCAGTCATTATGGGTCTGTTTATGCTGAGTCTTGCTGGTCTGCCGCCATTTGCACTCTTTTGGGGTAAACTCTACCTTATCTCTTCGGCAGTAACGGGTGGTTATACTATTTTAGCACTTATCATGGCGCTGAACTCCGCAATTGCAGGATATTATTACTTGAAACTTATTGTCTATATGTTCATGAAAGAGCCGGTAATCGGTCTTGATGGAAATGTCTATGTATCCAATGCTACTTTGGCACTCAAAACTATTATTGGGATTGCGGCAATAGGAACTATATTTGCTTTTGTAGCAATAAATCCACTCTTAGAGTTTATTACGGCTTTTGTATATAACAGCGGCTACTAAGCGCTAATAGCTTACTTTATAAAGGAGAAGAGCATTTGTACAAATACATACTCTTAGCCTTTGTTGCACTCCATGCTTTTGCACTTGAAATTTCGATGGACAGTGCAAAAGACAATTTCACAAAATATTCTACTCTTCTCATCAGTGATGAAACTCCTTTTATCTGTCAAGCTTTGGAAGATGAGTTCCATACGACAAAAGAGGTCATCTGTGCATTTTCTAAAAAACCATCGCGTCCGGTTCCCCAACTGCAAAATGATTTTTTTAAAGTGAACAGTTTTTCCAAAAAAGATACCTTTTTTATCTCTATAAAACCTTTTTATAAAATGCAGCTCATTGCTGACATATTTGATCTGAGTGAAGATGATACAGTCTTTACGGCAGATGTAAAGATTGCAAAGCGTTGGAGCGTTATTGGTTATAAAGAGAAATTTCCACTCATTAAAAAAGAAGAGAAGCCTGATATTGCCATTAATTTTCCTTTTTTTCTCGATAAAGACAAATTGCCTTTTGTCGGGAGTCTTGATCTCGCGGGTAATCCTGTGCGTATTAAAAAGGTCGAAGATGTTACAGAATATTTAAGAATCAAAAGATATTTTGCAAAAAAACGCTATGAAGATGCTCTGGATATGATTGACGAAGTGCTTGCGGCATATCCGCATACCTTGTTTAAATCAGAACTTATCTACTATAAGATAAATATTTACTCTAAAATGAAAGATTATGATAATGTCATCGCTTTGGCAAAAGAGTTTTTGCGAGAATACTCTTCTGATGAAAATATTCCCGAAGTGTTATCTTTAATGGCTAATGCCTATGCAAAGATAGGACAAAATACCGATGCGGATTACTTTTTTGACAGACTTTTCAGTGAGCATAAGGGAAATGTATATGCGCAGTGGGGTTATATCTATAAAGGAGAGATGCTTGAAGATTCGGGTGGAAACCGTGAAGCGATCAAGTACTATAAAAAAGCGCTGTATGAAACAAAAAATCTTGAAGTTGCCGCTGCAGCAGCATACCATTTAGCGAAGATACTGTTGGAACACTCCCCTAAAAAAGCTTCAAAATATGCTATGAAGATCATAAGTGCAAAAGCAGATTTCTTTATGCAAAATTTAAAAACATCTATGAAGATGATGGAGAAATTTGCGGATGCAGGAGAGTATAAAACTGCAGCAGCGATTGCTGATGCACTGCTACAGGCAATGGGACCTACTTATGATGAGTATGAAGAGCTGCTAAAAGACAAAGCGCTGTGGTTGGCAAAAACAAAAGATAAAAAAGCGGCGTTATCAGCACTTAACAGCTACATTAAAAAATTTCCTGAGGGTGACTATATTGATGTTGTTCAGACAGCAAAAGATGGTCTTTTCTTTGAAAATTACGAGCGAAACGCCAGTGCGAAACTAGCAGAGTATGACAAACTCATTGAAGAGTATGCTGGAGATATTATCGCGCAAAAAGCACTCTATGAAAAAGCAAAACTCCTTTTGCAAGAGAAGCAATATGCAGATGTACTTGCTTTAGAGGATAGATTAAAAGAGCTTGATGGGAGTAAGTTCCCAGATGTCGATGATATCATTAAAAAAGCGGCTGTTGGTTTGATGGAGATATCTTTAGAGGAGAAAAACTGTAAGAATGTACTTGTCGTAGCGAATGAGTACAATATTACACTCTCAGATAGCTGGGATGACGGTATATATGCGTGTGGTATGAAAGGAGGAGACTATAAGCTCTCTAAATCTATTGCGGCAAAACACCTCAAATCCAAAAAAATCGATGAGCGTAAAAAATGGCTTTATAGATACTTGAAAATAGATTTTGAAACGGGGAACTACAGTGAAGTGGTAGATGTTGCAAAAGATCTTATTGCTCTTATTGACAGACCAAAAACATCGCCTTATAAAGATGTCTTTAGATACCTTTTTGATGCATATGAGCGTCTTGAAGAAAAAGAGAATATGATCAAAGCTATGGCGAAGATAGAAGAGATTTTTGGACTGGATTATAAAGATATAGACAGATATGTTGCAATGGTTGCATTGGGAGATGAACGTAAAGATGACAATATGATCATCAAGTATGGCTCTAAAGTCATGCAGATCCAAAAACGCTCAGGCTCCCATGCACAAAGCCCTTATATTGAGTTTGCCCTTTATGGTGCATATATGAATAAAAATGACTACAGCAGTGCACTCAAAATCATTCGTTCACTGGATAATCTCAAACTGAGTAACAGTGAAAGGGCAAGACAGAAGTATTTGCTTGGTATGGTGCTTGGTAAGCTTTGGAGAGATGTTGAGGCGCAAGAAGCCTATAATGAAGCGATAAAAGCTGATCCAAACTCTGCGTGGGCAAAGCTTGCAAAATCAGCTTTAGAGATCTAAAGCTCTAAGCAGTCGCTAATTGAGTAAAGTCCCGCTTCTTGGGATGCCAGCCATTTACCTGCACGCAGTGCACCTTTTGAGAAGGTGTTGCGTGAGGTTGCCGTGTGGTTTAGCTCGATGAACTCGCCATCATTATAAAAGCCGACTGTATGGCGTCCGACTATATCGCCGCCACGTAGCGCCATTACTGCAATTTCATCACTAGAGCGCTCTCCAATATTACCGTCACGTCCACTCACGCGAACATCATCAAGATTGAGCTTGCGTCCTTTTGCTGCTGACTCGGCAAGTGTAAGAGCTGTTCCGCTTGGGGCATCTTTTTTATGTCTGTGATGCATCTCAACGATCTCAATATCAAAACCTTCTAAGGCTGCTGAAGCCTGATAGACGAGTTTGTTCAGCAGTGCTACTCCCAAGGACATATTGGTTGCATATAAAACAGGCATCATTTCACTTGCCTGCTTTAAAAGATTGAGCTGATGCACACTTAAGCCGGTTGTTCCAATGACTAAAGGTTTTGGTGTTTTCATTACCTCTTCTAGAAGTGCCTCACATGCATCAGGTAAAGAGAAGTCAATAATAATATCCGCTGCAGAGATA
The DNA here is from genome assembly GCA_013607665.1 of Campylobacterota bacterium. Classification (GTDB taxonomy): domain Bacteria; phylum Campylobacterota; class Campylobacteria; order Campylobacterales; family Sulfurimonadaceae; genus Sulfurimonas. The sequence goes on along the minus strand of VCAX01000014.1, from coordinate 2,016 downwards.
AATGCGTGCATATCTGATGTAACAAGTACAGAAGGATCAATGGCAAAATCCAAAGAGTTTCGTACAAAAACCGAACTCAGAGCCATCCCTTCGGTCTGTTTCAAATCTTCAATGAGTAGTTTTCCAACTCTTCCGCTTGCTCCAAATACACCTACTTTGATTTTTTCCATTTCTATCCTTTTAGTTTAATAGTTCATCGACATATGCAATAGCACTAATTGCAGCTACAGCTCCATCACCTGCGGCTGATACAACCTGTTTTGGTGCTTCTATACGCATGTCACCTGCTGCAAAAAGACCTGCTACAGATGTTTTCATGCTCAGATCTACAATCACTTGTCCCTGCTCGTTTACATCACATAAAAAAGTACCGTCATCTTGAATGAGTGTTTGATTGTTGACATCGTTGCCCACAAAGACAAAAACACCCGGAACTGCAATATCACGAAGATTGCCTGATGTCTCTTTGACTCTAATGCCTGTTACACCCATTGCATCACCATAGACTTCATCAGGAGTGGCATTGAGTACAAGTTCTATCTTATCATTCTCTTGAACACGCTTAACCGTGTTTGGTGCTGCGCGGAAGCTCTCACGTCTATGGATAAGATAAACTTTTGAGCAGATCTTAGCGAGATAGAGCGCCTCTTCTAGAGCAGTGTCTCCACCGCCAATAACGGCTACCTCTTTGCCTTTATAGAAAAAACCATCACAAGTGGCACAGGTGCTCACTCCTTTTCCAAAGAACTCATCTTCTCCTTTAAAGCCTGCACGGCGTGGAGATGATCCGGTACAGACGATGACAGAGTGTGTGTGAACAATAGTATCATCACTTTGAATCACAGAGAAGATATCACCATCTTTTCGTATCTGTTTGATCTCTACCATATCGTGTTTGAGACCGAATTTTTGACACTGCTCGGGCCATGGCATCATCAGATCCATTCCTGTGATCTCTCCTGTTACCCCAGGATAGTTTTCAATTTCAGAACTTTGCGTAATCTGTCCACCAGGCATCCCTTTTTCAAACATTGTGACATTTTCAAGTCCGCCACGAGTAGTGTAGAGACCTGCAGTAAGACCAGCAGGACCACCACCAACAATAGCGCAGTCTAATATATTATTACTCATATTTTTTCTCCTTGATATTTTCTAGCGTATTAAGTTTATGTATCATACTAACTTGTTTATAAAGAGTCTCTTTGATTCTTTTGATAAAGAAAAGGGAAGGGACTTTATAAATATTAAATCGTTGAATAAACTGTAACGATGTGTTTGTACCTGCACGTAAAAATGTTGTATTTTTTGAATTTTCGTGTACTTGATTATAGTAGTCTATTGCTAAAACAGGAGTGTCAAGTTCTAGGTTTGCCAGTTTTTCCATACTCCCTTTCTTGCGTGAGGAGTAAAAAATAACGATATATCTCTCTGCTTCCGACAGAAAAATATCATTTTTTTCATAAAAAGACCACTCTTTGAAGTCAATAAATTTATACTCAGAAAATTTGTAGTTGAAGTAAGCAAAGGCACCGGCTATCATCGCGGCACCGAAGAAAGAAGCTAAAAGGGTTGAGAGCGAAAAGAGGCTTTTGCCTCCTTTGCGTTTTGCCACCCTTACAAGCCTGAAATTACGCTAAAAGAGCGTCAAGTTTGTCAGCGAATGCTTGTTTAGAAGCAGCACCAACCATTTGATCAACCATTTCACCGTTTTTAAAGAACATTACAGTTGGAATAGAACGAATACCGAATTTTACAGCGATCTCTTGTTCTTCATCTGTATTTACTTTACAGATTTTTGCTTTTCCATCGTAATCCTCAGCAAGCTCTTCAATTACAGGAGCGATCATACGACACGGTCCACACCATGGAGCCCAGAAGTCTACAAGTGCTACACCCTCTGCAAGTGTCGCTTCAAAATTATCAGCAGTTAGTTCAATATATTTACCCATTAGGATTTCCTTTTACATTTTATTGTTTTGAAGTATTATACAAGTGATATTATTAATTAAAACTTTA
>VCAX01000141.1 GCA_013607665.1 Campylobacterota bacterium | reverse complement strand
TATAGATGCAACTGCAAAACTAGGTCCAAACGATGTTGCTATCGACAATAAAGGCGTTGGCGATATAGTTGTTATAGAGCGATATGTTGTTTTACCTATGAAAGAGTATGAGTACCAACTCTCAGTTGGTGTTGGAGTAAAACTGCCAACAGGTTCAACTGATAATGGTTTAAAAAAAGCACCACCTTTTGCACAAAATACAAATACACCACTTCCAACACAGATGGGAACAGGCGAGTATGAGTATAAAGCAGAAGTTGGTGTTTCAAAAATGCTTAGTGATACGATGAGAATTGATTTTAACACTATGTACACTTACAGACCAAAAGCAGAGCATAACTATGATTTTGGAGATGAGTTAAGTTATGACCTCTCTTTTACGGCAGCCGTTACAGAGAAAATTAACTTGGGAGTTGAATACAACGGTAAGCACAATAGCCATACAGATATGGGAGACGATACAAATCCTGTTCTGCGTTCAAAACTGCCATTTAAAGCATTTAGCGGAACGGTTGGATATATTACTCCGGAAGTGGAATTTTTACCATTTGGCAAACCTAAAATTCATGTAGGAATGGGTGTTTCATTTTTGGCACACTATAATGTAGCTGAGTATCAACCACTTGAAAAAACAAGATACACATTTAGAGTTGGGTATCTATTTTAAAGGAATAAAAATGTCAGATATACAATTAAAATCAGAGATAGAAAGTTTAGTCAAAGCATCAGGATATAAACCATCAAAAGCGATGTTATGTTCAGTAGTTCGAGTTATAAGTATGAGACATAAAGATGTTTCACAAAAACGTATATTTACAGTTGCTAAGGAGGTATTATGAAGGATTTATTAGTTAAAATCAATAATCTAATGTTGAATACTTCAAAGCTTAATGGCAACTGTTTTATCTATGAAAAAAGGTTTGAAAATGGCAGAAGAGATTATAGAACAGATTGAAGCATTTGAAAATTTTCAATTTGATACACAGAAAAATAGAGTTGTAAATTTAAAAGTTGGTGAAGATACTGATATCTTTGAATTTA
>VCAX01000140.1 GCA_013607665.1 Campylobacterota bacterium | reverse complement strand
GAAGCCTATATTCCAACTCTTTTGTCTCATATGCGTTATGGGGTAATCATACTCTTTTGGATCAGAGGCATAGAGATAGTAGTTGCCGTACATGGAAAGCGAGGGCAGCTGTTTGCGTCTCTGCAGACTTATCTGTGCTTTTTTTGCTTCGATCTGTGTTTGCAGCATATGTGCTTGCGTCGTTGTCTCAAACGAGGAGAGAAGAGCGGTGTCGTTATTATCGATTGCTATTGAGATCAAACTATCCTCTGCATCCAGAGGCATATAGCTCAGTTCTGAGAGTTTGATGATATCTTGCTTATACTGTAAAAGGGCGTTCTCGATATCGCGCTCCAGCGAGATGATATAGATCGCTTCATCACCGAGATCGACTTTAGAGTACTGTCCTGCTCTGTAGAGTCTCTCTTTTGCACTGTAGGGCTCTTTTCTCACCAAAAGCATCTCTTTTTTATATTTTTCATCTCTTTGAAGTTTGAGTGCATCCGCATATTTTTCCAGGATCTGCTCATAGAGCTGTTGTTCCTGAAGACACTGCTCTTTTGTTTTTGCTTGTGTGGAGTGTTTGGCCGCGAGGACCTCTTTATCTGTGGCTCCAAAACTATAGAGGTTATAGTTCATCTGCAGTGCGGCCGAGCTTTGATAGCGGGTTCCGTTGGATATGGTAATACCGCCTACCGATTCGGTTCCCAGCGGTATCCCGTCCAAAGACTCCGTATACTCAGTATTATAGACAACATTAAAAGTAGGATAGTATCCAGACTCCGCACTCTCAATACCGCTTGCCTCTATAGAGGCATCGAGCTGTTTCATCTTTAAGCTCAAAGCGTTCTTGGAGGCGTGCTTAAAAATATCTTCAAGGCTTACTTCTTTGGCAAAAAGAGTGCTGCTTAAAAAGAGAAATATTACGAAACTTTTTTTCATTAAAATCCTAAACCGTTCTTCATCTGTATTATAACAATAGTAGCACCATACTTATGCATATTTTTTCTTCATACGATTGAAAATTTTTCGACTATCGCTTCCATATCTGAGATTTAACATTGCTAGATTTAAGTA
>VCAX01000013.1 GCA_013607665.1 Campylobacterota bacterium | reverse complement strand
TTAGGCTTCTTTAAGTTTTGTTAGTTAATATAGACATAGTAAAAAAAGCCTGAAATGCCGTGCATAAGGGCTTCTTTTAATGTTAATAAGTCGTAGTTATAAATCTTAATTAAGCCGTAATAGGCCAAAGGAGAATATATGCAATTAGGTTTCCTAGTTGATTTGCATCTTTGTATGGGATGTAAAGGTTGTGAGATCGCATGTAAAGTGGAAAATGAAGTTCCACTCAGTACATGGAGACTTCGTGTTAAATATGTAGATGTGGGAACTTTCCCAGAAACTAAGAGAACATTTACACCTCTTAGATGTAATCATTGTGAGAATGCTCCATGTGAGAGAATCTGTCCTGTATCTGCTCTTCACTATATTGAAAATGGAATTGTAAATATAGATAAAGAGAGATGTATCGGTTGTGCCGGTTGTGTTATGGCGTGTCCATATGGTGCTATCTATATTGATCCTGAGACGCAAACTGCTGATAAATGTACATACTGCGCACACCGTATCGCCTCTTCTGTGATGCCGGCTTGTGTTGTTGCATGTCCAGTTGAAGCAAATATTTTTGGAGATTTGGATGATCCGACATCAAATATCTCTAAGTATATTCAAGAGCATAGAGACGTTCAAGTTCGTAAACCTGAAAAGGGTACTAATCCACATCACTTCTATGTTGGCGCTGGTCAAGTACACCTTAACCCTCTTGCATCTGAAAGAGAAGAAGGTTATAACTTGTTTAATAACATAACACATCTTCCACTAGGAGGGCATCACTAATGGTACATGAATCTTTAGCTGCAACACATGCAGTAGTAACTTTGGACGTAGCTTTACCAGAAATATTTTGGGGCTGGTATGTAACAATGAATATGTGGGCGAAAAGCATTGGTACAGGTTTAATCTTTATGCTTTTCTTATTACTTAGAAAAAATCCTGATGAGATGAAAGGGCTAAGAACTTCGACACTTATCGTTTCATTTGTTATGATGAATATCTTTTTACTCTTCACATTGGCTGATCTGCATCAACCATTTAGAATGTGGCATATATTTTTCTACCCACACTTAACATCAGCAATTACAATAGGTGCATGGATGGCGACAGTTTTTGTTGGTTTAGAGTCTTTAATGATCCTTTTAGGTTTCCAAAAGAAAGTAGAAGCATTTGATAAGCTTCTTTTTTGGACAACATTGCTTGCAATCCCTGTTACACTCTATACAGCAGGAATTATGGCAGAAGCAACTGCTCGTGAACTGTGGCAAATGCCGACAGAAGCAGTACAAATGATTTTAGCAGCGACACTTTCTGGTTCTGCAGCTATCATTTTACTTGGCGGCTCAAAACTGAGTGACGAAACAAAACAATTCTTTGCTTCTATTTTAGGCTTAAGTGCACTTATGGCATTTATTATCTACATGTCAGAGTATATCTTTGGTGCAATGAAAGCAGAAGAAGTTGCAGCAATTCTACACTACGTAAAAGGTGATGGTGAATATGCAACAATGTTCTGGATTGGACAATGGGTGGCATACATTTTACCAATGTTGCTTGTAGCACTCTATAGAGTGAGCAAAAGTAGTGCGATGTTAAATCTTGCGGCTATTTTAGCAATCGTAGGTCTGTGGGTAGTTAAACATGTTTGGCTAGTAATTCCACAATTATTACCACTTAGTTAAGGAGAAAGTATAAATGTATTTACAAAGTAGAAGAACATTTTTAAAAGGTGCTGCATTTAGCGTTGCTGGTGTAGCTATAGCAAAGGGTGTTTTTGAAACTGATGCTGCTGCAGAATCTGTAGCAAGCTCGAAGTTTACAAACACTCCTGAAAAAATTTCATTCTATCCTCCGCAATCTGAGTGGGATAGTTTTAAAGAACTTGATGGATCAGACTGGAAACGTGGTGGTATTGAGCGTCATGGTGTGCGTTCAGCTGAAAATCCAGACGGTATCCAAGTTAATGACTATACAATCGTTCCTACAGTTTGTTCAAACTGTGAAGCAGGGTGTGGTCTTACTGCATGGGTAAATAAAGATACTATGACAGTTAGAAAGTATATGGGTAACCCACTTCATACTGGTTCTCGTGGTAGAAACTGTGCAAAAGGTTATGCAGTACTTTCCCAAATGTATGATCCTGACCGTATTCCATTCCCAATTAAACGTGCACCTGGTTCTAAACGTGGTGAAGGAAAATGGGTTCGTACGACTTGGGATGAAGCAATGGCTGAAATCGGTAAGAAAATGCACGATACGCTTAAAACTGGTGATGAGATCTCTAAAAAATCTATTGTTTATCATGTCGGTCGCCCAAATGAGAATGGTTTTGGTCACCGTGTACCACATACGATGGGACTTGATGGTTACAACTCTCACACAAATATCTGTTCTGCAGGTGCTCGTGAAGGTACAATTCAGTGGGCAAACGATGATAGAAACTCACCGGATTGGGCTAATGCACAACTAGTATTCCTGCAATCATCTCACGCAGCTGATGCAGGTCACTACTTCCAACAGTCAGCAGGTTTAATTGCTGATGCACGTAAACGTGGTGCGAAGATGGTTGTACTTGATCCTAGAATGAGTAACTCAGCAGGTATGGCTGATCTTTGGATTCCATGTTGGCCAGGTACAGAGACTGCACTCTATCTTTATCTTGCAAATCGCGTATTGCATGAAAAAGATAAAAATGGGGAAGATCTCGTAGCACATGACTTTGTAAAAGAGTGGGTTAACTGGGATCGCTTAATGGATAACAAAGCGTATCTCAAGAAAATGGTAGAGTATGGATATATTTCTAAGATGCCAAGCGGTGATAGCTATGAAGACTTCATTGAACTTGCAAAAGAGTTATATGCACCGTATACAAAAGAGTTTGTTATTAAAGAGTGTAAACTTGAAGGCATGAATCACAAACTTGATCAGCTATGGGAAATGTATATAGATGCAGGTGATAAGATTGCAACATATTTATGGCGTGCAGGTCCGATTGCGCACCGTGGTGGTTGGATGATTACGCGTGCAGGTTTCCTATCGTTAGCACTTCGTGGTGCATTACGTGGTGATATCGGTGGAACATCATTCCATCACTGGCATGAAATTTCTGTTGCCGGTAAGGGAGATAAGGCTACTGTTGCAGGTGAGAGACCTCCAAAAGTCGATGTTTGGAATGAAACTATCTGGCCGCCTGAATATCCACTCTCTACATATGAGCTAAGTCATATCTATCCACACCTGTTGATGGATAAAGAGTGGCAAGAAAAATGGACAAAACGAGGACTTAAAGTACCTAAGAAAGTTGCTGTTTACATGCCGCGTATGTATAACCCGGTTTGGATTAACCCAGATGGATTCAGATGGATTGAAGCACTTAAAAATGAAGAACTGTTCGAATTGAGCTTTAACCTTTCTCCAACTTGGTCTGAGACGAACTGGTACTGTGACTATGTACTCCCAGTAGGGCTTGCAGGTGAGAGAAACGATCAACAGTCGACGCCTTCAAAACCTGAACAGCGTATTGAGTTCCGTCAAGCGGTTCTCCGTGTTGCGGCTGAAAAAGCTGGTTGGAAAGCAAAAGATCCTGCTCGTGCTACATTAGTGGCGCATATGAAATTTGGTCTTGGTGAAGTTTGGGAAGAGAGTGAGTTCTGGCCAAATATCATGGTACATCATGTTGATCCTGATGGAAGTTTAGGTATTAGAAAATACTGGGCAAGTAAAAAAGATCCATCTCGTGCTGTTACTGTACCAGAGTATTTTGATGCAGCTATGAGTCTTCTTCCAAGACTAAAAGAGACAGCTACAAGCATGTACAAAGGTGAAGAGTTCCCAGTCTATAGTTATATGAGAGATCATGGAGCTTGGACTGAAAAAACTAATGTTTACAAACCACAAGAAGAAGAGCTAAAAGTGGATAGTAAATATGTATATGCACATGGTAAAAAATACCATAAAGATGAAGTGAAAAAAGACAAATTCGGCGTTCTCTGGGTTGAGCATGATGGTCGTAACCACTCTATCGGTCTCGTTAAAGATAAAAAAGTGTTAGCAGGTTTCCATACACAAAGTAAGAAACTTGATTTCTTCGCTGAATGGCTGACTGATTGGAAATGGCCTGAGTATGCTATTCCAATCTATCCAAGAAATGAGGGTGAATATGAAAAAATGAAACACATCGTGACACATGTTCACCACTCTATGATGAAAGGTGACAACGAGTTTGCACTGAACACTGTATTTAGATTGCCATACAATATTCATACACGTTCTGTAAATTCTAAACACCTTATGGAGATCTCTCAAAACCATAACCCGGTTTGGATATATACAAAAGATGCAGAGAAACTTGGAATTAAACGTGGTGATGCGATTCGTGTAAAAATTACAGATACTGTTTCTGGCTTAGACTCTGGTTACTTTGTCGGTATGGCAGTACCTACTGAAGCTACACGTCCAGGTGTTCTTGCATGTTCTCACCATGCGGGTCGTTGGAAACTTAAAGATTCTGTGAAAATCCCTGGATTTGACCATGAATTAGGTATCATGGGTGTTGGAGCACCTCTTTATGAGATGACAAATGATGGTAAAGTGGGAACACTTAAACCAACAGAGGGAATCCAAAAGCGTCACGCAGGGCATAACCTATGGCAATTTAAAGAGTTCAATAAAGATCTCGATAATATTTGGTGGGATGGGCTTAGTGGTTCATGGCAAAATGCTGTTGCTCCTTCGCATCCAGATCCAATCGCAGGTAACCATGCGTGGCATCAAAAAGTTGTTATAGAAAAAGCACATGCTGATGATAAGATCGGTGATATTTGGGTTGACTATGAAAACAACTTTAAAGTCTATCAAGCATGGAGAGACAAGTTAACACGTCCACTTGATGCAAATGATACACAAAGACGTCCTTGGTGGATTAAACGTCCAGCAGTGCCTTTATCTAACAAGGCATATGAGTTTAAGATTAAAGACGTATAATTACTCTAACTATTAAAGCCCACTCCAAGTGGTGCTTTAATATACTTTCAACAATATATACCCATTAAGGCAAAAAATTACATGAATGATGATTTAAGACAAGAACAAATTGCACGTATAAATATATATGCATTGATTTCAAGACTCACAATGAGTGAGGTTGATGAAGGGCTATTAAAATTAATAGAAGAAGATGAAAACATACTCTCTTTTTTCCCGACATATAAAGAGTGGAAAAAAAGAGAAGAGCTAAATAGAAAAGATCTTATTGAACAGTATTTAAATGTTGATTTTACTAACCTTTTTTTACTCCATCTGGTTCCCTATGAGTCTTTTTACACAAGAGAAGACCAAATGATGGAAACAGGTGGGGATAATCCTGTGCAAGCTATTTTTAATGCTTTTGAATTTAATGTCGCGCTTGATAAGGCACGTGTAATGTCTGCTGATCATATTGGCATTGAGTTAGAGTTTATGTATGAACTGTGCAAAGCAGAATTAAAAGCACTTGAAGCAAATGATATGGAGATAACAAAACAACTCTCTCAACTGCAGTATGGATTCATGCGTGATCATATCTTAGAGTGGATGCCTATGTTCTTACTGAATGTAAAAAGTGAAGCAGGAACTGCTTTTTATTATGATATTGCGGACCTTGCTTTAGAGTTTACTATGAGTGATTTTGAATACCTAACAAAGTTAAAAGAACAAGAGTATAAATACGCTACATGAGTTTACTGACTTTAGACATCTCCAAATGTATACATACTTCCAACAAGTTCGCCATTTGCAGTAAGTGTGTAGAGGTCTGTCCTGTTGATACGATTAAAATCAACGATGGTGTTATCTCTTTCACGCCAAGTGAGTGTGTCGGCTGTGGCGGATGTGATGCCGTATGTCCTACTGCGGCATATGATCTGGATGACTTCAAGCCTATCAATTATGTTTTTAATTTTTTAGAAAATGATAAAGAGATAATAAGCTGTAGAGACGAACTGCCGTGTATTGCAGCACTAAGTGTTGAAGAACTTCTAAGCATGGCACTGATTTCGCCTCAAAAAATCAGTGCTGATATCGGTGCATGCAAAGAGTGTGCTATTGCAGATAAGAACCTTCCGCTTATAGAAGAGAGAATCGAAGAAGTCAATTTTATTTTAGAAGCGATGGAGCAAGAGAAGTCAATTGCCTTAGAAGCATTGAATGTTACCATTGAAAATGAAGCAAAAGAGATACTCAGTAGAAGAAAATTGCTCTCCAAAGAGGGGCTTAAAAAAGCAGTCAGTATCAAACAACAGTTTGAAAACGAAGTAGAGTCAAGCGATACAAGCCAAAAAGTACATAAGCTCAGTAGTGCAGATATTGCAAAAATAAAGCAAAAAAACATTCCAGATAGAAGAAGCCTGTTGCTTATGGCGATGAAACGGGCAAAAGTGCCAGAGACTTTCCATACCATTGACGTTGCTGATATTTCATTTATCTCTCAAAAAGATTTAGATGAGAGCAGTTGTACGAATTGTCAAATGTGTTACAGAATTTGCCCGACAGGAGCTTTGAGTTCGGATGCTAGAGGTTCGGTAATAAATTTCAATCCGCTCTCTTGTGTGCAGTGTCATAGCTGTCATGATGTGTGTGAACCGGACTCTTTGACACTACGACCGACTTTCTCTTTGGCAAACTTTTTTGAGCCAAAAATTGAGACTTTGGTACGTTTTACGATCAAGCGTTGTGATGAGTGTGGAAATTTCTTTGCCTATCAGGGCGGTGAACTGCTTTGCCGCAGATGCCGCATTGAAGAGGAAGAAGCCAAAGAATTATGGGGAATTGAATAATGGGTGAAAATATGCAAAATATCGATACAATGAATGCAAATGATGCAATAAAAAAAGAGACGAAACTTTTTGGGCTCATCGCAGAACATGCAAGTCCAAACCGTCTCTTTGTGATGCTCAATAAAATCATCAAAGAAGAAGGTGCTGATGCTATGATGATACCGATGAATATACGTGAGGATGATTTTTACTTTACACTCTCAAATATGAAAAAATCACATGTCAATGGTGCATATATAGCACAGGAGTACCAAGAGAGTGCTGTTGAGCTTTTAGATGAAGCAGATGAATTTGTGCAGATCTATAACAAGTGTGATTTCGTGTTGCGTGAAGGTGAAAAACTCATTGGTACCTATCTGGAAAAAAATGGTACTTTAGAGGGTGAAGCTCTTGCTGAAGAAATATACCGACAATTTATAAAATAAAAGAGGATTTACAAATGGATATGAAAGATTTGAATGAGTTAAGAAATGAGTTAAGAAATGAGTTTGAGGAGATGCAAAAACGGGCAATGGAAGCTGCCTGTGTTGATGATAGCTGCTCAGATGAGAGCAGGGAGGACTATCCCGATTATCTCAAAGCAATATATGAAGAGATACTTCCTCCTGTAAAGAGTGGTATCTATTTTTCACGATGGGATCTCAAAGGAATGGCAGCTGAACTTGATGAATCCTTTGCTCTTGACGTACGTGAGAGAATGTTTCAAAAATTTATGCAGTGGGTTGCAACACCTGAAGATTTTCAAGCAGTAACAGAGCAGTTCAATCGAAATATTGACAGTAAATGCGATATGTACAGAGAGTATAGTGAAAAATACCCTGCAACAAAAGAGATATTTGATGTCAAAATCGAAAAAGCACAAAAAGCTAAAAAGTATCTCCAAAAAGTTTATGTAGAGTTTTTTACTTAAGCTTTTTGAGTATATCAGATTTTATTTTTTTAAAATTATAATTTTTCTCTTTCTTATATACAAGACTCTCTAGCTCTTTTATTTCATTCTCAAAAATGGACAGAGAGTAGTTTTTTGTTATTACCCCGAGCAGCTCTTTAGCTGTTTTAGCATTATGAATATCTTCGAACTTTTTTTCTTTGCTTCTAAGCTGCAAAGAGTTTGGTAGATACTTGGCCGCAATAAAGCCACTAAAAAAAATCAGAATATAGATAAAAAACTGTTTGAGTTCCTCAAACTCTATAATGTGTTTGTTCTGTGGTGATTCTACTGCATCAAGAAGTGTCGCTGTATCTATTGGCTCAACTTCAATATCATACTGAGGCGTTGCAAGGGTATAGTATTTTTGTTTTGTAGGTGAATATGCCAGAAACTCTCTCTTTGGTACTGTAAAGTTTTTTTGCGCACTCAAAGCATAGATGAACTCTCTTTGTATCACATACCCCTTTTTGGTTAGTTTTGAATATGCATCATTGATCTCAGAAAATATTGCAACACCGTCAATCTTATCTAAGATATTGAAATTTTTATCTCGATACCCTTCTCCTTTTAGCGTATAAAGCAGATTAACGGATTCATACTGATCTATTTTTGTTTTATTGATTTTTGCATTGAGCGTGAAGTCACCTACGAGATCGACCGCCTGTTTGAGTGCTTTTGCATGTATGATTAAAGGTTCAATCTTTACCTGAGTGTCTTGCGTCTCTATCCACTTAACATTATCTCGACTGCCTGTGTAGACTTGAGCAACAGCTTCATCACTTGCCTCTTTTATGGTAAAGTCAAAATCTACATGAAGTGTTGTAGCCTTTAAAGGAAAAAGAACGTAGGTGAAAGTTGTTGTGAAGTTATGATAAGAGAGTTCGGTTGTTTTTTTGCTCAGGAGTTTGATTTCATAGGCATCGCTTTTCTTAGGCTTTAAAAAAAAGAACATGACATTCGTATGGTCCTTTTGTTTGGCTGTGAAGTTTATGAGTACCGCCTCTTTTATATAAGCAGTTGTTTTATTCGCTTTGAGTGTAAAGGTTGCTAAGTTATTTGCTAAAAGTAAACTGTTTGCCAGAAGTAAAAAGAGTACTATTTTACCAAGGTTCTTTTTCATTTGTGTAGCCTTTATTGATGATTTCATACGCTTTATAGCCCATATTGTATTTTGGATTTTTCTGTTTGCCCTGTGATGTGCTTGAGCTTTTTGATTGTTTCGTGCTTTTGGTACCACTGTTTGCTTTTTGCGCACTGTTTTGTTTTGAATTATTTTTACCACCGCTGTTTTTTTTGCTATCTTTTTGTTTTGCAATTGATTTTGAACTGCTTTTTTTCTCTTTGGCATTTTTTGAAGGAAGCATATCTATTATATTTACACCCGTTTTGAGACGCATTTTTCGCAGCAAATAAAGATTATGCAGAGCATCTTTGTCTTTGCCGAATGCCAATGCCTGTATATAGAGTTTTTCAGCTCTGTCATAGCGCTTGAGCTTTACAGCACAGTTGCCCATATTGTAAAAAATATTTTGTTTTATTTTTGGATTGCTGCTCTTTATTTGTGTGTAATAATTGAGTGCAGTTTTGTAATGGCCTGCTTCGTAATAAGCCGTAGCGGTGTTGTAGTAGCTCTCTACACTTGGAGTGACCTTTTCAAACAGTTTTGCTGCTTTTAGATAGTTTTTATTTTTATAAGATGCATTTGCCTCTTTTATATAGGCAAAGTCTATGAGAGAGGCATTTACATTATGGGTAACTAAGAGAAGGGAAAAAGCTCCCAACAGTAAACGAGGCAGCTTCGTGATAGCCGAGATGAAAAGAAGGATGGCAACAGTGAGTGGAATGACAAAGTATTCACTATAGCTCTTTATATGAATATTCTCCTGTTTTGTACTTTGCTGAGAGATATCACGAGAGAGCTTTTCAATGATCTGTAAAGAAGTAAGTTCGTAATATTTTCCACCGCTGAGACGGGCTAACTCTTGAAGAGAAGGATTGATTTTACTGACAACAATAGAGGAGTATATGTCTTTTATATATTTCCCGTTTTTTTTAAGAGCAGCACCCTTCTTCGTTCCTGTAGCAACGATAAAAAGCTTGATATTGTTTTGCTTTACGATTTTTAACAGTTGTGCGATATTGTGCTCATCTCCGCCATCACTGAATAAGATAAGATTTTTTTGTTTTAGAGAGATTTTTGAAATTGTTTCAAAGAGTTTGTAGAGATTTGTACTTTTGGTAAGGATATATTCTGGTTTTAAACTCTCTAAAGCGAGTATACTTATAGAAGAGTCACTTGTTGGCGGAGAAATGAGTAAAGGGTTTGAGGTAAAAGCAAAGAGTGTAAACCTGTCTTTTGGATGCAGGGAAAAAAGTTTTTTTATTGCCTCTTTTGCCATAATATATCTGCTTGGTTTTATGTCATCTGCTTGCATAGAGTAAGAGGCATCGAGTGCTATTATATAGTCGCTTGAATCAAATTTCTCATCGACAATAGCATTTTCATAGGCAGGTCTTGCCATAGCCATAAACATAAAGACCAAACTGAGGTAGAGTAGTTTTGTAGAGCCATTTGGATTTGCGTGTTGTTTATATATAAAGAAAATAGGAATGAGCCCAAAGAGTACCCAAGCATTAAGGAGTGTCATTTATACCCTCCTCTTTGCAAGAAGATAAAGCAGGAGTAAGATTGCAGTAGCTAAGGGATAGCTAAAGAGCATATGCTTGTTGAGATAGTGCTGCGAGCGAATAGCACTTGGTTCAAGAGAGTTTAACTCCTCATATACATTTTTCAAAGCCTCAGCGTTTTGCGCATTAAAAGTAACACCGCCGGTATCACTTGCTATTCTTTTTAAAAGTTTTTTATCATAATCCTGTTCACTTCCAAGCCCGATAGTATAGATTTTTACATTGCCTCTTTTTGCTTGTGCTACTGCATCTTTTATTGGTGTGATTCCACTGTTTTGATAGCCATCGGTTATGAGAATAATCACTTTATTCTTTGCGTATGATTTTTGCAGCAGTTCGAGTGAACGACTGATGCCGTCTCCAATTGCAGTAGAAGTTCCTGCCATACCAACCTCTAAATAATCAAGCAGATATTTGAGTGCATTCATGTCGTAGGTAATAGGTACTGAGCCAAAAGCGTAGGAGCCAAAAACAACAACACCGACATTATCATCAAACCTTTTTGTGACAAAACTTTTAATGAGTTTTTGCAAAATAGAAAACTTACTCTCTTTAGGATTCTCCTTAGAGTAACCACTCTCATCCATAGAACCACTGGTGTCAAGAGCAAAGACAAGGTCTCGCCCCTTTCGTTGCTGAGCACTTTTTGCATCATAAGAAATAGGAGAGGCAAGAGCAGTGACAAGCAGGGTTAAAATAATGGAGTAGAGCAGTTTTTCTTTATGAAACCATTGTGCTTTTTGCGTAAAAAGTGTTGTATGGGGAAAAATAATCTTTTGAATACTCAGAGGACATTTGTAGATACAGATGATAAGCAGCAGGAGCACAAATGCATAAGGATATTGAAACTCAAAGTGCTGCATCTATTTCATTCCTGCCCAAAGAAGTCGCAGCCAAAGCCCCAGTGTAGAGATGTAACCAACTTCTTTAAAAACGAGGTTTTTTTCTTTGTCATAAATGAAAGTTGTTGGATATCCTGCAATTTTAAACTTGCGTGAGAGTGCGCCGTCTTTGTCATTGACAACTCTGTAGTCGTAGCCATGTTCATCAAGATATTTTTTTATCTCATAATCACTGCCTGATTTTACAGCAATGGTTATGATCTGGTAAGAGGTTGAAAGCAGGTTGATGTTTGATGCTTCAAGTTTACAGGTAGGACACCATGTTGCCCAAAAGTGGATAAGAACAGGTTTGTTTTTAATAGTATAATTGCTATTGTCAATAAGTTTGAACTCTTTGATATCCAAAGGTGCATTGCTGAGTGATTGTGCTTTATAGAGACTCAATATATTGGCGAAAATTGTCATTGTAATAATAAAATAGAGTACTTCTTTGCTATAGCGTTTAATTTTTGATTTCATATCTATAAGCTTAACACTATTGTAATAATAATTTGATAAAATAGGGAAAAGCAAAGGATATTTGATGTTAAAATTATTTCTTTTTTCATTATCTGTTCTCGTTATGACAGGGTGTCAAAATATTTCACCAAAAGTACAGACAGATGCAAAGCCAAAAGTTGTAAAAAAAGAGAATAAAAGTGTAACAAACAACGAGGTGCAAAAACCAGCAGTTCATAAAATGTTCCAAAGTGTAGATGAAAAAGATGCCGTGCTTGTACAGAGTGGTCCAAATAAAAAAAGTTGTGCGATATGTGGCATGAATTTAGTAATGTTCTATAAAACGAATCATGCGGCTAAAGTAGATGGTAAAAATATACAATACTGTTCACTACATTGTATGAGTGCGCATATCAATGAAGGTGCAGAGTTGGAGAATCCAATGGTTGTGGATGTTGATTCTTTGAAATTCATCCCTGTAACAGAAGCTTTTTATGTTGTTGGAAGTGATGTAAAAGGAACTATGAGTCCGGTAAGTAAATATGCTTTTAAAAACTTGGAGTTGGCAAAAGCGTTTCAAAAAAACATGGTGGAAAGATTGTAGATTTTTACTCTGCTTGGCAGATTGCCAAAAAGGACTTTGAAAAATAGTCCTTAAATGAAAAAAGGCCTTTCGAGTTTTCTCGAAAGACCTTTTAGTGTGGTGCGAGAGAGAGTGAGTAATTACTCTATCTCTGCATCGATGACATCGTCGTCATCTTTTTTAGCACCTTGGTTTGCAGCGCCTGCTTCAGCGCCTTGCTCTTTTTTGTACATTTGCTCAGCCATTTTATGGCTTGCTTCTGTAAGTGCTTTTACTTTCTCTTCGATCTGCTCTTTTGTAGCATTTTCATCTTTAAGAACTTCTTGAAGATCAGTGATAGCTGCTTGAATTTTCGCTTTTTCATCAGCGTCAAGACTTTCACCCATTTCACTCATAGATTTCTCTGTTTGTGCAATAAGTGCATCCGCTTGATTTTTAAGCTCTACAAGTGCTTTACGTTTTTCATCTTCGGCTTTATGCGCTTCAGCATCTGCTACCATTTTGTTAATCTCTTCTTCTGAGAGTCCTGAACTTCCAGAGATAGTAATTTTTTGCTCTTTACCTGTACCTTTATCTTGTGCCGATACAGTTAAGATGCCATTGGCATCAATGTCGAATGTAACTTCGATTTGAGGTACACCACGTGGTGCTGCCGGAATATCAGTTAACTCGAAAAGTCCTAAAGATTTATTGTCTTTAGCGAACTCACGCTCTCCTTGAACTACATTAATAGACACAGCTGGTTGGTTGTCTTCTGCAGTAGAGAAGATTTGTGATTTTTTTACAGGAATCGTAGTTCCTTTTTCAATTACTTTTGTTGCAACACCACCAAGTGTCTCAATTCCAAGTGAAAGAGGTGTAACATCAAGTAAAAGAACATCTTTTACATCTCCACGTAAAACACCACCTTGAATTGCCGCACCTGCTGCAACAACTTCATCAGGGTTTACAGACTTGTTAAGCTCTTTACCATCGAAGTAATCAGATACTTTTTTCTGTACTAATGGCACACGAGTTGAACCACCGACCATAATGATCTCTTTAATGTCAGATTTACTTAAATCTGCATCTTTCATTGCTACTTGAATATGATCCATAGTCTCATCAACAAGTGAATCAATCATTCCCTCGAATTTAGCACGAGTAAGTTTTACAACCAAGTGTTGTGGACCTGCTTCTGTCATTGTAATGAATGGTAAGTTGATCTCTGTCTCAGTTGCAGAACTTAACTCTTTTTTCGCACTTTCTGCCGCATCTTTAAGACGTTGCAGTGCCATTTTGTCATTTTTAAGATCGATTCCGTGAGATGATTTGAACTCATCATTTAAGAAATCAACGATCTTGTTATCGAAGTCATCACCACCAAGGAATGCATTTCCATCAGTTGAGAGTACTTCAAAAGTTCCATCAGAGATTTCAAGTGTTGTTACATCAAATGTACCACCACCCAAGTCATAAACAAGTACATCTTCATCATTTTTGCTATCTAATCCATATGCCAGTGCAGAAGCAGTCGGCTCGTTGATAATACGAAGAACATTCAGTCCTGCGATAGTACCTGCATCTTTTGTTGCTTTTCTTTGTGAATCGTTGAAGTATGCAGGAACTGTAATAACTGCATCTGTAACTTTGTCACCTAAGTAAGCTTCAGCATCTTCTTTTAGTTTTGTAAGAATTTTTGCTGAAATCTCTTGCGGTGTATATACTTTACCTGCAACATCAACAGCTGCCATTCCGTCTTTATCTACTATTTTATAAGTAACTTTGCTTTGAGCGAGTTTTGCATTTTCCTCGTTCATCATCAGACCCATGATTCTTTTTACTGAAGAGATTGTCTTCTCAGGGTTTGTGATTGCCTGACGTTTTGCCGGATCACCTACAAGGACTTCACCTTTATCTGTAAATGCTACAACCGAAGGTGTCGTGTTTTTCCCTTCTGCATTTGGGATGATCTTTGCTTCACCGCCTTCATATACTGCCACACAAGAGTTTGTTGTTCCTAAATCTATTCCTATTACTTTACTCATTTTATTATCCTTTAATTTTTTTCAAAAATTTAAGGGAACCTTTTCATTCCCTTTTGTCACAGAATCGGGAGTAATCCCGCTTCTTACGCTAACGCTTGGTTTCCCTCAGCGGGAAGCTCATGACGCTTAGCGTCTTTGCCTCCAATGGAGGCGGAAAACTTATTTTTATTACGATGTAATTATAGTAAGTTTTCAAAATAACTTTTGCAACTTATGTTGCATAGAGGTGACGAATTTAGTTCGCCACTACAACCATTGCCTCACGCAACGGTCTCTCTTTATATTTGTATCCAGTTTGGAAAGTCTCAACGATCTCTCCACTTTCAATCTCTGGATGGTCAACACTTTGAACAGCATTGTGGATGTTTGGATCAAACGGTTCATCGTGAGATACCATAGTCACACCATGCTTTTCAAGGGCTGTCATAAATTGTTTCAATGTAAGCTCAACACCTTCTTTGAGCTTCTCTATCAACTCCTGAGGTTCTGCATCTGCATCGGCAGATTTAAGTGCCATTTGCAGTGAATCAACAACAGGAATCATATCTTTTGCAAATTTTTCATTTGCATACTCTACTGCTGTGTATTTTTCACGTTCGAGTCTTTTTTTGATATTGTCAAAGTCGGCATGAACTCGTGCATATTTGTCATTACAGGCATCTAGCTCTTTTTGAAGTAGTTCAAGCTCATTTTCCGCTGCATTCGCATCTGCTTCAGCTTCTTCATTCATATTCGTTTCGTTTTCATTAATATTCTCATTCTCTCTATTTTCATTAGACATAATAATTTATTACCCCTTTTTTTTAAAAGATAATCGTATTATACACATTGAGCGTAATAATGTCAAGTATAACTTGCAATTTATAGATAAATAAACTTGAGTCAATCTATATCAAGTATATCCTTGCTTCTCCTTAGTAAAATTGTTATATTAATATAGTATCATAATACAAACAAGAAATTTGGAGTCGGTTATGAAATATATCTATTGGATTATTGGTGCCTTTGTTGGTTTGGTGGCTCTTGCTTATGTAGCTCTCTTTACAGCAGTGGGCAATAGTATGCTCAAGCCGCTTATTGAAGCACAAATAAAAGAGCAGACAAAGCTTGAAAGTTCGTTAGAACAGTTTACTCTGTGTATGAGTTCGTTGCATATAGTTTTACAACTCAACAAAGAAAATCGTATAAGCGTAGAGGGAACATACTCTCTTTTTTCACAGGATTTTGACCTGACATATAAACTTGCTTTAGAGAAGTTATCTTCATTGCAAGCGCTTACAAAGACAAAGCTGAATGATTCTTTTTTTACAGAGGGAAAAGTCAAGGGAAATATGCAAGATATAAAAGTACAGGGTCTCAGTGATGTTGCAAAAAGTAACACTAGTTATAAAATTGTGTTAAAAAACTTACATCCAACTTCCATTATCGCAAAAGTGCAAGATCTCGACCTCTCTGCACTTTTGCATATGCTCAACCAAAAACAGTATGCAGCAGCGGCAGTTGGTCTTGATGTGAACTTTAAAGATATTACACCGCATCAACTCGATGGTAATATTCTGCTGCAGACAAAAGAGGGTTTGCTTAATTCTGCTGTTATGAAAAAAGACTTTCATTTGACTATTCCAAAGACACGTTTTGCTATGAATCTAAAAGCAGATCTCAAAGGAGATAATATAGACTATAAATATTATCTCAACTCCAACCTAGCCAAGCTAAGTTCTGCGGGAAGAGTCAAGCCTGAGCCTTTGACACTTGCTCTTCGCTATGAAGTGAATGTAAAAGAGTTAGCGGTACTCAAACCACTGACTCACGCAGATATTCGTGGGCCACTGTACCTTAGCGGCAATGTAAAAGGAACAAAAGAGCAACTGCTCATAAGTGGAAAAAGTGACATAGCTGCTTCAAAAACAACTTTTGCAGCCTTACTGCGTGAATTCGCTCCAAAAAGTCTACAGGCAAACATAAAAGATCTGCAGGTGCAAAAGCTGCTTTATATGGTTAAACAACCGCACTATACTGATGCATTGGTAGATGTGAAAGTAAATATTACAGATGCAGATATGAAAAATCTGCAAGGAGATGTGCGTACAGTCGTAAAAAAAGGTCTCTTAGACTCCCGGCTGCTTACGAAACTCTATAAGTTTCAATCGCCTATGCCAAAAGTTTCGTATGGTATGCAAGCCTATACAACTTTGCGTAAAAATCTCATAGATACAAAAGTCGATTTTGCTTCCAATCTTGCAAATCTCAATGTAAAAAGAGCTCGTTTTGATATAAATGATGGCTCACTTCAAAGTGATTATAGAGTAAAAATTCATAATCTCGATAGACTTTATTTTGTAAGCCAGCGTCATCTCAAAGGTGCATTGAGTGCAAATGGAGAAGTGAAAAAAGCAAAAGATTTGGATTTTACAATGCACAGTGATGTGGCCGGCGGAAAACTCGACGCAAAACTACACAATGATGATTTTCATGCAGATATCAATAAATTGCATACACTTGATATCTTAGATATGCTCATCTATCCAAAGGTACTTGCTGCTGACATTGATGCAAAACTCGATTATAATCTTGCTGCTGCAAAAGGGAACTTAAAAGGTTTTCTCTCAAATGGAAAATTCACACGCAATCAAGTGCTTGATCTGACAAAACAGTATGCGCACATAGATCTCTATAAGCAACGATTCAAAGGAGATATCTCTGCAAAGATAAACAAAGAGCATATCCTTGCATCCCTTGATTTAAAATCAAATACATCATCAATAAAAACGACAAATTCAAAGTTAAACTCTAAAACAAAACGCATTGACTCTGCAATAGACATCTCTGCAAACGGCAATCCGCTAGTCGTAAAACTGCAAGGCAATGTAAATGCACCAAAAGTGAGTGTAGATGCAAGTAAGATCATTAAAAAAGAGGCTGAAAAAGCAGTAACAAAAGAGCTACAAAAACATCTAGGCAAAGATGTGGGTAATCTTTTAAAAGGGCTTTTTTAGGCCTTTATGTCATCTTGACATCACAAAGTGTTAAACAAAAAGCGATTTCTTTGTTCTCTTTTTGCATCACTGTGATGGCTTGGGTGAGGGTTGTGCCGGTTGTGATGATGTCATCAACGAGGATGACATCGCTTTGTTTGAATTTTTTTATGCGAAAATCTCTTGGATTGGCTAATCGAAAGGCTTTAGATTTACCGGAATAGGAGACTTCGTTTTGTGCAAGGAGTTTGTTATGCAACGGCTTTATATTGCGGGATTTGAGGGCATGGTTTAAAATGGCGGCATGAGAGTATGCACTTTTTGTGTTTTCATCGATGCCGATAGAGATGAATTGTCTCTCTGTGTGAAACTCATTGGCAAACTTTTTAAAACTCAAATCTGCCATGAGAGAGTAAATGGCATAACCAAGGTCTGTATGTTTGGTAGAGAGAAACTGTTTAATATCTTCATACCTGTAAAAAGAGAAGACTTGCACACCGTTTGGAAGTGTTCGTTTATAAAGTGATGGTGTAAGAAAAAGTTGCTGACATTTTTTGCAGATATGCTGCGCAAGAGAGTAGTTCTCACACAGCAGACATTTCATAGTCTCGTTTTAGTCCATTTTTAAAACAGACATAAACGCTTCTTGCGGCAGATTGACCTTACCGATGGACTTCATACGTTTTTTACCCGCTTTTTGCTTCTCAAGGAGTTTGCGCTTACGGGTAATGTCTCCGCCGTAACATTTCGCAGTTACATTTTTCCCCATAGATTTTACAGTCTCACGGGCGATGACCTGATTGCCAAGAGAGGCTTGCACCGCTACTTCAAAAAGTTGACGAGGGATGATCTCTTTCATGTTCTTGACAAGTGCACGTCCACGGCTCACTGCAGATGAACGCGGCACGATAATGCTGAGTGCATCGACAACTTCCCCTGCTACTTTGACATCAAGTTTGACAAGATCGCCCTGTTTAAATTCACTCGGCTCATAATCAAATGAAGCATAGCCTTTTGAGATAGACTTGAGCTTGTCATAAAAATCAACGACGATCTCGTTCATTGGCAGTTCATACTCAAGCATAACACGCTCTTCGTTAAGGTAGGTCATTTTGCTTTGAATACCGCGTTTTGAAACAAGGAGGTTCATAATATTGCCAAGATATTCACTCGGGGTAATAACCGTTGCTTTTACATAAGGCTCTTCAATGCGTTCAATCTTTTGTACTTCAGGCAACTCGCTTGGGTTTTGTACTTCAATCATACTGCCATCTGTTAAAAATACATGATAGACAACCGAAGGTGCTGTTGCAATGAGGTCAAGCCCAAATTCACGTTCAAGTCGTTCTTTGACCACCTCCATATGCAGCATACCAAGAAATCCGACACGAAATCCAAAACCTAGTGCCACAGATGTCTCCGGCTCATAAGAGAGTGCCGAGTCATTAAGCTTGAGTTTGTCTAGTGCATCACGCAGCTCTTCGAACTTGTCCGTATCAATTGGGTAGAGTCCTGCAAAAACAAATGGTTTTGCAGGTTCATACTCACCGACGGGCTCTGCACAAGGATTCTTCGCATCTGTTATGGTATCGCCAACACTGACAACACTGACCTCTTTGAGTCCAAGCACGACAATTCCGATCTCGCCTGTTTTGATAGCAGCTGTTTTGATCTTTTTAATCGGATGTGGATACATCAAATCAAGTACCTGATGCTCCTCACCATTACTCATAAGTTTGATTGTCTGATTTTTTGCGATTTCTCCATCAAAAACACGCACAAGGGCAAGCGCTCCGAGATACTGGTCAAACCAAGAGTCATAAATAATGGCTTTTGTCGGTGCATCAGCATCTCCAACTGGAGCAGGTACTCGCTCAACTATTGCATCAATGAGCTCTCGAATCCCTACACCGGTTTTTGCCGAGACTAAAACAGCATCGGTCGCATCGATGCCGATGGAAGTTTCTATCTCCTCTGCTACGCGCTCCGGCTCTGCTGCAGGGAGGTCTATTTTGTTAATAACGGGAATGAGCTCAAGGTCATTGTCAAGTGCGAGATAGACATTGGCTATGGTCTGTGCTTCCACACCCTGTGCTGCATCCACAATCAGTAGTGCGCCATCACTTGAAGCTAAAGATTTACTTACTTCATAGGAAAAATCGACATGACCCGGAGTGTCAATAAGGTTAAGAACATAATGTTCCCCATCTTTGACATAATCAAGCCTTACCGATTGCGCCTTAATGGTAATGCCGCGTTCCTGCTCGATATCCATCGTGTCCATCATCTGTGAGCTTAATTCTCTCTCGCTGACCGCTCCACACTCTTGTATGATTCTATCAGCCAATGTGGATTTACCATGATCGATATGGGCAATAATAGAGAAGTTTCGAATATTTTTCAAGTAACTTTTTCCTTCTGTCTTAGAGTATTGTTATGCGAAAAGTGAATTTACACTTTCGTTATGGTAGACTCTTCTAATCACTTCTGCGAAGAGTGGTGCTACTGTCAGTACTTTTATTTTTTTATGTGGTTTTGACTCGAGCGTATTTGTGATGATGAGTTCATCTAGCTCTCCATTATCTAAATTCTCATATGCTTTTCCGCTAAGAACACCGTGGGTTGCACATGCCATAACAGAGTTTGCCCCTTTGTTTTTCAGTGCTGTTGCCGCTTTTACCATTGTTCCTGCCGTATCAACCATATCATCTATTATAATGACATCATGTCCCTCTACATCACCGATGATGTTCATGACTTCTGATTCATTTGCTTTTTCACGGCGTTTATCGACGATGACCATCTCTAAGCCCATTCTTTTTGCAAAGTAACGCGCACGCGCAACCCCGCCGATATCAGGAGATGCGATAATTGGATTTTTAAGGTTTTTACTTTTGATATACTGCTCGAAAGTGATAGAGCCATAGAGGTTGTCAACTGGAATATCAAAGAAACCTTGAATCTGTCCTGCGTGAAGGTCGATTGTCACGACTCTGTCAATACCGGCAGTTTGGAACATATCAGCTACGAGTTTTGCAGTGATAGGAACACGAGGTGCTGCTTTTCTATCTTGTCTTGCATATCCGTAGTATGGAACGACTGCTGTAATACTTGAGGCAGAAGAGCGTTTGAGTGCATCTGTCATAATGAGCAGCTCCATAAGGTTGTCATTAGAAGGAACACCTGTAGATTGAACAATAAAAACATCTCGTCCACGAACACTCTCTGCAATTTGAACAGAGATCTCTCCATCACTAAACTTTTTTACATCAGCTTTTGCTAAAGGTACATCAAGTACCGAACAGACTTCTTTTGCAAAATCAACACTGGCAGAGCCGGCAAAAATTTTATAACCACGCATCGCGATTCCTTCTTGGAAAATTAATGTGTAATTATACAGCAGGAGTGCTGAGGGAAGATTGAATTTTTGGAGTTATTGGCAGTTTTTGCAAAGGCCTGAAAAGACGAGGTTTGCTTTGTTTATTTTAAAGTCTGTTTCATGTGCAGCAAGGGCAGATATGCTGCTAAGATCAAGAGTGAGATCTTCTACATGCCCGCAGTTGTCGCAGACTAAATGAGAATGAGCCTCTTTTGTCAATTCATATACTGATTTTGCATTTGGAATTTTTACTTCTTGGATGAAGGCATTCTCTATCATAAGATTGATATTTTTATAGATTGTCGCGAGTGAGATAGAGTTGAATTTTTTGAGCATTGTCTCATAGAGCTCTTCAATATTTACATGTCCACGCTCATAGAAGGTACTAGCAATTTCTAAACGCTGTGGAGTTGCTTTTAAATGATGAGCTCTTAATATATCTGTAAAATTATTCATGTGCGAATTATACAAAAAAAAGTTTAAAGTATTGCGACTATTTTAAAGTACCTTTTGTAATTTAATAAGTGTGGAGAGTAAAATAGCGCTCTTGTCAACATGAGAACTTTTCATCTTCAGTTCGCTCTCCAAGAGTAGTTCATGGAGTTTGTAAAAGTTTGCAGGCTTTATTTTTATGGCTTGGGAAGCTTTTTGCTCAACTACGAACTTTGGAGCAGGGTAGCCTAAGATCTCTATGGCATTGGGTGCTCCGTTGGTGCGTATGTAAATGTTGAACATATAGAGCTGCGTGAGATAGGATGTAAGTGCTGAGATGATGCGAATCTCATCTTCACCATGTTCTAAAATATTTTGCAAGTCCTCTTTAAAATCTTTTTTCTCCAAAAGTTTTTTTATAAAATCATCGAGATTAATCTCTCCAAGACCATAGACAAGCGTATCGACATCTTTTGTAGATATCTCTCTGTCAAAAACTCGAAACTTCTCTATTTCATTGACACAAAGGGCTATATCGCCATTGTGGATTTTTAAAAGGTGTGTCAGTGTGTATTTGTCGATTTGAACATTTTTTTCCTGTGCGATCTGTAGAAGAATATTTTGTGCTTCATACTCTTTTGGATGAAAAAAGCGCACATTCATTGTCTTTGTTTTTGCAAAGCTTTTGGCATTGTTATAGCTTTTATGATCGCTGCCGTAATAGGCATAGACAAAAATATTCTCAGGGTTCTTATGCGTGAGCTCTAAGAGTGCATCGAGCTCTTTTTTGGGAACTTTTCTTTCACTTTTTATGATAAGTATGTTTCTGTCTCCAAAGAGTGAAGCTTGCGAGAGATGTGCTTTTGCAGAAGAAAAATCATATTCGTCATGATAGTATGCCAGCAGATTGGCATCATCGATGGATGTAAGCATCTTTGTGTACATATCTATGAGAAAATGACTCTCGCCAAAAAAGACAAAAGAGTTCGATACCGTTTTGTCACGTATGTGTTTGTCAAGTTCGCTTTTATACATCGCTTACTTTTCCTACAATCGCAGCATAGATGCGTGCTCGGGGAATATCGACCTTATCGATACGAACGATTACATCTTCAAAAAGTACGACATCAGCAGCAGTGGTAATGTTGAGTTTTGCACCGATAATTTCATCATGTAGTTCTGCTCTTACTTCAGGGTCGGTGGCAATGATTCTGGCTTTGAACTCTTTATGCAGGTGCTCATTTGCCCAGCGTGCATATTTTCTTGCTTTGTATTCCACTTCGATAGTGCTTGCTTCACGCTCTTTTTCACTGATCAACATTGCAAGTGTTTCAATGTTTCGCAGCACATAAGAGCCCTCTTTGGTATCGCCTTTTTGGATCGCTTTTAAGAGTCTGTGCACGATAAGGTCAGAGTATCTTCTAATAGGAGATGTAAAGTGTGTGTACTCTTCAAATCCAAGCCCAAAGTGACCGGAATTGAGTGGTGCATAGCGTGCCTGCATCTGTGCACGGATAATGAGTGTATCGACCTCACTCTCTATACCCATCTCGCGTGCCTGCTTTTGAATGGCCTCTATGGCCTCTTTAATGGTGCTTTTTATCTCAATGTTCATCCCAATAGCTGAGAGTTCTTGATAAAGTGTTTGGAGTTTTGTCTGACTTGGCGGTTCATGAATCCTGAAAATTCCTCTGTCATACCTTTTTGCAGCCTCTTTATTTGCTAGCAGCATACAATCTTCTATAAGTGCATGCGAAGGTGTCTCCTCTGACTCTTTGGTCGCGATGAGATTTGTTTCTTCATCAAGCGTCATCTCAATCTCAACAGAGTGAAAATCAAAACCGACTTTGAGGCGCTCCTGCTTGAGTCTGTCTGTAATAACACGTAACTTTTTTAAAGATGCAAAGATACGCTCTTCTTCTTTTGTCTTCGCTTCAAGTTTGCCCTTAAAAAACTCATCGATCTCTTCATAGTTGAAGCGTCTGTCAGAGTGTATAATGACTTCATAAACATCCGAATGTACAACTTCAAGTGTTTCTTTATCGAGTTTTATTTCAAAAACATAAGCCAGACGGTCAATATGGGGTTGGAGTGAACAGAGTGTTTCACTCAGCTGGCGTGGCAGCATAGGAATGGAGCGATGCGGCAGATAAATGGAAAAACCTCTCTGCATTGCTTCGTTGTCAAGTGCTCCAAAGGGTTTGACATATTCGCTGACATCTGCAATGGCTACATAAAGTGTGCTGTTCGCATCATCCCAGTAGATGGCGTCATCAAAATCTTTCGCCGTAACAGGGTCAATGGTACAAAAAGGAAGTGCACGCAGATCTTTTCTCTTTGGATACTTTTTCGCATCGACGGGAGGAAATGAACGGGCTATTTTTAGCACCTCTTCATCAAATTCATCATGTTTGTTGTACTGTGCTAAAACAATCTTTTCATCAACTTTGGGATCACTTATATGTCCGAGTCTTTCCATGACTCTGTGCTCTTGATAATCTATTTTAAAGACATCGCCGAGTTTATAGCTCTCTAGTTCATCTTGCGTGAGTTCAGCACCGACAGGATGCTCTGTTTTTATGTCAACAAGAGATTTGTGACCATATTTTTCAATGATGTAGACAACACCGTAACTCTCTTCTCTGCCGACTATTTCAGCTATTTTTGCACTTGCACCGCCTCTTTTACCAAGGAGGCGTTGTGCAATGATGAGGTCGCCTTCTGTAGCAGCTCCGATTTCATCTATGTAGAGATCTTTGACATTATCACCAATGACATGCAGGTAGGCAGTTCCTTTTTGAACAAGTCCTAACACGCCGGCGCGATATTTAGAGTTAAATTTATAAGTGTCGTTTTTGAAAGTGAGATATTTTTTACCAAGCCACTCTTGTGTCAGTCTCTGCTCATCTACTGAGAGGTCTTGTTCACTCACGCCATGCGTGAGCTTTATTAGAAGAGATTTAAGTTTGTGCAATTATTTAAAAGCCTCTATTGCATTATCAAAGCTTTCCATGTCGAGCTCATACGTTTCAATAAGCTCTTTTGCTTTATTGATACTCTCTTCAGTCACACGTCCGTTAATAGGTACTGCTACGCGCACAACATTAAGAATCTGTGCTGCACGTCTATTATTCTCATCAGCTTGATCAGGATTTTGACAGTTTCTGATAACATCGACAAGGCTCTCTTCAAATTTCCACTGTGCAAAGATAGTCGCACTTACTTCTGGAGTATCTACACCTACTATTTCACGCTCAGCTGCTTCAACATCTTGAAGTTCTGCTAGTGCATCACGGAACTCTTCCTCTTTTTTGTCGGCAATGACCTGTTGTGCGATAAGAACTTTCCCTATCTCAACTAAAAATGCCGCAGGTGAAAAAACACCTAAAAGTTTATTCTCTTTGCGCAGACACCATGAAGTCATCAGTGCGTGTTGTTTTTTCGAAAGTTCTGAGAACATTTCATTTGTAATGTCATAAGGTGCAAGATCGAGTTTAAAGCTTTTTTTGACAATACTTGCAAGTGCAAAACCACGTACTGTTCCCATTCCGAAAAGTCCAACTGCCTGAGAGATTGCATTGATTTCACGTGAGAAGCCGTAGAGTGGAGAGTTAGCCGCTTTTAAAATGTCGGCAGTTAAGAGTGGATCTTTTTCAAGAATTTTTACCATGTCATTGAATGTAGAATCCGGATCTTGATAAACTGCTTCTATCTGCATTGCAGATTCAGGAAGCGGTGGAAGTTGTTTTATTTTTTTGAGTATTTCTTCTGTCATTGGTACTCTCTTCATTATTTGATTTTTTATAATTATAGTACCAATAGATAAATGCATACTGAATATTTACAAAAAACTGATATTATTTTTCAAATACAATAAATAAAAGGAAAAAAATGGACGCAGAAGCAATATTGACACAGTTGGGATATGTACCAAATGATACTTTAAAACAACAATTACAAGAGATTCAAGACAATACGGCTGGATATGAGAAAATCGAGAAGCATATTATGGATTTGAATGAACATCTTAAGGTCAATAATGCGTATGTGGCACTCTCCAACACGACAAAGCACCTCAAAATAAAAGTAGATTCGCCAACACCGGCTTTAGCGGAGGAAGCACATGAAAAGATACAACATTTTAGCAAGAAGTATAAAGTCGAAGTGCAAAAACTTCCAAATAAAGAGACATATTACATTATAGGATTTAAGAAGTAATGCAAGAACCGATGAGCATTGAAGGCTATGATGCTCTCGTGGAAGAATTCAAATATCTTTTAGAGGTTGAAAAACCCAAAACGGCAGAAGAGAAGCTTGTTGCCGCTGCACTTGGCGACAGGAGTGAAAATGCTGATTATCAGGCGGCAAAAGAAAAACTGCGTTTCATTGACAAAAGACTTTTTTATCTTAACAAAATGATTCAAAATGCAAAAGTGATTGACCCCTCTTTGCATGAGCATCAAAAGGTCTCCTTTGGCTCTACAGTCATT
>VCAX01000139.1 GCA_013607665.1 Campylobacterota bacterium | reverse complement strand
GCTGTGTTGTTTGCCACTCCTGTTATAACTCGCCTTGTCAGGCGAAGTTCAGTTCTTTTGAGGGAGTTGACAGAGGGGCAAGTAAGCTTGAGGTCTATAATGCAACCCGTTTGAGTGCAGTCGATCCGACACGCCTTTTTATTGATGCACAAACTACACAGCAATGGAGTAAGAAAGGCTTTTTTACTCTCACGCAGGCTGAAGAGAGTAACGCGACACATAATGACTCCATTATGATGCACCTGCTCTATGATAAAAAAATGCACCCCGAGATTATAGGCGATTATGATCCTGAATATGATAAGCTCAGCTGCCCACGCAATAAAGAGGAGTTGACAGAATATCTGAATGATAAGCCAAATCATGGCATGCCTTATGGGTTTCCGGCGCTTAAAAATGAGGAGTACAATACACTTGCATCTTGGTTGGTAGAAGGAGCTAAAGGACCAAATATACAAGAGCAGCAAGCACTAACAACTCCCTCAAAATCCGCCTTGCGTGAGATAAAAAAATGGGAAAAGTTTTTTAATTCTCCTGATGCCAAACATCAAATGACAGCACGCTATCTGTATGAGCATCTCTATCTCGCACATATCTATTTTCCAAGTGCAAAAGGAGAGTTCTATCAGCTTATACGATCCTATACACCAAGCCCGAAAAAACCCGAAATCATTCCGACACTGCGTCCGTTTGATGATCCGGAAGTAGGCGAGTTTTATTATAGATTTGCGAAGGTCCATTCGACAATAGTGCATAAAACACACATGGTCTTTCGTTTTGATGATGCAAAATTAGCGCGTTTTAATGAACTGTTTATAAAGCCAAAATGGCGTGAGAAACCACACCACATTTCGTATGATGTCAAAATAAGTGACAATCCTTTTGTGGCCTTTAAGCAGATACCAACACAGTCGCGCTATCAATTCTTACTTGATAATTCTCACTACGTTATCATGACTTTTATTCGTGGTCCCGTGTGTCGTGGGCAGATGGCATTCAATGTCATTCATGACCATTTTTGGGTCATGTTTCAAGATCCAAAATATGATAAGTAATCAGGTAAAATTAATTTCATAGTCAGTT
>VCAX01000138.1 GCA_013607665.1 Campylobacterota bacterium | reverse complement strand
AGAGAGTGGTAATAACAGGCGGAAACAAAGGGATAGGTCTTGAACTTACTCGTAAGTTTTTAGAATTAGGGTATAAAGTTATAGTGATTGCACGAAATTTTGACGGTTTCGAGTTTGATGGTAAGGTGGAGTGTATTCGATTTGATTTAAGTGAAATAGATAAAATAGAAGCACTTGCACATCAAATAGGTAGTATAGATTGTCTTATTAATAATGCAGGTATGATGTATGGTGTCACTTATGATCAATATGATGCAATAAAAAAAGAGACTATTATGAAGCTAAATCTTGAAGCTCCTGTAAAACTTATAGAAGAGTTCGCAAAAAATATGAAAAAGGGTTCTCGCATAGTAAATAATACTTCAATCGCAGGTCAAATAGGTCATCCAGATATCTGGTATGGTATAAGTAAAGCAGCACTTATTAATGCTACAAAGAGTTTTTCTAAAATATTTGAAGGGAATATTATCATAAACGCAGTAGCACCAAGCCCTGTTGAGACGGATATGCTTTCGATTATACCTCAGACGCGAAGAGAAGCATTTTTGACAAATACTATAGAAAAACGATTTGCAAAAGCTGTAGAAATAGCAGATACGATGATTTGGTTGGCAACCGAGTCTCCTGAATATATCAATGGAACTTGTATTGATATCAATAATGGTTCATTTGCCCGGTAAGATATAGGAGAGTACGATGAAACAGTATTTAAAAGAGACACCGGTAGTAGATTTTTCAAACAAAGAGGTTGCAAATCTTGCAAAAAATCTTGCAAAAGATTCTCAAAATGATGAAGGGGTAGCTAAAAAATGTTTCGAGTTTGTTCGGGACGAGATTCGCCATAGCGGGGACTATAAAGATGAAGTGATAACTTGTAAAGCAAGTGAAGTGTTGGAGCATAAAACGGGATGGTGTTATGCCAAAGCGATTTTACTTGCCGCCCTTCTTCGTGCAAATGGTATTCCAACCGCTTTTTGTTATCAGCGACTTTCATGCAGTGAGTATGAAGAGGGAGTCTATTGTCTTCATGGACTCAATGCAGTGTATCTTAAAGAGTATGGGTGGTACAGAATCGATGCACGGGGAAACAAAGAGGGCGTCGATGCACAGTTTGAACCACCTATTGAAAAGTTGGCATTTATACCTCAAGCAAATGAATATGACATAGATGAACTCTATGTCGATCCGCTTCCTGAAGTTGTAGAGGCTTTGG
>VCAX01000137.1 GCA_013607665.1 Campylobacterota bacterium | reverse complement strand
AGAGCAAGTTGCGTTACAAAACACCTGATGACATTAAAACGGCTCTATGGAAAAAGTGCATCTTTATCGCTGCTTTTGCAACACTTACCTCCTACTATGACAAACCGATAGCCGCTGTTTACAAAGAGCACAAAGAAGAGGCAAAGAAACTGCTGCGTGAGATAGCGGCTGTGGCAAAAGAGCAGGGTGTAAACATTGACGATGAGGTGCAAAAAGCACTTGATACCGCTGCAAAACTGCCAGAAGATGCCTCAACATCCATGCATCTTGATTTTCAAAAAAACAAAAAAGTAGAACTTGAAAGCTTAAGTGGATTTATTGCCAAAAGTGATAAAGCACCCTTAATATTGCGTGTGTATAATGCACTGAAAAAAAGGCAATAGTTATGAAAAAAGAGCGAATAGTTTTAGGTGGCGGCTGTTTTTGGTGTATAGAAGCGGTTTACAGAAATGTAAAAGGGGTGCTCTCGGCAGTGAGTGCCTATACGGGTGGGAAGCGTCCTAACCCAACCTATGAGAATGTATGTTCGGGGGCAACGGGGCATGCAGAGGTTGTGGATATCAGTTATGATGCAGATGTAATTTCACTCTCGGAGATCTTAGATATCTTCTTTACTATTCATGATCCGACCACACTCAACCAACAGGGTGCAGACAAAGGAACACAGTACCGCTCTGTTATCTATTATGAGAATGAAGAACAAAAGAGAGTGATTGAGCAGAGCATTGCCAAACATCAAAATGATTTTAGTGATAAAATCGTAACAGAAGTAAGTCCGTTGGGAGAAGTCTATCCGGCGGAACCATATCATCAGAACTACTATAATCTGAACTCTTCACAAGGGTATTGTCAGGTGGTTATTGCTCCAAAATTGCAAAAATTCATGATGAAATTTCCTGAGAAGTTAGGCTAGAGATCTTTTAGGATGCAGGGAATGTCATCATTCTCACGCATCTCTTCAAAACTGTCAAACTCTTCGTTCATGGTTTGCGCATAGTTCTCTATGGTCTCATTGAGTTTTTCTTGTGCTTCCGTGACAAGCTTTTGTTGCTCTTCTTCTACTTTTTGAAAGTTTTGCATTGTTTTGAGGTAGAACTCTTTATTATCGGTCAGGAGTAAGATCTCATCTTTATTGACCCATTTTCGCACAATCTTGCCATCTATTTTAAATTTAAAGATAACATTGTCGCTATTCTTCTTCGTAATGAATTTAGGTA
>VCAX01000136.1 GCA_013607665.1 Campylobacterota bacterium | reverse complement strand
TCCGCTGTAAGCTCCGTGAAATTGTCCAGCACGCGGACAATTTCACTTTGGATTTTTAGGGGTGGGATGGGGATTTTGATGTCAAGAACATCAGCCATACTTGGATGCTTAATCCCAGAACCACGATACAAAGAACTTATTAAATCGATATTATTTAATAAATAATAATATAAATATTTATTATTAAGTAACTTTGTATCATTTGATGTTGCAATACGGTTATCAGAAGTTAAGAATTTGCCATTATAGTATTGAACAATAGGATTGCCTCCCCAGGGTATTGCAACAATCTCTCCCTGACTAATAATATCTCCCGCAAGTTCTTCAGTTGTATATAGGTTGGACAAATTGGTTGTTAAAAGCTTTACATTTCCACCTTCTGTTACCAGTGACTTTATTTCCTTAGAAAGTAAATAATGATATTTAATAATTTTAGGTTGTTTGAAATTTTCAACAGCATTAAATTTTT
This sequence comes from Campylobacterota bacterium, assembly GCA_013607665.1. Lineage (GTDB taxonomy): Bacteria > Campylobacterota > Campylobacteria > Campylobacterales > Sulfurimonadaceae > Sulfurimonas. The sequence goes on along the minus strand of VCAX01000136.1, from coordinate 759 downwards.
TATCCCAAATGGTTACCTCCCATAAAGATTTCCACTCAACTTCTACACCCTTAAGCAACTCTTTTATAGTAACTCTACTGCTCACGCTTCTATCTCCGCCACTATCGTATCTATTTCAGCTCTTAGCTTATCAATCTTCTCTACTGTTGTTTTTAGCTCGGCATTGAGCTCTTTTATATCTATCTTCTCTCTAGTATCTTTAGCCTCCACATAGGAGCTCACAGAGAGGTTATAATCGTTCTGCTCAATCTTCTCAAACTCTACTGATGCAGCAAAATGCTCGACATCCTCTTTGGTATCAAAAACTTTGATAATCTCCTCTATATGTTTCTCTTCTAGTATATTGGTATTGGTTTGAGATTTAAAAAGCCCACTTGCGTCGATAAACTGCGTTTTTGTATCGCTCTTGTGCTTGGAAAGCACTAAGATATTAACAGCTATGGAAGTTCCATAGAAAAGATTGGGTGCAAGTGAGATGATAGTCTCTACATAGTTGTTATCAACCAAATATTTTCTTATCTTCTGCTCCGCTCCCCCGCGATAAAAAATTCCCGGAAAACAGACTATTGCCGCGCGCCCTTTAGCAGAGAGATAGCTTAAAGAGTGCAAGACAAAAGCAAAATCAGCCTTAGACTTAGGGGCGAGTACTCCAGCAGGAGCAAAACGGTCATCGTTGATGAGTGTTGGGTCATCACTGCCTATCCACTTTACAGAGTATGGAGGATTTGAGACGATTGCATCAAAGGGTTTGTCATCTAT
>VCAX01000135.1 GCA_013607665.1 Campylobacterota bacterium | reverse complement strand
GTGAGCATCTCTGATGGGGCAAGTTTTTTGATTTTTTTGTAAAAAGTGTGCGGTGCAGTGGGTGCAAGATAGCTCAAATATGAAGAGCGTGCATCATAAGAGAGCTCCTTTTTCTTTAAAAAGGGTGTGAGTGCTTTTATCTCCGAAGCAAAATAGAAACTTTTCCCCTCTTGCAGATAAAAGAGCGGTTTTTTTCCCAGTCTGTCACGAAAGAGGTAGAGTGTATCACCATCAAGCAGTGCAATGGCAAACATCCCACGCAGATGTTTTACAAAATCAACACCCCACTTAAGATAGGCAGCAAGAACAACCTCCGTATCACCTGCAGTGCGAAAATCAAAATCCAACTGTTTACGCAGCTCTTTAAAGTTGTAAATTTCACCGTTAAAAGAGAGTAAAATTTCATTATGTTGGAGCGGTTGATGGGCTCTTGCGTGAGCATCTGTAATACTTAAACGCTGGTGGGCAAAGAAGATATTTTCTCTTCGCTCAATACCGCAGTAGTCCGGTCCACGATGCGTAAGCCGTGAGAGAGCATATTTTGCCTGTTGCTCATCATACTCGCCGATAATTCCAAAAATTGCACACATTATTTATGAAACCCTACTGTTATGTCGCCGTCTAAATAACCCTCACACAGATGTATGCTTTGAACATTAAGATCACTGGCTATAGCTTCTATCTGCTTGCGTGAGAGATAGTTGTATGTTTGTGATTCCTTTTCGCCATAGAGTACATTAAAAACAAAGCCTTTTTTTGCGGCTTTATAACAGTTTTGTATAAACTGCACAGTTTCAAAGGAGGTAAGCACATTCATTGCACCGCTGCATATAACAAAATCACTAACAGGAGGCTGTGAGTTTGTTATATCTGCGTGGATAATCTCTTGGGCTGTTTTCTCTTTCGCAATAGTGCACATTGTATCAACTGCATCTATGCCTGTGTATTGCTTAGGAAGATTGCCGCTGTTTTGTAAATAGGTATAAAAATCTCCAAAACCACATCCCGTATCAACGATGCTCATCTCACACAGAGACTCCGGCAGCAGTTCGCAAATCACTTCAAAACGAATCTGTTGATGAGCAAAACTAAGCCAACAGACACCCGCAGGAGTGAGGCCGTGCTGTTTTATGGCGTTTTTATAAAAAGCTTCACTTGCAATGCGTGGCATATCTCTCCTTTAGTCGTGATATTATATAATAATACCCAAAGGAAAAACAACATGAAAATAGCAGTAGTCGGTCTTGGTGGTGTCGGTGGATATTTGGCGGCTTCATTTGTAAAAGCGGGCTTAGATGTGACGGGTTTTGCTCGTGGGGCGCATCTTGAAGCAATTGTAGAAAATGGCATAACTATTAAAGAGGATGAAG
>VCAX01000134.1 GCA_013607665.1 Campylobacterota bacterium | reverse complement strand
GTAAAACGTTCCTTATAAAACTTCTCAGGTGCAATTGCTCCAATAGTATTGTCCTGTTTTACTTTGTAGTTGGCAATTTTCGAGAACCCAGAATCGGACCATAGAGATTTGAGAAGATGATAGTGTTGTTTTTGAGATACTCCTGCGTGCGTGCATCTTGCTCTTGATATTTGAGATAATCATAAGCAACACCGTCATAACGCTCTATGGCATACATAAGTGGTGCGTTGAGAATATCTACAATATAAGGTGCACATTCAGAGAACTTTTTAAGGCCAAAAAGTTTTTTTATGGCCTCTTCATCACCGCTTAAAACGATCTCTCTGTAACTGTTGAGAATTTCATCTCTTGCCTGCTTGGCTCCAAAAAGTTCATAAGCAGCAACACTTCCGCCTGAGTGTTTGCCTTCAGATGGTGAAAATAGTATTTTTAGCATTTGTTTTTATCTTTTTTTAGGAAGTGTATCAAAAAATTATGAATTATGTGTGCTATAATTATTTTAATTCTAAAAAAGGGAGTTTTTGTGAAATTTTTCACGCTATTTTTATTGATGACATTTTCAGTATGGGGAATGAATATAGGAGAGCTTGTTGCAGTCAAGGGGATTGTAAAAGTAAAAACAAGAGAGTTACTGCAGGTTATATACTGCAAGAGGATGATATTCTTGTGACATCACAAAACTCTTTTGCAAAGCTGCTGCTTAAAGATGATTCTCTTGTCCTATTGGACCAAAATGCTATTATGCATTTTTTTTCTTGTTCGGAGATGAAGCAAGAGAGAGGGAAGGTCTATTATAAAATCACTGCAAAAAAAGTTAAAAATGCCTTGCGTGTAAAAACAGACTTTGCAATTATAGGGATTAAAGGAACCGTCTTTATCGTGAAGTCTGATGAAAAAAACAGAGCAGTTTTACTTCAAGAGGGCCTAGTGCAAATTGACAGCATTAAAGAGGAATTTGCACTCTATAAGAAGCGAGTGAACGAAGAGTTTAATAAATTTAAAACGATGCAAAATGATGGGTTTGAGAATTTTAAAAAGAGCCAATATGAAAAAGTGGCAATGGTAAAGTCATTTGACTTGCATGCAATGAATAAAGTGGTATTTGATGGCAATAAAGTAAAAGAAGATGATTTTCAAACATCAGATAACAAAGAATTTGAATATTTCCAACAGCTCAATGATGAGATATAGCCTTATACCTCTGTTGCTCTTTTGTCTTTTGACAGGTCTAAAAGAGGCACATTTTTCGCTCTTTGATACTTTTAAAGAAAATTTTTCAGATCTTTATACAAGTGTACAAAAAAAACAACTTAACAAAAAAGTTGTTGTTATTGGTATTGATGAGAAAATTTGAAACAAAGCTTTTTGAAAATTATACACGCATAGATAAAGCCTTAGCAGGCATTATTG
>VCAX01000133.1 GCA_013607665.1 Campylobacterota bacterium | reverse complement strand
TAAATAACTAATATAAATGGATGAAAATGTATAAAATAATTTTGGCACTTTTACTGGTAAGTGCAGTGGAAGCGAAAGTTTATGACGGTGTTGCTGTTGTTGTGCAGAATAAGCCGATAACACTTTTGGATATAAAAAAAGAGATGCAGACAGATAAGGTCGATGCAAAAAAAGCGACAGATATTTTGATTCGTAAAAAACTTGAAGCTTTAGAGATAAAAAAACGCCAGATATCTGTCAGCTCCTCAGAAGTCTATGATGATATTAAAAAGATGGCAACGCGTAACAATATGAGCATCAGTGACTTCTATGATGCAGTGCGTGAGGCAAACGGGCTTACTTCTGAAGAGCTCAAAGCCAAAATAAAACACAAACTGCTTTCACAAAAACTCTACAATGCCATTGCAATGTCCTCTATGAGCGAACCAAGCGAAGCAGAGATAAGAGACTATTATGAGCTGCATAAAAATGAGTTCAAACATCCGGCATCTTTTACGGTTGTGATTTACGATGCCAAAGATAAAAACCTTTTACAGGAAAAAGCGGATAATCCAATGTTCTACTCTCCACAAATTGCAAGTAATGAGCAGGTGCTTCCTTACGCAAGAATCTCACCGGAGTTAGCTTCACTGCTTAGCCGTACGAAAGTCGGAGCGTTCACGCCGGTCGTACCGAATGGAAAAGGCGGCTTTATGACCTTTTATGTCAAGTCGATAGAGTCAGCCAAAGATGCAGGTCTTGAAGCTGTTCGTCCACAGGTTGTCAATGCTATCATGGCTGAAAAGCGAGAAGCGGTACTGAGTGATTATTTTGCCCGTTTGCGTGACAGTGCCGATATTAACATCATAAGAATGCCGGAAGATTCATGATAACGGACAAGATTTTTATTAACATTGCCTCTGAGATAGCATCGGCTTCAAAGTGTGTCTCCAAACAGGTGGGTGCTGTGATAGTAAAGGATGGGCGTATTCTCTCAACTGGCTACAACGGCACTCCTGCAGGTTATACGAATTGTTGTGACCATTGGGAAGGTGAATATACGCCGGAACATCATGAATGGAGTAAGACCTATGAGATTCATGCAGAGATGAATGCCATCATCTGGGCAGCTCGTAAGGGTATCTCTATAGAGGGTGCTACGATTTATGTCACGCTTGAGCCTTGTAGTGAGTGCAGTAAAAACCTCATTGCTTCAGGCATCAAGCGCATTGTCTATTTAAAAGAGTATGAACATACTCACTCTGAGGTTGTCTCTAGGTTTTTAAAAGACAATGGTGTGAGTATTGAGAAGTTGGAAGTTTAGGCTTCTAAAAACTCTTTTGCTCTCTCGGGTGGTCTGGCGATGATGGCTTTGTCCCCTTTGATGATGATTGGACGCTCAATGAGTTTTGGATGCTCTACCATCGCTTCTATGAGTTTTTCTTCATCATTTTCATCTTTAAGCCCAAGCTCTTTGTAAATCGCCTCTTTTGTTCGCATCAATTCACGTGCAGAAGTAAATCCAAGCATCTTTAAGAGCTTTT
>VCAX01000132.1 GCA_013607665.1 Campylobacterota bacterium | reverse complement strand
TAACTTCCCAACTAAAAAACTCTCAGTAGGAGAACTTGTTTTAAAAAACACACAGGATTTTCAAAAATTTCTCTACACAAACGGCATAGATGGAAACTCAGTCAAGCGTATTTCAGAACTCAATTTCACTCAGCCCTCTTTTTTAGACATAAAAGTTTAGTATTTTGCCCGTTTTAATAAACATCTTATTATAATTTCACAATTAATTAGCAAGGAAATATTTTTGAGCATCTACAGAGAGTACGATATTCGTGGTATATATGAAAAAGAGTTAAATGAAGAGAGTGTTACAAAAATAGGCTACGCTCTTGCTGCAAAGATATCAGGGGAGTATGTTGCCGTTGGCTATGATGCACGTTCTCATTCGCCGATTCTTTTTGAGTATCTTGTATCAGGTTTGAATGCCGGCGGGAAAAAAGTGCTCGATATGGGGCTTGTGCCTACCCCTGTGAACTATTTTACAAATTATCAGGAGTGGGACGGCATCACGCCGAGTGCTTCTGTGATGATTACTGGATCACACAACCCAAGTGAGTACAATGGCTTTAAAATTACAGTCGATAAAGCACCTTTTTTTGGTGAAGACATCTACGCACTCGGACGTGAATGTGAAGCGATGGCAATGCCGCAAAAAGTAGAGCGAACAGTAAAGAAAATCAATGCTAAAGAGCGCTACATTGACTTTATGGTAAGTGAATTTGCCCACTTAAAAGGGATGCCTACAAAAATTGTCTATGATTGCGGTAACGGTGTCGGTGGTGTTGTACTGCCTGAAATATTTGAGAAGTTAGAACTCAATGCAAAAGGGCTTTATATTGATCCAGACGGAACTTTTCCAAATCATCATCCAGATCCGTCTGTAGAGAAAAACCTTGCTGATGTCAAAGCACTTTTGGAAAAAGAGGGTGATATCGCTTTTGCTTACGATGGAGATGCAGACCGCATCGCAGTGCTCACGCATAAAAATAACATCAAAGGCGATATGATGGCACTGCTTTACAGTATGAAGATGGATGTACTAACAGTTGTTGGAGAGGTCAAATGCTCGCAAGTGATGTATGATGAATTAGAACGCCGTGGTGCAAAAGCTGTGATGTATAAGACAGGGCACTCAAATCTTAAAGTGAAGATGAAAGAGATTGGTGCTGATCTTGCTTGTGAAGTGAGTGGACATGTCTTTTTTAAAAATCGCTACTTTGGGTACGATGATGCAATCTATGCGACACTGCGAATGCTTGAGCTTATTGACGACGGTATTGACCTTGATGCAGAGCTTGCAAAACTGCCGCAGGTATTCTCCACTGAAGAGATAAAAGTTGAAACTACAGAAGAACAGAAGTTTAAGATCATTGACAAAGTAAAAGAGCTCCTGCAAAATCCGCCGGCAGATTTTCCGGCTATTAAAGACATCATCGATGTAGATGGCGTGAGAATAAACTTTGAAAAAGGATGGGGGCTTGTACGCGCTTCAAATACAACACCGGTTCTGGTAACACGTTTTGAATCAACGCAAGAAGTTGAAGCAAAGAAGTATGAAGAGGCTATCAATCAACTTATTCAAAAAGCAAAAGACAACTTATAA
>VCAX01000131.1 GCA_013607665.1 Campylobacterota bacterium | reverse complement strand
AAGATGAAAAATACCAAAGAGAACTCGAAAAAGAGTTCGGAGATGATGATTTTTAAGGATTCTTTGAATATAATTTAATTGACTGATAGTCGGTCATTAAATTATAGCAAGGAAAACTCAGTGGCAATTATCGTAGATAAAGAGCAGAAAAAGCGCGATATCGCACTTGCATGCAAAGATCTCATCTTAGAGAAAGGTATTAATAACATTACAGTTTCTGAAGTTGCAAAAAGTGCCGGTATTGGTAAAGGGACTGTTTATGAGTACTTTAAAGATAAAAATGAGATTGTTTTTGAACTTGTAAACATTTTAATGCTTGAACACTCCAAAAAACTCAAACTTCAACTAGAGACAAAAGATTCTACAAAAGAGAAAATACGCTCATTTTCCACCTTTTTTTATAACGAAGAAGATAAAAACCTCAGAAAGCTCTATAAAGAGTTTGTCGCTCTTGCCCTCATCGCTCCAAACGATGAAATGATCGCTTTTCACAAACAGTGCATAAACAACTACTACACTTGGTTTGTCGAAATACTACACGACGGCGTGAACAATAAAGAACTGCGACCTGAAGCACTTCAGCTTGCAAAGGCACTCTTTGTCATCGGTGATGGAATGTTTCTGCACAACAGTGTCATCGGAACACAGGAAAATCTGCAAAACGATTTCAATACCTTTATAGACACTATCTTTAACCTTATGGAGATACAATGAAAAAATTCATCTTTTTACTTTTGCCGGCACTCCTTTTGAGTCAAGATCTCAAATCTCTTCTTGAACTTGCACAACAAAACAACAATCTACTCAAATCCTCTCAGATTTCTGTAAGTTCAAAAGAAAAAGAGCTCGATTCGGCACAGAACAATTACTACCCTACTCTCGATGCGAATGCTTTTTACAAAAGAGATGATGATCCGACACCTTTTTTCCCTGGTACAACATACGGAGCCGCAGCAAAATTAAGTTTTGACATCTATGGCGGCGGTAAAAAATCATACACAAAAAAACAGAAAAATGAAGAAGTAAGTGCTGCAAAGTTTTCCCATGAAGCCAATACAAAATCGATGTTTTTAAACATTACAAAAGCATTCTACAATCTCAAAAGCCTTTACAGCTCGTTCGATGCCAGAGAAGAGGCTTCCAAAGCGGTAAAAGCACAACTGCAACGTATGCAGGCGTTTTATGATGCAAAACTTGCTACAAGTGATGATGTGGACCGCCTGCAATCCGCCTATGACAGAAATATTTATGCCATGGAATCACTCAAATTTCAGATTCTCTCGCTCAAAAAGTCCTTAGAATTACAAGTAGGTACTCCCATTACAAGGCTTGAAAACTCTACGTTTAAAAAACTGCTCACGCAAGAGAGCAGTGAGCTTGATAGCATTTTAGCACTACGCAGCAATAAAAAAGCTCTCAAAAATCTCAGCGAAACCATTGACAGCTACTACTACCCAAACATTACACTTGAAGACACATATACACTCTATGGATACCAAGACAAGCCGACTTTTGGCGGCCAAGTAATAAAACAGCTGGACAAACAAAATACCATTATGGCGACACTCAATCTCAGAGTTCTTGATTTTGGCGTCTTGCGTGAGCAAAAAGAGGCCATTAAACTGCAGGCAGATGCACTTCATGAACAGATAATCTACAAATCAAAAGAGCAAAAA
>VCAX01000130.1 GCA_013607665.1 Campylobacterota bacterium | reverse complement strand
TGCACACAATCCTGTTCACTGGATGCCGTGGGGAAAAGCTGCTTTTATAAAGGCGAAAAAAGAGGACAAACCAATTTTTCTCTCTATTGGTTATGCAACCTGCCACTGGTGTCATGTAATGGAGAAGGAGTCTTTTACTAACAAAAAAATAGCGGCACTGCTCAATAGATATTTCATTCCTGTCAAAGTGGATCGGGAAGAGTTGCCACAGATAGATGCACTGTATCAGAGAATGTATAAGAGCTACTATGGGCACTCTGGCGGCTGGCCGCTTAATCTTTTTCTCACGCCCAATAAAAAGGTCTTTTATATTACAATATATATTCCACCAACCAAAGAGTCTTATGCTGAGGGCTTTGATACACTGCTATCAAAAATGCATCAGCTGTACTTGCATAAAAAACATTTAAAAGAAGCGCTCTATCGTATTGCTCACGCAAAGGGTTTGAGACAAAAAACTCTGAAAAAAGAGCTTACGAAAGCTGATTTTATTCATTCCATTGAAGATATGTATGATGAGGATTACCCCGGTTTTGGAAATTCCAAACAGTTTCCGCAGGCATCGAAAACAGCTCTCTTACTCGATTTGGCAGAATTGACACAAAATGAAAAGTTGAAAAAGGATTATTTTACACTGCTTGACACGATGGCACTGCGTGGATTGTATGACCATGTAGATGGTGGTTTTTTCCGATACAGTGTGGATGTGGAGTGGGAGATACCGCATTTTGAGAAGATGCTCTACACGCAAGCAGAACTTATCCCGCTTTATGTTCGCGGTTATGCTTTATGTCATAAAGCACTGTACAAAGATGTGATAAGCGAGACTGTTTCTATGGTGCAAAGACGCTTTGCATGGAATGATCTCTATTTCAGTGCGAGTGATGCAAACAGCCAAAACGAGGAGGGTGGCTACTTCACTTTTACGCCAAAAGAGATAGATAAAGCTTTGAAATATAATGTTCATGAAAATGATGTGAGAGATGCACTTGGCTTAACAACTGAGGGAAATTTTCATGATAAGGTGCATTTGAATCTCTACACAGATGAACGTCCTAAAGGCTTCAAGCATTTGCAAAAGGCTCTGCGTGAGATAGAGAAAAAGCGCCAATACCCTTTCATAGATAAAAAGATAAATACAGCATGGAATGCAATGATGATAGAGGCGCTCTATAAAGCTGCATATATTGATATGAAATATGCAAAAATGGCAGATAAATCGCTTTTTGCTTTAGAACAGATGATGCTGCGTGAGAGGGAGTTGTATCATCAAACCATACCCAATCATCAGCCACAACAAAAGGGTCTCTTAGAAGATTATGCCTTTTTCATTGCTGCACTGCTCGCTTCGTATGAACACAGTTATGATATTGCAAAGCTCCAAGAAGCTGAGTATCTGCTTGCACAGGCGAAGCAAAAGTTTTATAAGAATGGTGTTTGGTATTTAAGTAGTACAGAGAAGATAAAAGCGGGGGTGAATGATAAATACTATACCGCTGCAGTAAGTAAAATGGTGCAAAATATCATTCGTATCGCAGCACTCAAAGAATCCCTCATATATGATAAATTTGCACAAAAAAGTTTAGATGCACTGCAGAATGAACTGGCATATAAACTCGCTGATGCTCCGGCATTGGCACGTGCCTATCTGATGCAAAAACATGGTGTGGTACTGTTAAAAAGCAAAAGAAGCAATCTTTTACAAAAGAGGAAGAAAATTCAAGCAATCAAATACCCTTACATAGTGACACGCGTTGGACATTATGATGATTTTCTTGCATGTACGCTACGACAGTGCTTTGCAAAAGAGAAAAGTCTTGATAAAATCATTTTTTTAATCTATAAGA
>VCAX01000012.1 GCA_013607665.1 Campylobacterota bacterium | reverse complement strand
AAGAAGCATCCTGTAGAAATGGCAAAGAATGAACTAGAAGAGTATTTAACTTTTTTAGCTACTAAAAAAAATGTAAGTCCAACAACTCAAAATCAGGCGTTTAATGCGATTTTATTCCTTTATAAAGAAGTTCTGGGGATTGATACTAGTGAATGGAATGTGCAGGCATTAAGAGCACAAGAGAGAAAACATATTCCTGTTGTTTTGACAAAAGAGGAAGTGCAAAAAGTATTGCAAAACCTAAATGGTGTTTACAAACTAATGGTTACACTTATGTATGGCTGTGGACTTAGAATGAATGAAGTTTTAAACATCCGTTTAAAAGATGTTGATTTTGGTTTTAACAAGCTCTATATTTGGGATTCTAAATCACTCAAAGATAGAACGCTTCCTTTGCCAATGAAGCTTAAAGATGAACTGCAAGTGCAAGCAAAAAGAGTAGAGGAAATACATCATAAAGATATGAGTGACGGTTTTGGGAGCGTTTATTTACCTTTTGCCTATGAAAAGAAGTATCCAAAAGCAAAATTTGAAACAAAATGGCAATACCTTTTTCCAATGACGAATATCTCAAAAGATCCACGAACGAAAGAAAAACGACGCCATCATATACTTCCTCAAACTCTCGGTCGCAACATAAAAGTAGCAGCACAAAAAGCTAATCTCAACAAAAGAGTGACTTCACACATCTTTCGCCACTCCTATGCAACACATCTGCTGCAAGCAGGCATAGATTTAAGAAGTATTCAAGAATTACTAGGGCATAAATCTGTTGAAACTACTATGATTTATACACATGTAGTTTCTGAAATGAACAAAGCAAAACTTATAAGTCCATTGGACTTTTAAAAGGCAAGAAGATGATAGAGAGATTTTATTTAAAAGATTATTTGAGTTTTCAAGAGACGGAGTTGAATCTGCAGAGTGGATTGGTTGTTTTTACCGGGCCTAGTGGGAGCGGGAAGTCCATACTTATGGAGTCTATTCTCTCTTCTGTCGGGGGTGCTTCTTGTGATGCGGCGGTGTGTGAGTCGAGTGTTACGTGGGAGATAGATGAAGATGCCTGCGGTATTGAAAATGATGATATCAATGTCTTTAAGCATCTTAAAAAAGAGAAGTCCCGCTATTTCATCAATAACCAATCCATCTCACGCAAGGCTATCTCTGCTGTTGCTGCAAAATATCTGCGTCATTTGAGCTTGAAAGATTTTAGTGATTTTGAAAACGAGAACCTGCTTGATATTTTAGATTCGCGCATTGAGGTGAAGTCACATGGCATCGTGGATTTGAAAAAGAAGTACAGAGAGACTTTTACAGAGTATCATTGGACAAAGCAAGAACTGCAGGTCATTAAAGATGAAGAGAAGAAGATAGTTGAACTCAAAGAGTTTGCGGCATTTGAGATCAAAAAGATTGAAGATGTAAATCCTGTTGTGGGTGAAGATGAAGAACTGTTAAAGATAAAAAAAGAACTCTCACGCAAGGAGAAGGTGCTTGAGAGCATCGGCGGTGCTACGGAGATATTTAACTACGAGCATCTAGTCTCGTCTGCTTTGGAGAGTTTGGATGTGGATAGCAGTTTCTTTGATGATGCAATGAATGAGCTGCGTGGGGTATTTGAGAGCGCAAAGGAGCGTTTTAATGCACTTGAAGACGTAGATGTCGAAGAGGTACTTAACCGCATCGAAGAGCTAAGTGGATTAAAGCGCCGTTATGGGAGCATAGAAGAGGCGCTTGAGTACAAGGAGCAGAAGAAAATTGAGCTTGCGAAATATGAGAACATCGAGATAGAGAAGCATGATCTTGAGCAGAAGTATGAGCATCTCGCTAAAGAGGTTGCGTCTTTGGCTGATGCGTTGTCGTCGATGCGTGAGGCAGAGCTTGCTTCTTTTGAGGCAGACCTTAATGGTTACCTCAAAAGCCTCTATCTGCGTGAGGCAACAGTGAATATGCAAAAAACACCGTATGCAAAAGCAGGGCAGGATGCTGTCAGTATAGAGCTAAGTGGTACGAAACTGGACAAAATCTCTACGGGAGAGTTCAATCGTCTTCGTTTAGCGGTTCTGGCACTCAAGTCTGAATTTATGAGCAAGAACGGCGGTGTGCTGATGCTTGATGAGATAGATGCAAACCTCAGTGGTGAAGAGTCTATGAGTGTAGCAAAAGTGCTCAAACAACTTTCAAAACACTTCCAGATTTTTGTCATTTCACATCAACCGCAGCTTACTTCCATGGGTGATCAGCACTTTTTAGTCTATAAAGATGGTACTATTTCAAAAACAAAAGAGCTTGACTTTGAGGAGCGCATTGATGAGATCGCAAGAATCATTAGTGGTGAAAACATCTCCAAAGAAGCCAAGCAGTTTGCAAAAGAGTTACTGGAGGCAAATAGATGATAATAGATACACATATACATTTAGATGATAATCGCTATGATGAAGACCTTGATGCTGTTTTAGAGCGTGCGCGTGAGGGTGGAGTAGAGCGTTTTATTATCCCCGGTGCAGATGTGAGTACACTCCAAAAGGCTGTAATAAAGATAGCTGGGAAGTATGATGATGTTTATTTTGCAATCGGTGTGCATCCGTATGACAGAGAGGGATTTGATGAGAGTTACTTCAGCAAATATGTCGGTCATGAGAAGTGTGTTGCCATTGGAGAGTGCGGTCTTGATTACTTTCGACTTGAAGGAAGTGATGAGGAGAAAGAGCGCGAGAAAGAGGAGCAAAAAAGAGTTTTTGTTGCGCAGATAGAGTTGGCTAAGAAATATAATAAGCCTCTTATTGTACATATTCGTAATGCTTCGCATGATGCCAAAATGCTTCTTCTAGAGCACAATGCAAAAGAGATCGGTGGTGTACTGCACTGTTTTAATGCAGATGATGAGCTGCTCAGTCTGGCAAATGAGAACTTTTACTTTGGTATAGGAGGAGTACTTACTTTTAAAAACGCAAAAAAACTGGTAAATATCCTGCCGCGCATTCCAAAAGAGAAACTTATCATTGAAACAGACGGGCCCTATCTCACACCGACACCACATCGAGGAGAGCGAAATGAGCCGTTTTATACTACATTTGTAGCGCAAAAAATGGCAGAGATTCTTGACATATCACGAGAAGAGATAGAGAATTTGACAACAAAAAACGCCCAAAAACTCTTTAATATTTCTTAATATCAATTTCTTTACAACTTTTTTTAATGAATTTTTGGATAAAATCTACAAAATTTAATTAAAAAGTTGCATATGATAAAAAAATATTTAATCACTCTGCTATTCCCTTTAGTCCTTTTTGCAAATTTAACGTATGACAGAAATACAAACAAAGAGCTACAGCTCCTGAACTCTTTTGATATCGAACCATCTTTCTTGTATGACCCTGTGATGAACAGCATGAAAAGAAAAACGCTCTCAAAAGACAAGCACTTCTTTCGCGCAATGAAAGATGCTTACCTCTTCATTCCTGCCATTAAAAACACACTCTCGAAGTATGATGTACCGCAAGAGTTTCTCTATCTTGCTATGGCAGAGTCCAATTTCCATACAAAAGCCTACTCTAAAAAGCGGGCAGCAGGATTATGGCAGTTTATGCCGCGTACTGCGAAACATTACAATTTGAAAATTGACGAGTATGTGGATGAGAGACGTGACCTTATTAAGTCAACAGAAGCTGCTGCAAAATACCTCTCAGCGCTGCATAAACGTTTTGGAAAGTGGTATTTAGCCACTATTGCCTACAATTGTGGTGGTGGAAGACTAAATAAAGCGATACGAAAAGCAGGTACAGATGAGTTATCTGTGCTGCTAGATCCTAAGAAAAAATATATTCCGCGTGAGAGTAGAAACTACATCAGAAAGATCGTTGCTTTAGCGCTTATTGGGAGTGATGAGCAGTATCTACTGCACAGTGAGTATGAGTATCTTTTAAATCGCGCAAATGCTTACTCCATTTCGACTGTGAAGTTCTCAAGCGGGGAATCACTTGCGAGAATTTCCAAGCTTATTCACATTCCGCTTAAAGATCTCAAAAAGCTAAACAGACATCTAAAATATGACTTTGTACCACCGTATTCCAAAGGCTATAATGTCTATATTCCTTACATCAAGCTCGCAGAGTTTAAGCAAAAATATACAAAAGAACCTATAAAAAATATTTACAAGGTACATGTCGTCACAAGAGGGGATAATCTCTCTTATATTGGTAAGAAATACGGAGTTTCCTATAAGGTCATTAAAGATTTTAATCACCTGCGAAGTAATAGACTGCATCTCAAACAGAAGCTAATTATTCCTATTCCAAAGAGAAGTACGGTAAAAAAAATATCTTCCAAACATTACTACATGGTTAAAAGAGGAGATTCTTTAGAATCCATTGCAAAAGCGCACAAGATAAGTGTACAAAACATACGGCTACAAAACCATATTCGTGGGTCTTTAATTAGAGTTGGGGATAGGTTGAAACTGTATGAATAAGAGCTTTTATCTTTTTGCAGTAACTGTACTTTTTTTCACTGCTTGCAGTACGCGAGGCCCTGGAGCATACAGAAGTTACAACTATGCGCCTTCCTCTTCTGCAAAGACATATAGTGATGACAGCAGGGCATACCGTGCAACACCACCGAAGAAAAAGTACTCAAAAGCAACGATGCGTCCTTATGTTGTGCATGGTAAAAAGTACTATCCGCAGGTTGTCAGTGTAGGTGACACATTCCGAGGTAATGCGAGCTGGTATGGGCCTAATTTTCATGGAAAATATACATCCAACGGTGAGCGCTACAATATGTGGGCGATGACGGCTGCACATAAAACATTGCCGATGAATACCATTGTCAAAGTTACCAACAGAAGAAACGGTAAGAGTACGGTCGTGCGTATCAATGACAGGGGACCGTTTGTCTCGACAAGAATCATCGATCTTTCAAAGGCGGCAGCTTCGAAGATCAATATGATTGGAACAGGGACTGCTCCTGTCACTTTGGAAGTGCTTGGTTTTGAAGGAAAAGGCAAACGAAGCATACCAACGACAAAAGAGTTGAAAAAACTGCCACAGAAGATGTCTATGACGGGAAAATACGCGATTCAGATCGGTTCATTTTCCAAAATTCAAGGCGCGCTTCTCACGCAAGAGAAATATGACAACACTGATGGGTACAAAACCATCATCAAAGATGTCGATGGAGCTGACGGGAGAATGTTCAAGGTATGGCTGACAGGGTTTAAGGGTGAACAGGAAGCTAGAGACTACAAAGCAAATGGAAAATTCAAAAACGCATTTATTGTAAGAGAGGACTAAAAAATGATAACAAAAACACGAACCACAAAAGAGACGGATATCACAGTCTCTTTAGATATAAACGGAACCGGTAAAAACAACATCGATACAGGAGTAGGTTTTTTAGATCATATGCTTGAGAGTTTTTCAAAACACTCTTTGATCGATCTGGATGTAAGCTGTAAGGGCGATACGCATATAGATGATCACCACAGTGTTGAAGATGTCGGCATTGTACTTGGTTCTTTGTTAGCCGAAGCAATATACCCTGTTAAAAATATGGAGCGTTTTGGAAGCGCGAACATCGTTATGGATGAAGCTTGCGTGAGTTGTGATTTGGATCTCTCCAATCGTCCTTTTTTAGTGTATGAGCTTGATGTACATGGAAAAGTAGGGCAATTTGATACAGAACTTGTCGAAGAGTTCTTTCGAGCATTTGCGCTGAATGCAAAAATTTCGATGCACATCATAGAGTTGCGTGGGAAGAACAAACACCATATTATAGAGGCGGCATTTAAGTCTGTAGCTGTAGCAATCCGTCGTGCTACGGCAAAGAATGAGCGTGTGGGCATACCTAGTACGAAAGATGTTTTATGATCAAGCTGCTTGTTTTGGATGTCGATGGTTGTTTAACTGATGGTAAAATAATATACTCAAGCGATGCATCAGAGACGAAAGCCTTTAATGTTAAAGATGGTCTGGCGATTTCAAGCTGGATAAAACTTGGACATCATGTCGCGATTATTACGGGAAGAAACTCTTTTATTGTAAAAAAAAGAGCGGATGAACTTGGTATTCGGCATCTGTATCAGGGTATCAAAAACAAGGCAGAGTTGCTGCGTGAAGTGGTCTCTAAGCTAGAGCTGCAAATGTATGAAGTAGCGGCCATTGGTGATGATCTCAATGACTACAAAATGCTTGCAATGGCAGGAAGAAGTTTCACGCCTCAGGATGGTGTAGAAGATATTCAAGAGATTGTCGATACTGTGCTTAGCAGAAGAGGCGGTGATGCGGCTGTACGTGAGATGATTGATATTATCATTGAAGAGAACGACCAAAAAGATGAGTTTTTATCTCTTTGGATAGAGGAGTAAGTTATTAAAATCTCTTTGTTACTGGCATTTATCTTGGCTCTCCTTGGAAGCATCTATGTTTTTTTTAAACCGATGCATATTAAACAGCAGGCCTTTGTTGATGTACCGCTCTTTGAGCTGAAAGATTTTACGATGTATGAGCTTGATCAAAAAGGCTTGCGTACAATTATGCTTGGAAGTGCAGCTACGCGTTATTCTAATAGATACACGGTGCAAGATATTGACTATACGGACAATGAAAAAGAAGAGTATATCGCAAATATGAAGGCTAAACATGGCATCTATAAAGATGATGTAGTAGTGACACTACATGGAGATGTTGCGTATGTAAGAGATGATGGACTGACATTCAAAACACAAAAAGCGGTCTATAATAAGAAAACTTCCGATGTAGTGAGTGATGTTGGCTATGTTGCTTATCTCAATGAGAGCATCATCAAAGGCTCTTACATCAAGTACAATAATGAAAAAAACAGAATATTTTCAAAGAACGTAAGAGCAAAAATACAATTACAAGAGAGATAAATAATGAAAAACAGCATAATACTTTTTTTACTGTCAGGATTGATGTTTGTTGCAAGTGCCCAAGAGTTGAAAGTAAAAGCAAACTCTTTTACTTCTGATCAAAATACGGGTATTTCTGTATTTAGTGGCGATGTGAATATTATAAAAGGAAACGATGAACTCAATGCCTCAAAGGTTACAATCTCTGTAAATAAAGAGAAAAAACCCACAAAGTTCGTTGCTGTAGGCAGCGTCTCTTTTACTATTACAACGAAAGATGGTGCTGTTTACAAAGGTGTGGCAGGAAAGGCCATCTATCTTCCAAGTAAGAGAGAGTACTACTTTTATGAAAATGTACACCTGCAACAGCTCAACGAGAAAAAAGAGATACTTGGGGATGAAGTAGTATTAAAAACGACAGACGGAAAAGCCTATGCAAAAGGTTTGAAAAAAGAGCCTGTTATTATGATATTTAATATAGATGAGGAAAAAAAGTAGATGGTAGATATTGTAGATGCAAAGTTCATAACTTCGGCTCCAAATGTAAATGTAGCTCCAGAATCAGATGAGCATAATGAAGTGGTCTTTATGGCACGCTCAAATGTTGGAAAAAGCTCACTGCTTAATGCTCTTACAAACCACAAAGGCTTGGCAAAGGTCTCTTCAACACCAGGAAAAACGAAGCTTATCAACTATTTTGATGTGACATTTATGGATAGAGAAACATCGCAAAAACTTGTTGCAAAGTTTGTCGACCTCCCTGGTTTTGGATATGCGAAAGTTTCAAAAGCTGTCAAACATGACTGGGAGAAAAATCTTACAGATTACATTGCAAACAGAGAACAGATCAAGATCTTTATTCATCTCATCGACTGCCGTCATCCCCATTTGGAGATTGATACACAGGTAAGTGAGTTTCTTTTTGCCAATGCGAGAGAAAATCAGTACATCATTCAAATATTTACTAAAATAGACAAGCTCAATCAAAAAGAACAAAGTGCTCTCAGGCGAGAATTTCCAAATGCTTTGATGGTCTCGAGTGCGAAAAAAAGAGGTACGAAAAAAATCATAAAAGAGATTTATGACATCTTAAAAGAGAGACAAGAAGAAGTTACTGATGCAGAAGATTGAATTTGTAAAAGCAACGCTTGCAGACATTGGAAGAATGCAAGATCTTGTCCTTCCTGAGGTACAAAGTGGTGTAATACTGGAGCGCAGTGATGATGAAATAGCGACAAATATCCGCTCCTATACGCTTGCGCTGTTAAATGGCGAACTGGTTGGATTTACAGCCTTGCATATTCATACTGCATATCTTGCAGAGATTCGCTCACTTATTGTCAAAGATGGCTTTCGAGGTCAAAAAATAGGAGAACAACTCATAAACAGAGTGCTTGATGAAGCGCGTTCACTCAGGCTGCAAAGAGTGCTGAGCCTTACATACAAACAATCCTTCTTTGAACGATTGGGTTTTGTAGAAATTCCAAAAGAGTCACTCCCGGAGCATAAAATCTGGGCCGATTGTATTAAATGTAAACACTTTCCGATATGCAACGAAGTATCTCTGATCAAAAACCTATTATAGTACCTTTTTTATATATTGTACTCTATATACTCTACAGTTCCTTAGGAACTATATATCCTTTTTTGCCGCCGCTGCTTTCTGTTTTGTTTGTTCTGTTTTCAAGAGCATTGGACAGGGGAGATACTTTAGCGGTGATGTTGATCTCTTTTTGTCTTTTGGTCTTTGAGGCGAATTACGGCTATTTGCTTTTTAGTTCCATTATCTATTTTTATTTACAACATAAATTTATTATGCCAAAAATTGTGCAAAACTTTTCTTGTAACTCCTGCATTAAGATCTCCTATGTTCTCTTTAGTTATTTAGGTTATTTTGCTTTTTTGACTTTGATTGCAAATATCTTTCTTTTAGAGACACCAGAACTCAATTACTATATAATATACTATATAGTAATTGAGTTCTTTATAGTGAGTATACTATGAAAATAAAATTTATTATTTTACTCTTTGTCTCTGTCTGGCTCGCACTTATTGTGCGCGTTTTTTTTCTTGCAATACAAAACAATAGTTATTATGCAAAGCTCTCCCAGCAAAATACCATTAAGCATGAAAAGATAGCACCGGTTCGGGGAGAGATCGTTGATGTTAAAAATAGACCTGTCGCAATTAACAAGCTAGGATTTAAAATACAGCTCGCTCCGCACCTACGTACAAAAAAACATAAAGATCAGTTTCAAAAAGAGATAGCACTGCTTATGAAACTTTTGCCTTCGCTAGATAAAGAAAAGATCATTAAAAACTACAAAAAGAAAGATTCATTTTATAATCATAATTTTATTGATGTAGTGCAGTTTATTCCCTATGAGGAGATGATGCCTGTTTATTCTGTACTGAATCTTCGTAAAAATTTAAAAATTGTTCCTGCTCCAAAACGATACTATCCTTACAAAAACATTGCTGCACATATGATAGGTTATGTAGCGCGAGCGAATAAAAAAGATATTGACAAGAATCAGGTTCTGGAACTCATTGGTTACACAGGAAAAACTGGATTGGAGAAATACTACAACAACTATCTGCAGGGTATTCCCGGAGAGCGTGAAGTAAAAGTAAATGCCAATAATCAAGAGGTAGAAGAGTTAAGCTATAAAAGCCCTGTAGAGGATAGAAAGTTAACACTTAGTATGGACATTGAGCTGCAAAAATATATCTCTTCTTTATTTCTTGGAAAAGTCGGTGCGTATGTGGTTATGAGTGTTGATGGCTCTATTTTGGCAGCAGGAAGCTTTCCAAACTATGATCTCAATATTTTTGTCTCCGGTATGAGTTATAAAATGTACAATAAGTTGTCATCAAGTCTAGATCATCCTTTTACAAATAAGCTCATGCATGGGCTTTACCCTCCTGGCTCTTCCATTAAACCTTTGTTGGGACTTTTATACATTACGACCAAACTCAATGAATACTGGAGTGTTGATTGTCGTTCTAGCTTGAAAATCTCAAGAAGAACCTTTCGATGTTGGAAAGAACAAGGTCACCGCCATACAAATATAGTAAAAGCGATTCGAGAGAGTTGTGATGATTATTTTTACAAAGGAAGCTTGATTTTAGGCAATGAAGCCATGAGTCAGGGGTTGAAGCGTTATGGTTTTGGCGCAAAGACAGGTGTTGATATGCCAAACGAGTTCATTGGTGTCGTACCCTCACGCAGATGGAAGCTTCGTAAGTATAATCGTTCATGGAACATTGGAGAAACGGCCAATATGTCAATCGGACAGGGTGATTTCCTTGTTACGCCATTGCAAATTGCGAGAGAAACAGCGCTTGTTGCAACAGGCAAGCTTGTTACTCCGCATTTTGCAAAATATATGGGAAGTGAGCCTTACAAAGTACACTATGAAGATGTTTTAACGCCAAAAGAGAAAAAGAAACTCCCTATTATTCGTAGAGCAATGTATCAGGTTTGTAATTCTCCACATGGAACAGCAACAGGATACCTGCATTCAAAAGTAAGAATTGCGGGAAAAACAGGTACCGCACAGGTTATTGGAATCAAGCAGGATATTGAGAAGAGAAAGCTTGAGCATGAGCTCTCCTACTATAACCGTTCTCACGCATGGTTCACAAGCTATGGTCCTGCAAAAAAACCGCAATATATAGTAACTGTTATGATAGAACATGGCGGGCACGGTGGGCATGCAGCAGGTGCAATTGTTTCAGATATATACAACAAGCTCTTAGAACTTGGGTATATAAAAAAATAGCTAAATAGAGTGTGCTATAAAGAGAGCGAGGATTGTCAATAAAAATATACCGCCTGCTTTATTATAGATTTTATTTGCAAGAATAAAGAGCAGTGCGATAGAGGCAGATGCAAGGATCAAAAAGTCATAGCTTGTTGCTGCTAAATTGATCTGTAGTGGATTTATAAGTGCTGATCCGCCTAAAACCATTGAAAAATTGGCAACATTTGATCCAATGATGTTACCAATACTCATCTCTGCATTGTCTTTTTTAACCGCTACAAGTGACACAACAAGTTCTGGCAGGGAAGTACCAAGGGAGATAAGAAAGAGACCAATGATCCATTCGCTCACTTCAAGGCTTCTTGCTATGTTTGTTCCACTCTCTACAACGAAGTTTGCGCCACCGATAGTAAAGGCAAAGCCTATTACAAGCAGGAGTATGCTTTTTGGCCAGTTAAATTTCTCTTTTTGGAGTTCTTCTTCTATTTCACCCTCTATATCATCTTTGGAGCTTGTAAACAGAAACATCAGATACGAAACCATCATCAGTAGAAATAAAATCCCATCAAATCTACTGATTTCTCCATCTTGAATCATAATGTAGAGTATGACAACCGGAACAATGACCCAAGCACTATCCATTGCAAAGAGGTTACGCTCTGGATTCATAGATTTTGCTATCATAAAAACGATGCCAAGAACAAGTGTGATATTAAAAACGACACTTCCAACGACATTGGCAACAGCCATATCACTTTTTCCATGGTATGCAGCCACCATGGATGCAGCCATCTCCGGCAGGGATGTTCCAAATGCTATAAGTGTTGCACCGATGACAAAGTGTGAAATGTCAAAATGCAGTGCAATTCGTTCACTCTCTTTAATAATGAAATCTGCACCGTAAATCAGTGCAGCCATAGCAGCTAAAAATATAATATAGTCCATTATTATCCTTCTGTTCTTACAATAAGGCTCTCAGGCAGCCCAAATTTATGTATAAGTTTTTCTTCCATCGCTCGCATTTCGCCATTGTCACACTCATGATCGTATCCAAGTAGATGGAGAAGCCCATGGATAAACAAAAGAGTAAATTCATCATCTTCACTATGTCCAAACTCTGCAGCTTTTCTCTTAACATAGTCTATAGAGACAACAATGCTTCCAAGTGGTGCCATCGGCATTGCTTCATAGGGAAAACTCAGTACATCGGTTGGCTTGTCAATCCCTCTGTACTCTTTGTTTATTGCCTGTATATGTTCATTTGAGGTTACAATCAGCTCAATCTCTTGTTGCGTGAGATCAAGAAGAATATTATTTAGTAGTTTTTCATTTACAGCATATGCTGTTTGGTTGTCAATATCAATCATAAGTGGAATTATAGCGAAAGAGAGGTGTTAAGAGAATTGAATTAGGCTGTGAGATTTATATTTCCACCAATTCCCGTTTTTTGTGCAGTTGTTTGCTTTGATTGTTCCTGAGCGCTTTCTATTATCTGCTCAATCTGTTTTTCTTGAACATCAATTGCTTTTTTTAACGGTGTCGCAGACGAACTTTGTGTATCATTTTGTACTGCTGGTGTGGTTGAAGAAATTTCCATAAAATATCCTTTTTTCTGTTCTTATCTTATTGTATTGCTATTTATATTTGAAAAAGATTAAAAAAATAATTTAGATATGCTAAAATCACAGCATGAAAACAAGAAATAAAAAAGCGGTTTGTATTATGAGCGGCGGTATGGATTCTACACTTGCTGCGTATATGATGAAGGAGCAAGGATATGACATCATTGCTGTACATTTTAATTATGACCAACGGACACAACAAAAAGAGTTGGCGTGCTTTGAAGCCATAGCAAAAGCTTTACATGTTAAAGAGAAATATATTCTTGATTTGGACTTTTTTAAGCAGCTGGGTGCATCGGCATTGACTGACAGTGCCATTGAGGTGCCAACCGGAGGTATAGAAGAAGGAGTACCTGTCACCTATGTGCCTTTTAGAAATGGTATTTTTCTCTCTATGGCAGCTGCAATCGCTGAGAAAGAGGCTGCAGCGGTCATTGCTATTGGTGTTGTTGAAGAGGATAGCAGCGGCTACCCTGACTGTCGTGAGGCGTATATTGAGGCTATGCAAAAGGCTATTAATCTCGGGACAAAAGATGAAACCAACATCACAATCAAGATGCCTCTTGTACATTTGAAAAAGTCAGAAATAGTCAAAGAGGCACTTTTACTTGATGTTCCACTTGCACTTACTTGGAGTTGCTATAAAAATGAAGAGAAAGCCTGTGGTGTGTGTGACAGCTGTAGACTGCGACTGAATGGCTTTGAAAAAGCCGGTGTCAAGGATCCTGTTGCATACGTTTAAAATCGACTTTAAGGATTATACAGTAGATGTTGTTTGTAATCCTCGACTGAAAAACAGCTATATTCGAATAAATCACGATAGTACCATTACTGTAAAAACTCCCTTTAAATCAAAAAGGTTTGTAAAGGTTCTTTTGGATGAGAAACAAGGCTGGATAGCGAAAAAAATGCAGCAAAATGCTCTAAGAAAGCCTTTGTGTGTCAACTTAGAAGATGAAGTACTGCTTTTTGGAGAAATTTTGAGTATTGACAGCGAAGAAGCAACACTTTTACGTAAAATACTTCATAAAATAAAAGTGCCTACACCGCAAAATATCCAAAAAGCCTACAATGATTTCTATAAAGAAGCCGCAAAAAGCTATCTCACGCCAGAGATCCAAAAATATGCTGCCATTATGCAGCTTGAATTTTCAGCTTTAAAATTTAGAAAAATGCGAAGCAAGTGGGGGAGTTGCAGTGTAAAAAGAGTCATAACGCTTAATAGTGAGCTGATGAAGCTTGACAAAGAGCTCATACGTTATGTCGTCATCCATGAGCTTGCGCATCTTGTGCATATGAATCACTCGAAAGAGTTTCATAACTTAGTAGAACAGTATCTTCCAAATTCGAAGCAGATACGAAAGCGTTTAAAAGCAGTAGCTGTTATCACCTAAACACTCAAGAGAGTATTTGCTTGAGGGCGACCACATCATCCAGCCATTTATACCTACATCTTCAGTAGCTCGTATTTGTGCTTGTATCTCATCTCTTTTGTACTCTTTTTTTCTGTGTGTATAGTCCCGAAAATATTGCAGCCATGGTCGTACGCGAGTGCTTGGAATTCTGTCTTGAATGGTTTTGACACTTCTGTAAACAACTTCATAAGGATGCTCAGATGGGTATTTAAAATAAAAAGAACCACTGGAAAATCCTGATGGATAGAGCATTGGTGCAAGGTAGTCTGCGTGAGCAGCAAGAGATTTCACGGTTTGCCCGATGCCGTTGTCATCTTTTGCCCAGCAGATATTGCCATAGGTATCAACGGAGATAAAAACTCCATATTTTCTCAGTCTTGTCTTTGCCTCATCTAAAAAGCTCTCTATCGCTTTTATACGGCTTTTTTGCGTACTTTTTTTAGAGTATAGCAGTCCTGTTTTTGCCGGAAAGCGGATATAGTCAAAATTGATCTCATCGTAACCAACTTTAGCGGCCTCTTCAGCTATACTGATGGTATAGTCATGCGCACGCTTGTCAAAAGGATCTACCCATGCCATATTGTCATGATTACGCCAAATAGTCTGATTTGCATCATCTTTTTTTATGGCATAATCCGGATTGTTAGATGCTTGGAGCTCATCTTTAAAGGTGACAATTCTCGCAATTGTATAGATATTCCTTGTTTTCATGGTTTGTATGAACTTCTTGATATCTCTATTGGTTCTTTTGAGATGTGCTCCATAGGCATTGGCCTGCGCGAAACTTGTCCAAAACTGTGTGCTGCCATACTCATTTTTTACATCGACAACAACGGCATTAGCCTCGGTCTGCTCAATAAGTGCGAGGATGTTTTTAAGTGTTTTAGAGTTGTTACTTGCTCCCCAAAATGTCAAATAGAGGGCCTTTACCTTAATGGGTGGCAAATAATGTGTAGTTTGATTGCTGTCTGCGCGAAAAGTGTAAGGTCGATAGCCATATGCCTTGACATGAAAAAGTGTTTCATTGGAATCGATGGAAAAAGAGCCGTTGGCATCACTTCTCACATCATGCAAAGAGTCACTGACTATGGCATTTGCGATAGGTGCAGAGCTGTTCGCATCAAGCAAAATTCCTGCAGCAGAGGCAAAAAGCAAGTTCTGTGTAAATAAAAAAATTAATAAAACTGTTCTCATTCATTCACCATAAATCTTTTATGTGAATAATACTATCTTTTGGCTAACAGTGATTATCTAATATTGAGAAAATATCCTAAACTAACATCGCTCCAGGCTTTTGAGAGCTCTAGATATTCATGAATCGAATTATATAAACCAGTGCAAAATCTTTGTTTTGCGCACTGAGTTCAGAGATGACCTCACGCAATGCTTTTTTTCCTGCCTTTGTTACATCATCAGGGAACTGTGCAAGTTTTACATCGAGTGATTTAAGTTTTTGCAAGGCATGAATGTTTTGGGCATGAAACTCATAGGTCATATTAGAGTTCATTTCACTGCTTGCTACCTCTATCATAGCCTGATGCTCGCTACAGAGCTTACTCCAGGAGTGTTTGTTAAAAGTAAGTTCAAGAACAGAGCCAGGTTCATGCCATCCAGAGTAATAGTAAGGTGCTACTTTGTAAAATCCCATCTTAATATCAAGGGCAGGGCCTACCCATTTGGTCGCATCAATTACTCCGCGCTCCAAAGAAGTATAGATCTCTCCAGCAGGTAAAAGAATAGGATTGACTCCCATTTTAGCAAATACTTCGCCGCCAAGACCGGGAATACGCATTTTTAAACCTTGCATGTCCGCAAGTGATTGAATGGGTTTTCTAAACCATCCGCCCATTTGAATGTTTGTATTGCCACCAAGAAAAGGGAAGAGGTTGTACTTTGCATACTGCTCACGCCAGAGCTCAAGACCGCCACCATAGAGCATCCATGAATTGACCTCTTCAGCTGTAAAACCAAAAGGGAGACCGCTAAAGAGTGAAAAAGCAGAGTTTCCCCCTTTCCAATAGTATGGGCCGGAGTGAAAAGCATCTATCTGACCGCTAGAACAGGCATCAAAGACAGCGAGCGCTGGAACAAGTACATTCTTGGCATAGATCTTGATCTCTAAGGAGCCGCCGCTTATCGCTTTTACACGCTGTGCAAATTTTTCTACACCGGTTCCCATAATAGGGAAGTGTGCCGGCCAGCTTGTTGCAAGCTTAATAACAGTTTTTTTATTTCTGTTGATATTGACACGCTTAATATCTTCACTCTTTTTAGGGTGCTTGGAGTAATCAATTGCTTTTCGATTGTTTTCATTACATCCTGCAAGTGCCAAAGCTGCCGAGGCTGTTGTTGCCGTTGCTAAAAAGTCTCTACGGTTCATTTCTCTTCCTTTTTACGAGAAGTCAAACAAAGAGATCTGCGTCTGTTTGACCAATGGTTTTGTGAGTATGGATTTGTCAACCCCAACAATAAGAGCAAAATGAAAGTTATGTGCTCTTAGAAGATTTTTAATCTCATTTTCACTCTTATATGTCAGAATATTTTGATTTGCTTGCATTGCTTCATCGAGTTTGTCAAAGGCTGTATGAGGGATTACATAAAGAATATTCGCCCACGTAGCCTGCTTTTGCAGGAATGCTATCTCTTTTTGTATAAAGGCACTGTTTTTTTCAAATATAAGTACTTTATCGCTTGTTCCAAACTCCTTGATCTCAAAGTTGTTGTTTGTAAATACAGCCTCAAAATGATCGATCGGCGTGAATTTGCGCAATCGAAAATTGATTTTAAGCACTTTAAAGAGATGCAGCAGTTGCTCGAGGTAGGGCATAAAAAAAGGAGAGATAAGCTGCCTTTCATAAAAAATATTGTCATATATAAAAGAGGTCTCAAAAAGAGTCTGTTCTATTATATTTATATTTTCATTGCAACTATGCGGCAATTTTTTTATGTTTGTGAAAATATCACTGGATGTAAGAGCAGGGGAGAAAAGGATATTTGCTTTGTTTTCTAAAGAACTGAGTGTTTTATAGAGTGTTTTTATATCGCCATGGAGCGCTATAAAATTTGGTTCTGTCACAACCTGCAGGGCAAGTTTGAGTATGATCTCATCGCACTCATAGACTTCTATCTCTTTATCTATTAAAAGAAAGCGCAATATTCTTTTAAGAGCTTCTTGGAGATCTTTTACCTTGATCCATGCAATTTCGCTGTCACTGATCTGTGTCGGCTTGTCAAAAACAACACCGTAAGCACCATTGAGTATAGCATCTTCTATCATTGTCTCATCAAAAGCGAAAAAAAGATCGCCTCTTCGTACCGCTTTTGCTTCAAAAACAATATTTTCAAAACTATTTACAAACGGAGAGTTTATCAGCTCTCCATGCGTAAGTGCTAGAATATTTTCAAGTCTCATCCAATAGGTGTGCCTGCTTTTTTAGGTTTTTCCGGTCGTACTAAACACAAACCGTCTTCATCCTTAGCAGCAAGAAGCATTCCTTCACTTATCATCCCCATTAACTTGGCAGGTTTGAGATTTGCTACGACACATACTTGTGTACCTTTTAACTCTTCAGGAGAGTAGAACTCTTTGATTCCCGCTACAACTTGACGCGGCTTTTCTTCACCTAAATTAACCTGGAGTTTGAGCAGTTTTTTACTTTTTGGTACTTCTTCGGCCTCTACAACAGTACCAACCTTGAGTGATGTCTCAAAAAATTGCCCGATTTCAATGAGATTGTCTTCATTTTGTGTTGCTTTTTCCTCTTTTTTCTCAGCTTTTGGAGGATTTGGTTCTGCTTTTGGTGCTTCAGCCATTAAAGGCTCTTCAACACGTGGAAAAAGTGGCGGAACTTTTTTAATATTAAATAATTTGAGAAGTTTTTTCTCCAAAATAAGCTCTTTGTAGCTGATATTATCTATCTCAAATGAGAGTGCGTCGGCAATTATTTTTGTTGTCTCAGGCATGACAGGGTGGAGCATTACCGCCGCTTTTGCCAAAATGTTTGCAACAACAGCAACAGTTGCAAGCGCTTCATCTTCTTGGTTGTTTTTCATTTTTACCCAAGGTTCATACTCTTGGATCACACCGTTACCAATCGCAAAAAGTTTCCAGAGCTCTTCAAGGTATCTGTGCGTTTGTAGATTTTCCATGAAATCATCAAGAGAGTCAAGAACAGCGTTCATCTTCTCTAGCTCTTTTGTATGATATTTCTGCACATCTTTAGAGTCAATAACAAAATTACTGTATTTGCCGCTCATACCTATGATACGGTTAAGAAGATTTCCAAGATCATTTGAGAGTTCAGAGTTTATTCTATCTATAAAAGCACGTTGAGAAAAATCACCATCCTGCCCAAAAGGAACCTCACGCAGCATAAAATAGCGAAGATTTTCAACACCGTAAGCATTTGCCACCTCTTTAGGAGAGACAGCATTGCCTTTTGATTTACTCATCTTCTCGCCGTCACGTGTCCACCATCCATGCGCACCAATGTGCTTAGGAAGCGGCAGGTCGAGACTCATTAAAAACGCAGGCCAATAGATGGCATGAAAACGTAAAATATCTTTTCCGACAAAATGGACATCAGCAGGCCAATAGTGCATCAGCTTCTCATCAGAGCCATATCCAAGAGCTGTAACATAGTTAAGCAGTGCATCAAGCCAAACATACATAACATGTTTGTCATCATTGATGCTTGCAGGCATCTTCACACCCCAGCTAAAAGAGGTGCGTGTTACAGAGAGATCACGCAAACCGCCCTCTACAAAGTTGATCACTTCATTGGCACGTGATTTTGGCATAATGAACTCAGGATTGTTTTTGTAATGCTCTAAAAGTTTGTCTTGATATTTTGAGAGTTTAAAGAAGTAGCTTTCCTCTTTCACAACACTTGTACTGCGCCCGCAATCAGGACAAAATTCGCCATCTACAAGCTGAGTTTCAGGAAAGAATGTTTCACAGCTCACGCAGTAGTGTCCCTCATAAAAATCTTTATAGATATCGCCTTTTGCAAACATTACTTCAAAAGCTTTTTGCACACCTTTCATATGCTCTGTATCTGTTGTGCGGATGAATTTGTCATAGCTGATATCAAACTCATCCCAAAGATTTTTAAAAGTAGCACTGATCTCATCTGCAAACTCTTGCGTTGGTTTACCCGCTTTTGCTGCTGACTCTTCTATCTTTTGTCCATGCTCATCTGTTCCGGTCAAGAAAAAAGTATCTTCACCTTTGAGTCTTTCGTATCGCGCCATAGTATCTGCAATGAAGGTAGTGTATGCATGCCCAATGTGAGCCTCCCCGTTAACATAATAGATAGGTGTTGTTATATATTTACTCAATTTTTAGTCCTTCTTTTTAAAATTCAAATCCACCAGTATCGCCTTTTGACATACTGTTGTAAACCGCTTTTACATATTCATCTCTAAGTTCGCATCCAATGTAGCGTTCACATTTGGAGCAACTTTGATGATTTTTCTCACTCTGACAAGCCTGTACTTTTTTGATCATTTCATCGAGATAGAGTTCAAACTTGTCTTTTTCTTTGTTATGCATTTTTTGCATAGACCTCTTTTACACGTTCAACTTCGTATTTTGATCCGAAAAAGCATGGTGATGTGTCATGCAGGTGTGCATAAGTAAGCTCAAGTAGTCTCTCGTGACCGTTTATTGCAATACCGCCTGCTTTTTCATAGACAAAGGCAAAAGGAAATACTTCAAAAAGACGACGCAATTTACCCTCCGGTTTATCACTTGTAGCAGGATAGCTAAAGAGACCGCCGCCTTTGAGCAGTATTTGATGCAGATCTGGAACCATTCCACCGGAGTAACGCAGTCTGTAACCTTCAGCAAAGAAACCGTCTATCATCGCTCTATGATAGCTCTCCCAATTTTGCTGTGTACCGCCCGGAGCCATAAGTTTGCCTTTTTCAGCAAGGCGAATCTCTTTAATAAACTCAAAATCACCTGCTTGCAGCAGATAAAGTTTTACTTTATTGTGTGCAAAAACCATCTCAACACGAGGACCATAAACCACATAACAGGCTGCAACCATATTCTGCGCACCAAAATCACCTTTATAGATGCCAAAAATAGAGCCGACACTCAAATTTACATCGATAAGAGAGGAACCATCGAGCGGGTCATAAGAGATGAAATAGTCTCCATCTTTATGAAGCACTTCAGCATGCTCTTTCTCTTCTGAAGAGATAGTGTTTATCGTGTTTACACGAGAGAACTCTTCGGCTATGATCATATCGCATTTTATGTCAAGCTCCAACTGTGTCTCTCCAGAGGAGTTTTCTTGCTGAGAATAGCCTATATCTTTCACATCTATGGCTGTTTTAATTCTTTTTGCACTGATTTGTATCGCTTCAAATATTTTATCCATTTTTTATACTTCCTTTGCGTTTTTAAATATCCATTGTATTACTGCATCCGCATCATTTAAATCAAGCAGATCTACATCTTGAGGGAGTGCATATTTTGAGAGATTCACACTCTCATCGACTGCAAGTGCATTCATATAAGGAAAGTAATCCTTGTCAATGGAATCACGAAATACACTAATGCGAGGCAGAGGAAGGTTTTTAAGCCCCTCTACCAGCAAAATATCAAACTTGTCAAAAAGACGGATCATATCGTCAAGTTCAGAGCGTCTGTTGGAAAAATATGTCGTGCGATTTGGTGATGTAACTATAACCTCTGCACCTGTGTCACTAAATTTGTAACTGTCTTTCCTCTCAACATCAAAGCGAGCCTTGTCTTTTGGATCATGCTTAATGATGGCGACCTCTTTTTGATGTTCATGTATTAGTTTTCGTGCAACTTTGAGTATTAAAGTAGTCTTACCGCTATTGGATGGTCCTGTAAATGCAACTGCTAATCTTTTGTTCAAATGAAAACTCTGTTGTTTAATTTTAGGTGATTATACAAAAGAAGAGTTTAATAAGATATAATTTCATCTAAAAATTAAGGGTGAAAATGAAAACTTTCTTAATTATTTTATTTTTAACGCTTTTGCTTAACAACTGTGCCGATAAAAATGCTTTTGATAATTTTAATTTAAGTGCAACAAAAGAGTTAAGTGAAGATAGTATTGAGAGTCTAAAGATCAAACAGGGCGATAAAATTGCAGGTCTAGTCAATGTGATCTATCTCAATAAGGTTTTGCCAAAACGCTACAAAGAGAATGAATATTTTTATGTCTACTACTATATGAAAGATAAAAATGCGACTGTAAGCTTCACATTAAACGGTGAACCATCTTTACTGCGTGAGGAACTTCCTGCCCAAAATGAGTTTTCCTATTTAACATCTTTTTCTGCTCCATGGAGCAAATACTACTTAGTGGGATTTAAAAAGCAGGGGAATGTTTTGAAGTTACGTATCAACTCAAACAGTGCAGCAAGTGCTACTGTAGAGTTTGTAAAAGATAAATAGAGCTTAGATAGCTCTTAGTAAAGAAGAGAGAATAACCATTATAACCTGTAAGCCAATAATGATAATAAGCGGTGCAAAATCTAGTCCATTCATTGTTGTCGGCATAAATCTTCTGACAAAAGCATAGGCCGGTTCTGTTACTCTGTAGAGAAACTGTACAATTGGATTGTATGGATCTGGATTGACAAAACTCAGCAGTGCAGCGATAATAATCACCCAAATATATACATTTATAAGGCTAATGACAATCCCGCCAACTCCTTGAATAATATCTACAATCATTTTATAATCTCCTCAATATAATTTTTTAAACATGCATAAACTGCTGCAATGTCAGGACCTTCTTCTGAAGCCGTGAGCAAAATACGCAGTGTATTTGTAAAATCTTTTTCTTGTAAACCTGTTTTTTCTAACATATAACTTTTAAATGCTTCATACTCTGCAAAATGAGGTGCATCTTTAAGCGCTTGCTGAATAAGCGCTGCAGACTCTTTATAGGCTGATGGAATTTCTCTCTCTTGAAAAATCGGTTCTATTTTGCTTTTGAGTTCTTTTGTTGTGCAGAGTTCATTCGCGTAGAGTTTTGCCAGCTTTCCAATCTCGGCATCGGCAAAACCGACAAAACGAGAGAGCTCTCGAGCATCCATTTTTTTAAGATACTTTTGATTGATATCTTTTAATTTTTGCATATCAAATGAAGCAGGGGAGGTCATGATGTTCTCAAGTGAAAACCACGCTATTGCTTCTTGCAGCGTAAAAAGCTCATTTTGTGTCTCCAAGAAAGTTGATATTAAATAATTTGAAATTGCTTCAGGTAGATATCCTTCCTCCAAAAGAGCCTTAACAGCAATATTTTCTGCATTTTTAATATCTGAGAGATATGCATACTCTACAGTTTTATCATAACCGAGGGAATTACGAATATGCACCTCTTTTTGTGTCTCACGCAGCTCATTTTCTCTGCGAATTACCATAGATATATCGCTTAGCATATCATCCACGGCAGTCGCAAAAGTGTGTGTCGGTGTTTTGTCTCTATGGAGAATGACAAAACTATCTATATCATCATCTGTATTGTCTGGACTGACAATTCTTACACTAAAAGGAGCTGTATTGTCAATGACAAGCTCTGCGGGTAGATTACGGCAGGCGTCATCATAGCGGTAGGGTTTGTTTGCAACTTTTGCCTCCTCTTGCTTCTTTTGAAGCCACTCATCAGAGCAAAAACAGGAAAACGCCTTTTTTTCATGCAATAGTTGTAGTGCCATAGCTGAGTGAAAGCGGATATATTGGCTTTGATGCACAACTTGCGAGTATTTTATACCAAAAAGATCTAAAATCCCAACACTCTCTTGGTCTTTTGTCTCTACTATTTTGTTTTTTTCTATATCATCTATGCGCACTAGAAAATCTTCATTTTTTTGTTGTGATACAATAAAATTAACAAGCGCAAGACGCAGCTCATTAAGGTTCATATCACCACTTGGGACAAACGCAAATCTCAGCATTGAAATTCCTAAATTTTTTTTGTAATTTTAACAAAGTTTTGATTAATTATAGGCTAGAATATCCTACATAAATTACGTACCTAAAAAGGTTTAATAAAATAATGAGCAAGAAAAAAGATTTTTTACGAACAATAGTTGAAAATGATTTAAAGTCAGGTAAATATAAAGAGATAGTTGCACGGTTTCCACCGGAGCCAAATGGCTTTCCTCACATCGGCCATGCAAAATCCATCTCCATAAACTTTGGGATTGCACGTGATTACAATGGTCGCTGTAATTTAAGAATGGATGACACCAATCCGACAAAAGAAGATACAAAGTATGTTGAAGCACTTGAAGATGCCGTAAGATGGCTTGGCTTTACATGGGATGGAAATGTCCGTTATACCTCTGACTACTTCTCACAACTCTATGCGTATGCTATAGAACTCATCAAAAAAGGTAAAGCGTATGTAGATAGTGTTAGTGAAGATGAGATGCGCCAGCTGCGTGGGACTGTAACAGAAGCAGGCAAGCGCAGTAAATATGCCAATCGTAGCGTGGAGGAGAATTTAGAGCTTTTTGAGAGAATGAAAAAGGGCGAATTTCAAGACGGTGAGCATGTACTGCGCGCAAAAATCGATATGGCAGCAGCCAATATGAAAATGCGCGACCCACTTTTATATCGTATTAGAAATGTAGCACATTTTAGAGCAGGGGATGCGTGGGCAATCTACCCGATGTATGACTTTGCACACTGCCTTTCAGACTATATTGAAGGCATTACGCACTCTCTTTGTACTTTGGAGTTTGAAAACAACCGTGAGATCTATGACTGGGTGCTCGATACTTTAGAACTCAAACCACCGCGTCCTTATCAGTATGAATTTGCACGCTTAAACATCAACTATACTGTAATGAGTAAAAGGAAACTCCTAGAACTCGTTGAAGGCGGCTATGTCAATGGATGGGATGATCCGCGTCTGCCAACGATTGCCGGGTATAGAAGAAGAGGATATACTCCAGAGTCAATTTTGACTTTTTGTGATCAGATTGGTATTGCAAAGGCAAACTCCGTTGTCGATGTTGTGCAGCTGGAATTCTGTATTCGAGATGATCTCAACACTAAAGTACCGCGTGTGATGTGTGTGCTCGATCCAGTCAAAGTGACGATTGAGAACTACGAAGGTAAAGAGGAGATAGACGCCTCTTACTATCCGGCTGATATTGCAAAAGAGGGATCAAGAAAGATGCCTTTTTCAAAAGAGATATATATAGAACGTGATGACTTCAGTGAAAATCCTCCAAAAGGCTATTTCAGACTCACACCAGAGCAGCCTGTTCGGCTGAAATATGCCTACATTATCAAATGTAAAGAGGTCGTAAAAGATGACAGTGGAAACATTGTGGAAATTAAAGCGGAGTATTATCCTGATTCAAAAAGTGGAGAGGACAGAAGTGGTATTAAAGTAAAAAGTGCGATTCACTGGGTAAGTGTTGCAGATGCTAAGCAAGTAGAAGTAAGACTCTACGACAGACTTTTTAAGAGTGAAGCACCTGAAGGCATAGAAGATCTTAATCCTGATTCTTTAAAAATTATAAAAAATGCCTTTATTGAACCAGCTGTCATAACAGAGAGACCTGATGAGCGTTTTCAGTTTGAGCGACAAGGCTATTTTTATGCTGAGCCACAAGATTACAGCGATGAGAAGCCTATATTTAATAAAATAGTAGGATTAAAAGACTCTTGGGGTAAAAAAACGACAAAAGAGAGACGAGGAAGAAGTAAAACAACCGAGGCAAAAAAAGTACAAATTGATGGTGAAGTCGCACCAATGAATGAAGCACAGCAAGCCCTTTTTGATAGATACACGCAAGAGTTAAAGCTCAATAGTGAAGTAGCCAATACACTTGCACGTGATGAAAAACTCTCTTCATTCTTTGAAGAAGAAGCACTCAAAGAACACAGCACTCCTGTAAATATTGCCAATATAGTCACAAATGAAGTGGCACGAGAGCTCAAACAAAAAGAGATTGCAGAGCTGAAATTTCAACCAAAACAGATAGCCCAGCTTGCAGCAATGATAGATGATGCAACAATATCAACAAAAATTGCAAAAGAAGTTTTTGAGACAATGAATGAAAGCGGCGAAGACCCAAAAGAGATCATAGAGAGCAGGGGACTTGTGCAGATCAGTGATCCTGCAGTAATTGCACCTATTGTTGCAGATATCATTGAAAAAAATCCTGATAATGTAGAAAAATTTAGAGCGGGAAATAAAAAACTCTTAGGCTTTTTTGTCGGTCAAGTACTCAAAGCAACACAAGGAAAAGCAAATCCACAAGTTGTTAATAAGATTGTAGTTGAAAAATTAAATGAAGGGTAAAAAAAGTGGTGACCCCAAGGAGAGGGTCACCATTGTCTCATAAACCCCTAAAAAAGGGCTCTTAATTGAGTATCAAAGAGTTTTGTGCACAAATTTTGTGACTAAATTTAATACACTGATTTTACTCTATTTTCTTTCTATAGTCAAGAAAATTTTGCGAGATAATACTCTGTTATTTGAATGCGATGATGATTTATCTCTTTACTGACAAATTAACCAAGTGGGTGGTTGAGTTCCTGTACCACTTCTGTGGGATGATATGAAGTTGTTAACTGCCCTTTGGCTCTCCAAAGGTTTCACCTCTCTCAATTGCTTCCTCTTTATAGATAGAGACTTGTTCACTAAAAAAGCCAACATCTAAGTCTATTGAGATATTGCTTTGCTGTAAACCTTGAACAAGCCCTGACCATCCACGAATATAGTCTTCCTGTGCTGAAAAAGAATTGATGCTTTGCAGTCGTTGTTCTAAAAACTCGCTCATTCGTTCTTCTCTCATCAACTCATTTAATTTTCCCTCGAGTTCCTGTTCTTCTGCAAACTCTTTGAAGTCTTTAAAATATCCATCTCTTTTTATTCGTAAAGCATTAGAGTGAGTTCTATTGGAGTTTGTACCATTTCGCTTCTCTTTAAAAGCTGCAAGACGAAAGTTTGCATCTCTTATTTGCTTTTCAAAACTGCCACCTTTTAAATTAGCCATGATTTGCACTCCATTCTTTAAGAGCTTTAATATATCGCTTTATTGTGCTTTGTGACGGAGCATCTTTTTTTCTTCCGATTTTTTTGTGAATTTCGTGAGTGCTTAATCCTTGTTTATGCAGTTTGACAATAAGTCCACGATATAGCTCAATACCTTTATGCTTAAACCCTAATAGCGGGGCAGTGGTTTGTAATTTGATTTGTTCTTTTCTATCATAAATTTGTTGTAAGATGAAAAAAGATTTTTCTATTTGATCTCTATCAATACCAAATTTTTTATAGTGCCCGTGCAATCTTTTAACAAGTTCGTGCGTTTCATCTAATGTTAATTCAAGAGTCTTGGCAGCTCTTTTTGTGTAATCTATTTTTGTACCCATTTGTAAATCCTTTTTTGTGAATTATTTTTGTAAGTTTTCACTTACTATATAAAACAATCCTGGAAGGATTTTTTCTATCAAGCAGTCAAATTCAAAAATGTGCTTTTCGTTTTGCGAGAGCAAAGCACGAAACGACTCGTTACAGCAACTGTCAGTAACACTTGTGTTAGTAGGGTAGAGTATAAATGTGCAAACGTGCACATGCAGCCATAAAGCTAAAAAATTGTTAATATCATTTAATGCACCGAACAGTTTATGTAAGTACTATTATAAACTTTACGAAAAAAAGTGAGGTTAGGGATGCTGCTTCGCCATCTCTTTTGCAAAAATTTTTTTGTGTAATTTTTGTGAATTTTATGTGTAAAACTGAAATAATCCAAAATTGAGCCACTCTGTTATGCAAAAGAGATGGCGAAGCTTGAATGGAAAGAAAATAGCTTTAAGCTGGCTATTTATGGGAATTGTTGCTGGGTTAAGATAGGGTTATTTTGAAATATTTTCAATAGTAGATGATATATTTTTAAACTTTTGTTCTTTGAATTTTAACCAATTTATTGATTGTCGAGGTAAAATATATACATCATCTTTTATTTTATTACTCCACCAACAAATAATCTGAATTATGATATAATATTGCATGGAAAAAATAGATGCAAGAAAATTAT
>VCAX01000129.1 GCA_013607665.1 Campylobacterota bacterium | reverse complement strand
TTATGTTAAAATAATAGCAAAATAATAGTATAAAAAGAGAGAAGATAGATAATGTCATTTGAAAAACTAGGAGTATTCAAGCCTCTGCTTGATGCTGTGGAAGAATTAGGCTACAGTGAGCCGACAATCATACAAACAAGAGCGATTCCTTTAGTTTTACAAAAAAAAGATATTTTTGCAACTGCACAAACGGGGACTGGGAAAACAGCGGCTTTTGCATTGCCGATACTGCAACGCTTGCGAAAGCCCATAGAGGGTAAAGGTGTGCGTGCTGTCATTCTCTCGCCAACAAGAGAACTCTCCATTCAGATACATGAAGATATTAAAAATTATGCAAAATATATGAAGATAAAGAGTGATATCTTAGTAGGTGGAAAAGATTTGCAAAAACAGCGTGCACGGCTTAAAAGTGGTACCGAGATCATCATCGCAACGCCTGGAAGGCTCTTGGAGCACATTGAAAATGGACTTTCACTTAAAGATGTAGAGATCTTTGTACTTGATGAGGCAGATAGAATGCTTGATATGGGTTTTACAAAAGATATTAGAAAAATTCATCCTCTGCTGCCAAAACGTCATCAGACACTCCTTTTTTCTGCAACTTTTTCAGATAAAGTGCGAAAACTCTCCAAACTTATCTTGACGAAACCGGCTTTTATTGAAACAGCGAAGAAAAATACAACGGTCGATACGATCAATCAGATAGCCTATCAGGTAGATACCGCAAGAAAAGCGGAACTTTTGGCTTACATTATAGGCTCACGCAACTTTGAGCAGGTGCTTGTCTTCACGCGAACAAAAGTAAGTGCCGATGAACTTGCAGAGGAGTTGAAAAAAGATGGGCTTAAAGTGGGTGTGATTCATGGTGATAAAACAAAGGCAAACCGTCTCAAAACACTCACACAGTTCAAAGAGGGAAAATTTCGTGTGCTTGTTGCAACAGATATTGCCTCGCGCGGACTTGACATTGAAGAGTTGCCGTATGTCATCAATTATGAACTGCCGAGTGTTCCTGAGGATTATGTGCATAGAGTAGGGCGAACAGGCCGTGTAGGACGTGAAGGAGAAGCGATTACGCTAATAGATATCTATGAAAAGTATGATATTAAAGAGATAGAGAAGCTCATCGGTCAAAAGATACCAAAAGAGACAGTAGAAGGTTTTGAACCCGATCCAAATATTCGCCGTAAAGATATCGATGAAGTGAAGCTCAAAGCTGAGCATAAAAAAGAAGCAAAAAAATTCGTGAAGAAAAAAGCAGCCCCAAAAGTGACTGCCAAATCTTTAAAGAGTGCAAAGAAAAAGCGTAAGACCACTAAAAGAGATGGTTAGTCTTCGCTTATAAGTACTGCTTCTTCTACTTCTTCATCAAGTTCCTCATCAAAGAGTCTATGATAAAGCAGTCCATAGGCGATGTAAACGGTAGGAATACTCCAGATCAGTCCGATTCCAAATGGAATGGCTGAGATAAGAATGAAGAAAAATGAAACGATACCAAGTCCAAAAAATCGAAACCATTGGTGTGTCACTGTCTTGCGTGAGAGCTCCATAGCGTTCCAGACACTTATATTCTTATCGGCGATGAGCGGTAGTGTGTAGATATAGGCAATAGAGAGGTAGATACCGGGAATAATGAATGCTAAAAATCCTAAAACAGTAAAAAGTGTGACAAGAATATAGCCTAAAAGTAAAAATGGGTAGCTTCCAAAATAGGAAAATATCTGTTTGTAAGTGATCTCCTCACCCCTTGCTCGTGAAATACCGAGTATAATAATACCCACTGCAATAGGAAGGGTGAGAATAGTAAGGACTAAGTTAAGATAGTCTGTTATCTGCGGTATGATTAGCAGTAGAATAAAGGCGATAACGAACTGGATAAGAAAATAGAGAAGCATGGCAGCCATAAAGGTGCCCTTTACTCCATTACTGCGGTTGAAGGCTTCTTTGAGAACACC
>VCAX01000128.1 GCA_013607665.1 Campylobacterota bacterium | reverse complement strand
AGCGTCGTATGACTTTATTATTGTAACCATCAAGAAGTAAATATATTTGCTGATTTAACTCATCTACACTAAAAAATGTGTGATGGCGGAGTTTCATTAGAATCCATCGTTGAATAGCTTTTACACCGAGTTCTACCTTTGACTTATCTTGTGGTTTATATGGTCTTGCAGGTTCTACTGCTACACCATAATGTACTGCCATATCTTTGTAGCTGTCATTTAATCTGACAACACCTTTTTTATGTGAGATTACTGCTGCTTTGAGATTATCAGGAACAAGGATGTTTGGAACACCACCGTAGAAGTTAAAGGCTTGAATGTGAGATTCTATAAAGTGCTTTGTGGACTGAGTACTAGTAGCGTGTACAAATGTTAATCCACTTGCGCCTAGAACAGTTACGAATATTTGAGCTTTAGTTATTTCTCCAGTTATTTGGTTTACAATAGCTACTGTTACACCACTGTAGTCAATAAAGAGTTTATCTCCGCTATAGTGAACTTGTCGCATAGATGGATTAAGTTTTTTCAAAAATGCTGCATAATAGCGATTAAATTGGCTATGTCCATAGAGGTTGGGATTCTTCTCTTTAAGCTCTTCCCATAAGAGAAGCCTTGTCATCCCTTTACGAGAAAGCTCAATTCTTACTTCGTTCCAGTCTGGATGTTCAATAATTACTTTTTTGGCAGTTTGTGTCTTTGGTGTGTTTTTAACAAATAGTTGTGCTAACTCATTATCACTCAACTCAAGAACTTCATCAAGTGTGGAATCTAATTCAATAAAACTCTTTATATAGTTGGCGACACTATTTCTGGAAATTCCAGTCATAGTTTGAATCTGTCTGTTTGATAGTTGGTTGAGATATTTTAATCGCAACACCTCTTTTATTTTACTCATAGATACTCTCCTCATTTTCACACCTTATTTTTTAAATTAGATGCATTATATTATTGAAGAATATCCTTTAGCTTAACTCAAGCTTACACACGCATAGACAATAAGTTGTGGCTACTTATACGATGCGTGAGGTGGCCAAGTGTTGATGCGTGTACTGGCCAAGTAGTTGCGCGCGGGGTGGCCAAATGGAGTGCGTGCGTACAATGTGTATCTACTACTCAGGAGCAATAAGAGAAATGGAATCGCACGAGCATAAGAAATTGGAGTGAAATTTATTCTTCAACTTTGTATATTTTTCAGCGAAATTATGTCAAAATATACAAAGTGATTAATGGATAAGGGGTAGGTTTACAGAGTTTATTTTACGGTCTCTTTTTTCGATATAATTACAAAATTTTACACAATCGTTCAATCAGTGTCTTACTGAACGATTATGTTCGGTAGCTTAATATTGTTATCTGTAAAGCATTAAATCTTTCGTGCTTCTAATTGTTTTATAGAATACCTAAAAAAGACACTATCAAATCAACTATTACCACTTTGCATAGATTCATATTTTTTCTTAGCTTCATCCATAGTTGCTAAATTATCCGTTTCAGCATTTCTTACATAACGACGAATTGATTCCGTTTCTATAAAATATGTATTAATTTGCTCTTTTTTAGTTTTTCCAAAGGATTCAGGTCTGTCAAGTAAGCGACGATAAGTGTCAAAAAACTCAGATTCTCCATGTCTATATGATTTATAATTATCTTCTACTTTTAATCCACGATGAAATGCTAACAATATTGCTGTCATTGATGATATTACTGTTAAAAATATTTTTGAACCATTATCTTCAGATATAACTTGAGTAATTATTGGGATTAAAACAGATGATGGAATAGTCCAGCACAAAACATAGTAATGAAATCGTTTAAATTTTAAAGCTTGGTTTTTCCAAAACCCCAATGTTCCCAAAATTCTACTATAGTGTTCAATTAATACCTTTTGTTCTTCTTCATTAAAATACTTTGATTCATCAAAAGAGCTTCCACCTGGATGTAATTTCACTTTATTACTCAACTTT
>VCAX01000127.1 GCA_013607665.1 Campylobacterota bacterium | reverse complement strand
AATAAAGAGAGTTATAATTTGAACCGCCATGCACACCATTATAGAGTCCAAAGACCCCTGAACGGTGTTTTATAAGTACGCCGACATAAAATTCCTCTAATGATTTGACACGGACAAGTTTCCCAAGATCGAAATCCAGGCTGATATCCAAATAATTTAAAAATTTGGAAGTCGGAGAATCTTTTTCTATAGCATCAAGTTCTTCAATTTTAAGCAGCTTTGTCGTATAAGAGACTCCTTCTCCAAACCCCAAACGAACACGATTTTTCCAGAAATCAAAATTCCAAAAGGCTTTGAGATAGATATCTCCTCCGTATGTATTGCCAAAGTTATCTTCCTTATAAAAAGACCCCCTTTAGCATAAATATCCAAAGGCCACTCATTTATATTTTCCCAAAGCAGATAACCGCCGTCTACTGAGTAGACCTTATACTCTTTAAAATCAGGAGAGAGCTTACCGCTAAGTACAATATCAC
This sequence comes from Campylobacterota bacterium, assembly GCA_013607665.1. Taxonomy (GTDB): domain Bacteria; phylum Campylobacterota; class Campylobacteria; order Campylobacterales; family Sulfurimonadaceae; genus Sulfurimonas. The sequence continues at coordinate 1,488 of VCAX01000127.1, read as the reverse complement.
CCAAATCTTTACTTGTTGCCCAACCATAAACACCCCGAACGGAATACTTCTCACCGGCAGACAAAGCCGATGTAAGCACCAGTAAAACAGTTGTAAACAGTAGAGACTTATGCATCTACGGGTTCTAGTTCTTTGAGTGGTACTGCCTTATGGTCTTTCATTTTATCATGAAGACGACGCAATGCTTTTTCTGCTCTATCCATTGCAAGATCAATAGCTGCATCGAGCACTTCGTCATGTTGCGAGATAATAATCGGTTCAGCATGGGCAACATGGATCTCAAACTCTACAAGCACTCCTTTTTTCTCAGCAATCAAATTACAATGAATACTTGTAATATCAAGGGAATATTTTCTAAATGCTTCCACAGCATGTTCGATGTGACTCTTAGTCGCATCACCTAATTTTAAATCTTTTGCGCGAATTTGTAAATTCATAATATATCCTTCAGTTTTCATAAGATTTTATCAAAACAAAACTGAAACGGCACTATCATTTTGCTATAATACCGCAAAAATAATTCAGGAACAAAAATAATGAGAGTATTAACAGGTATTCAACCCTCAGGTGATTTGCATATAGGAAACTACTTTGGTTCTATTAAACAGATGGTCGATGCGCAAAAAGAGAATGATACTTTTGCTTTTATAGCCAACTACCATGCTATGACAAGCGTGAGCGATGGTAAAAAACTTGCAGAACTGACTATGCAGAGTGCTACAGACTTTTTAGCCCTTGGCATAGATCCAAAAAAATCCACCTTCTGGGTGCAGTCTGATGTTAAAGAGGTGTTTGAACTCTACTGGGCACTCTCCTCTTTTACGCCTATGGGTCTGCTTGAACGTGCACATAGTTACAAAGATAAAACAGCTAAAGGTATTGCAGCGAACCACTCACTCTTTTCCTACCCTGTTTTGATGGCTGCCGACATTCTGCTTTACTCTCCTGATATTATTCCAGTTGGAAAAGATCAGATTCAACATGTCGAGATCGCCAGAGATATTGCTGTGAAGTTCAACAATGAATATGGTGAAATTTTCAAACTGCCGACTTTTAAAATAGAGGAGAATGTAGCAACAGTACCGGGAATAGATGGACAAAAAATGTCTAAAAGCTATAACAATACTGTAAATATCTTTGGCGAAGAGAAAAAGCAGCTCAAAACAATTAAAAAGATAGTTACTGAAAATGTACCTATGGAAGCACCAAAAGAGTATGAAAACTGTAATGTTTACAATATGGCAAAACTCTTTTTAAATGCAGATGAATGCAGAGAGCTTCAAGAGCGCTATAAACGTGGCGGTGAAGGGCATGGACACTTTAAACTTTACCTCCATGATGTTATCTGGGAGTATTTCAAGCCTTACAGAGAGAAAAGAGAGTACTATCAGGCACATCAAGATGAAGTACGTGATATCCTGGACTACGGTGCAACAAAAGCAAAAGAGAGTGCGCTGCCTATGATAGAAAAAATACGAAATGTCACCG
>VCAX01000126.1 GCA_013607665.1 Campylobacterota bacterium | reverse complement strand
GTGATTATTTTAAAGTAAAAGTTGTATAATTACACAAAATTAATATTTAGAAGGTGATTATATGATAAGTGTCTAACAAAAATAAATGACACAAAAGACGGTACCGGCGTGAGAGACTACATCCATGTTGTAGATTTGGCTGATGGACATACAAAAGCCATAGATTACATTAATGAGTTTCAAAGCAATAAAGAGCCGTTGATAGTTAACTTAGGTACAGGTAAAGGATACAGTGTCTTAGAGATGGTAAAAGCTTTTGAGTCTACAAGCAAAAAGAGCGTACTCTATAAAATAGTTGAGCGAAGAGCCGGAGATATAGCAAAATGCTATGCAGATCCAACACGGGCACACCAACTGCTCAAATGAGAAGCTGAAAAAACGCTAGAAGAGATGTGCGCAGATAGCTGGCGATGGCAAAACAATAACCCAAACGGATATGAAAATTAAAAGTTACGAAGAATCAAGATAGATGAAAAAAATTAAAAAATGTCTATTTCCAGCGGCAGGGTATGGTACAAGATTTTTGCCTACTACAAAAGCAACACCAAAAGAGATGTTGTCAATCCTTACCAAACCACTCATTCAGTATGGTGTTGAAGAAGCACTTGAGGCTGGTATTGAGACGATGGCAATAGTTACAGGGAGAGGAAAAAGAGCGATCGAAGATCATTTTGATATCTCATACGAACTTGAACACCAGATCAAAGGAACACTATTTAACAGAGATACGAAGTGTAATAACACAGTGTAAATTTAGTTATGTAAGACAGGTTGAGATGAAAGGCTTGGGTCATGCTATATTAACAGGAGAAACTCTTATAGGGGATGAGCCTTTTGCGGTGATTTTGGCAGATGATCTTTGTACGGCGAAAGATGATGCAGTGCTAAAGCAGATGATAGAAGTGTATGAAAAGTACCAATGTTCGGTTGTCGCCATAGAAGAAGTACTACTAAAAGAGACTAACAAATATGGTGTCATTGCAGGGAAACTTGTAGATGGGACAGATGATACTTACAGAGTCACAGATATGGTAGAAAAACCGGACCCTAAAGATACCCCAACTAACATGGCAATCATTGGTCGCTATATCTTAACACCGGATATCTTTGATATCTTACGCAATACCAAACCAGGTAAAGGTGGAGAGATTCAGATCACCGATGCCCTGCTTGAACAGGCAAAGCAAGGCAAGGTCATTGCCTACAAATTTAAAGGCAAACGCTTTGATTGTGGTTCTGTTGATGGATTTGTTGAGGCTACAAATTATTTTTATAAAAAGGAAGAAAATGTCTAAAAAAGTAGCACTCATAACAGGTGTAACAGGGCAAGATGGAAGTTATTTAGCAGAGTTTTTACTAAAAAAAGACTATATTGTCCATGGTGTTAAAAGAAGAAGCTCACTTTTTAATACTGACCGAATAGACCACCTCTACCAAGATCCACATGTTGAAAACAGAAATTTTATATTGCATTATGGTGATATGACAGATAGTATGAATCTTACCCGCATTATCCAAGAGACTCAACCTGATGAAATCTATAATCTTGCTGCTATGAGTCATGTAGCAGTTTCTTTTGAGACACCAGAATATGTAGCTAATGCAGATGGTACTGGTACTCTTAGAATCTTAGAAGCAGTAAGACTACTAGGTCTGGAGAAAAAAACAAAAATTTATCAGGCATCTACTTCAGAGCTCTATGGTAAAGTACAAGAGACACCTCAAAGTGAAACACGCCTTTTTATCCAAGAAGTCCTTATGCGGTAGCAAAGATGTATGCATATTGGATAACAGTAAATTATCGTGAAGCGTATGATATGTTTGCCTGTAACGGCATCCTTTTCAATCATGAATCACCTGTGCGTGGGGAAACATTTGTAACAAGAAAGATTACGCGTGCAGCATCTAAAATTGGAATGTCCCCTATAAACTAGACAATTATCAACCCAATAAAAACCTAATTTTTTAAAGACTCCAAATTATACCGTTTTT
>VCAX01000125.1 GCA_013607665.1 Campylobacterota bacterium | reverse complement strand
TCCTGTATGTTTTACTTCTGCTAAAATCGGTAATATATATTCCATATCTTCAATAAACAGCGACTCTGTGATCTCAAGTGTAATCTCTTTTTTCACGCACCTATATCGTTCTATTTTAGCAAGTAGTTTTTCTAAGAAATCACTCTCCATCATCTGTTTTACAGAGATATTGATAGAGACAGAAAAGGAGATATCGAGTTCATCTTTTATGGCTTTTATCTCTTGAAGTGACCGGTCAATGATAAAATCACCAATACTATCCATAAGCCCCATCTCCTCTGCAACACTAATGAACTTATCAGGTGGAACAAAGCCGAGTTTTTCATTCTCCCAACGTATAAGTGCTTCAACTCCGTGCAGACTGCCATCTGCTTTTATTTGTGGCTGGTAGACCATCCAAAATTCACTATTTTGTAAAGCACTGTTGAGCTCATGTTCAATAGCCAAACGCATGACACTCGCTTCCTTTCATCTCTTTTGAAAATGAACTGTAGGCATTCTTGTTCTTCTTTGCTGCATACATGGCAATATCTGCATATCCAAAAAGCATCTCAATGTCTTGCGAATCATCCGGATAATCAGCACTACCTATACTTGCACGAATAATAAACTCCATATTCTCAATTTTACAAGGTTTTGCAATATGTGCGAGAAGTGAATTGGCAAGCTCTCTCTTTTTATATTCATCTAGCAGTGGTACAAAAATAATAAACTCATCACCACCCTGTCTCACAAGCAGCCTGTGTCATTACGGAAAAACTCATCTAAACGCTTTCCTATGTTTTGTAAAATAGCATCACCCACCAAATGCCCAAACTTATCATTGATGCTTTTAAAATTATCAAGGTCAAGGAAAAAGACAGTAAACTTTCCATCAAATTTTTTAATTATATTGTCTATATTTTGATTCAAATAGAGTCTGTTAGGGAGTTTTGTCAGAGTATCATGTGTCGCTTGATAATGCAACTCTTTTATTTTTTGTTTTTCTGCTCTGTCTATGGATCGAAACAGTAAATAAAGTAAAAATGAAAGCATAAAAAAGAGTGCATAGTAGATAAATACCGTTGTTAAGGCTTTTTGTATCCAATCTCTTCTTGCCTCAATAAGACTCACCCAGAGATCATATTTTTTATTGTAAACGATACTTATAAAAATATCTTCATTTGAAAAGTTCTTACACGCAGGAGCGACTGTAACATCTTTGCCCTCTTTTTGCAGTGCTTTAAGTGTCAGTCCATACTCTTTTTGTAAAGAGTTTATTATTGCAGTTATTATGGAACTTTCAATAGGTTGCTCATAGAGCAATGATTTACTCCGCATATCATTGCCACTGTAAAATATTCTGTAATACTGCTGTTGTGATTCTTTCACTACAAGAATCTTCTGAGATTTTTTCAAGTGCAGGTTCGTAAAAAAACCACCTTTTTTTTCTAACTCTATCCCTGTTGCTATGACTGCAAGAGGTTTTTCTTGCGCATCATACAAAGTTTTCCGAATGGGGATAATCCATTTTTCCAAGCCTTTTACAAAATAAGTCCTGCCTACAACCAGATTTTTTGACTGCAGCGTTTGCAAAAAAGAAGCTGCAGTTTCAGGATCTTCTTTAAGATTTCCCATTTTTGTTATACCTACATTTTTACTTGTAAAGAGAAAATCTCCATCGGGAGCTATCAACCCAAACCCTACAAAAGCACTGTTCACACGCAAAATAGCATTTAAAAGTTGATCTGTTTTTTTAGGATTTTTATAGAGCTGGTTTTCTAAAAGTCTTTTTCCAAGCACACTTAAAGAGAGTTCAAACCGATCAAGCATATTTTGCATACTTAAATTGACCATTTGTACATAATATTCATTCTCTTTATAATGTTCTTCTTGTGTTATTTTATATGAGAGGTACGATACTACACCCACAGCAATAAAGCCTATTAAAATCACAATGTAAAAAATAGACATTATATTTTTTTGCATTTTCATAATATACATTACTCAACTTT
>VCAX01000124.1 GCA_013607665.1 Campylobacterota bacterium | reverse complement strand
GAAGAAATTTTAAAATTTTTATAAAAAACGACGACTTTTACTTCGATTTGTGCAATAATTGCTTTATACAATTATAAAGCAGAAAATCAGATGATTCAAAAGCATATAACCGAACAGACTGCAATCTTTTTCAGTGTTACAAAATGGGTGTTTCTTTCATCACTCGTGGGTGTCATCATTGGTGCGACAGTGACTGCCTTTTTGAAGATACTAGCTTATAGTGAATCATCACGCTCCTTGTTGCCTTTTGACTTCTACTATCTTTTACCTGTTGCTCTTGTTTTGACTGTTTGGCTTGTTAAAACATTCGCTCCAACGGCAGAGGGGCATGGCACGGAAAAGGTCATCTCCGCCATTCACAAAGAAGATGGAAAGATCAAGGTTTCTGTGATTCCTGTAAAAACTCTGGCAACGGTACTTACTATCTTTGCGGGTGGTTCTGTCGGTAAAGAGGGGCCTGGTGCACAGATAGGCGCGGGCGTGGCCTCACTGCTCTCCACACTTTTAAAATTTCGCAAGCAAGATAGAAAAAAACTTGTCATCTGTGGAATCAGTGCCGGTTTTGCGACGGTTTTTGGTACACCGATCGCCGGAGCCATCTTTGGGGTGGAGGTGCTTATCATCGGTGTTATTATGTACGATGTTCTGCTTCCTTCGTTCATCGCCGGTTTTGCAGCTTTTACAACGGCACAGTTTTTAGGCATTGAGTACACATACTACGACTTGCATTTCTTTCAAGACGTCTCTTTGGACCTGTTGCTTATTATGAAAGTTGTACTTGCAGGTTTGTTCTTTGGTTTTGTCTCTGATATTGTCATAACATCTATCTCGCATACACATAGCGTTATTAAAAAGATTGAAGTAAGCTCCTATGTAAAAGCTTTTGTCGGAGGTGTTGTGATAGTTGGGCTGACACTTGTTTTTGGAGAGCAGTATATAGGGCTTGGGCTCGATGTCATAGGGGATGCACTTAATCCTGACCCGACAGTGATTCATGATATTCACTGGTATACTTTTATACTCAAGACCATCTTTACCTCTCTCTCTTTGGGTGCAGGCGGTAGCGGCGGAGTTATTACACCTATCTTTTATATAGGGGCGACAAGTGGGAATTTCCTTGGTTCCATCATCGCACCTGAACATATTCCACTTTTTGCAGCACTCGGTTTTGTGAGTGTTGTTGCAGCAACGACAAATACGCCTATTGCATCAACGATTATGGCAGTGGAGCTTTTTGGAATAGACATTGCACATTACGCAGCGCTTGCCGCGGTTATCAGCTTTCTTATTTCAGGGCATAGAAGTATCTTCTCCTCTCAGATTTTGGCGATGCGAAAGTCAGAAATGCTCAGTGTCAAGATTGGTGAAGAGGTGGAGAGTATGAACATCTCGCTTGAAGAACACGAGATGGATAAGATAGAGAAGATCAAAAGAAAACTGCGTAAAAAGAAAAAGTAGTTTAGTCCTCTAGCATCCGTACTTCACGTTGTGGATACGGAATGGCTATCTCCTCTTTTTGCAGTGCATGAAAGATTTCTAAGTTAATCTCATACTGTGTTTTAAAAAAGCTCTGTGTTGGTGCCCAGTATCTGTAGGCGATGTCGATGGAACTGTCATTAAACTTCTCAATACCTACTATAGGCTCATTCTCAGGATTGATATCGTTGCGTGAGCTTATTGTCTGTGTTATGGTTTTGATGGCATGATCTACATCACTCTCATAAGCGATACCGACACTGCCCTCGACAATACGATAGGCAAAAGAGTTGACAAGGATATCGCCTATCATAAACTTATTTGGTATGGTTATCTGCTCGCCATCTTCATTTATAAGTGCAGTATAGGCGAGTTTTATATCTTCAACCTCTCCATAGACATTATGTATGGTGATGGTATCTCCTATTTTGAATGGTTTGGTGATGATGAGCACAATACCCGCTGCAAAATTGGAAACACTTCCCTGGAGTGCCAAACCGGCTGTTAAGGAAACGGCACCGAGTGCTGCGATGAAAGGGGCTATAGAGATGCCAAGCTTTCCAAGGGCTAAAACAGCCATCATAGCAATGACTAAAAAGCG
>VCAX01000123.1 GCA_013607665.1 Campylobacterota bacterium | reverse complement strand
AACCCATAGTCTCTTTGCAGCTCAAAAGCAGGCTGACTTTTTGCCGGTAATTTTATCCTGTCAAGGTGTTTATAGGCACGCGTTGTAAGCTCATTTTTTATGAGCTCTTGTTTGAGCTCTGCGCGCAGCTCTTTGACATCTTCTCTTGTGATGTTTAAATGCTCTGGTACTTTGTTGATCTCGCTTAAATAGTTGCTCGCTGTGTTGTAGCTGATCTCTTTGTCGCGTATCCATTGACCAACGATTTCACGATCAATTTTGCTCATATCTTTTACACCAAATTGTTCTTTAGCATAATTTCCCAAGTTTTTAAGGTCGTTTCTGGCGTTGTCAAGACTTTTGTAGCTATGGAACAGATCTGAGACTTTGTGACCGCTTTCTACGCTTTTTAAGCCACTTTCGTTGCGTCGCTCTAATTTGCTTATTCTGATGCCGTTGTGTTTTTTTAGAATTTCCCCGACTTGGTGATTTATGCTTCCGACTCTTGCCATACTTCGCATCTTTGTAATATTTTTCCAAATTTGGCAGCCAGTGAGCTGCACTCAAATTTGTCTAGGTAAAGCTTATAAGAGTAATTTGCAAAATGAATTTCCAAGCTTATGTTGCCATCTTTTTGAGCTGTTCTTACTTCAAAATTGTCGTTGATGTTGTAGATTTTAGAGGTATCTAATTTATTACTATTAAAGGCTTTTAAAAGCTCTATAAGGTCGATAAAATCGAAGATATCATCTAACACGCGATAATATTTTCGATCTTCTTTTTCGAGAAGTTCGAGGCTACGAAATACTGAAAACTCTCGTGTTTTATGTTTAAAATGGTAATTTTCAGGTTTATCGCTGCGGCTGATCGTTGTGGGAACTGCTATTTTTTCGTTTAGATACTCGATCTCTTTTCCAGTCTCGACTATAAAATCTCCTATTTTAAATCTCATTTTTCAGCCTTTTTATTTGGTTATTTTTTCTGTGAATAATTGCATCTTTTTTTCTAATCTCTTCTTCTAATTTGTTCAAACGATCATTGAGTATTGCTTGGTTTTTATTGATTTTTGAGAGGTAGTCATTAAGATTTTTTAATTGAGATGATGATTGTTCTAATTGCTCATATATTTTTAATTCTGTGTGTTGCAGCATGTTGTTTGTGTGCTCGCTCATTTTTTCGAGATGTTTATTTATTGTTCTTCTCGTCGATTCGATGTTTTTTTCAATCGATTTGTTGAAATTTACCTCGATATACCTAAAAATATATTCTCTTGAAAGCTGCAAGTAGATGATATATCCAAACGATAGAATAGCCATGATTGGCAGCACATAAGAATAGAAAAACTGTATGTAATAGATCATTTGTCAGCCTTTTTTATGATGTTGTGAATTGTTGATTTCGAAAGGGTGATGCCTTTGAATCTCGATCGTGGTAAGTAATGATGATTAATCAAGCTAGTGATCTCTCGTACACTTTTTCCAGATTCGGCGAGCTGCCAGATTTTATCTTGGTAGTACAGGCGTGCTAATTTTTTTGCGTGATATGTTTGCATGTCCAAATTATAGCAAAAAAATATCAACTTGAAAAGTCGATAAAAAAAGCTTAAACTACCGTAGTATTGTTATTTTGTGAGCCTGTTAGGTTGGTGTGCAAAGCACACAACCTGACAGGTAGTTTTCTTGAATTTTTCCAAAATTTTTGATACAATATTGACATTAATTTAACATTTTTTCGTCTAGTCGTAGTTTTATGGTTGACTTACCGCCGAAAGGTAGAGAGATTCTCCTGTGGTTGCTCTGAGTGCTCTTTGAGCGCGACTCTAACTGCTGTTTTGAGATAATTTAACAATTTTCTGTCGTTCGTTTTTTCAGTGTGGTTTGGCGTACTAAACCGCAAAAGTAGCCTATTTTAGTGCTTTGAGGCGTGATTGCCGGATTCTGGTGTTACAACCGGTAAATGATTGGAGTATTGTAGAGCTTCGCAATTGTGTAAAAATCTACAAAGAAGTTGTGCATCTTCTGAAAATGCAGCTGGTTTTACTTAACAAATTCGCAATAGAGGAAGTTATGATATAGTTAATTGGAGAAAATTTATACGGAGTGCACTTATGCACTATATGCCTTCCCTCCACTTGTAC
>VCAX01000122.1 GCA_013607665.1 Campylobacterota bacterium | reverse complement strand
TGAAGCATGACATCCCAAAGTAGTGTTTAAAAATAATCTTTTATTATTGCCATATAAATATTTATTTTTTAATTGTTGAATCATGTTATAAGCTAATCCTCTTATATGTAAAAACACCTTCTATTGCTATATACATAAATTTTTACCTGCTATGATTTTTTGAACCTCTGCCGGTAAAAGATGTTCCGTCTTGCCCTTGAACTGAAGAAGGTTTCTTACAATCGAAGAGCTGATAAAAGCATGTTTGAGTTTTGGCATAAGGTAAACGGTTTCGATGGTTTCATCAAGTGAGTTGTTCAAGTAACCGAGTTGGAGTTCATACTCAAAATCACTTACAGCACGCAGACCGCGAATGAGCACACCGGCATTATGCTCATGTGCGAGTTCTATTGTAAGGTTGTCAAAACCGACAACACGGACACCTTCGATGTTACTGACTGCAGCATTTGCCATAGTAATACGCTCATCTAAAGAGAACATCGGTTTTTTCTCTTTGGACTCGGCAACAGCGACGATAACCTCATCAAAAAGATTGCGTGCACGTTCAATAATGTCGAAATGACCATTCGTTATAGGATCAAATGTCCCTGGATAGAGGGCAATTTTACGATCACTCATTATTTCCACCTTTTGTATAAATCGTTTTGTATGTCTAAAAGATCGAACCATTTGCCAATGACAAAGTTTTCCATCTCTTCAAGTGTCTGCTGCTGTGAATAATAGGCCATTACCGGCGGTGCAATAACAACACCAAGTGCTGCAAGTTTATGCATATTTTCTAAAGCAATCGCAGAAAAAGGCATCTCTCGTGGTGCTAAAATAAGTCGTTTTTGCTCTTTAAGCATTACTGCTGCACAGCGGGTAATGAGATTGTCAGATATTCCACAGGCTATCTTTGCCAAAGTATTCATAGAGCAGGGTGCAATGAGCATGGCATCTACACCAAAAGAACCGGATGCAACAGAAGCCGCAATGTTTGCATTGTCATGCAACGTGATGTTGTGCATCTCCTCTTTGCGTGAGACGATTGCTGCATGGTCGGAGACTATACAGTGCTTTTCAATCGTCTCGGGAAGAAGTTCTAAGGCTTTGATGCCAATATTGACACCGCTTGCACCACTGATGGCTATTACAATTTTTCTTTTTTTCATATTTTTTACTTCACTTCTGCTCTGTTTTTTGCACTGACTCTTGTATGTATCTTTCTGCCTTCATGCAAAACTGAGATAATCTCTCCCATTCGTCCGCTTTGCAGTGCTTTTGCACTAAAAGTAATCTCGATGCCATTGTTATGCAGACTAACAACAACATTGGATCCTCGTTTTACCAGATACAAATCTTGAATGTCTCGCTGCGTAACAATAAGACCATTTTTTAGTCTGTGTTTTGCTTCATAACGATTTTTTTGCAAATTCATCAATGGAGCCGCTTTGAACTTATCGAGTATTATGCTCTTTTTTTGCAGATTCAAGAAAGAGAGTTCTTCGCCTTTTTGTATCTCTTTTTTCGTTTGGTAGAGAGCGATTTCTGCTCTGATTGTATAGTTGAAGAAGAGTTTTTTGTTTGTGATAGTTTTAATGTAAAAGATGCCTTTGCAAGAAAGATAACTGTTCTTTGGAAATTTTACGGTATAGCTTCTTGGAAGATGCTGTATATATTTCGTCGGTCTTAGAGTAATCTCTTTAATGGTAATAATGGTAATATTGTTATATTTTTCCTTATAGTAGTTCACAAGGGCATTTTGAAGTTTTTTTGTCTCAATAGGGCTTCTTTGTGAAAATTGTATATAGGCATGTTTTGTCTGAAAATTATTGTACCCGTATGCATTTAGTTTTTCAATCAGTTCTGAAGAACGCACTCGTTTTGAGTGTCTTGTTTTGTTAATATTATATAGTATGTGGTCTTTTTTAGGATTTTTTACAATATCTGAAAGTTTTACAACATTATTCTCAATTATATACTCTTGCTGTAGTTCTTGGGAAAAGAGGAGTGTTGATAAAAAGAGTAAAATAAGGATTTGTTTTTGTAGTGCTATCATTTTTAGCAGCCTTGTCTGACAAAGTGTCAAGTGGTACCAGCGGGGGGACTTGAACCCCCACAGCCGAAGCCAACGGATTTTGAATCCGTCGTGTCTACCATTCCACCACGCTGGCATAATATGTTGGAGTTGAAATAATAGTGATATCTTACTTAAAAGTAAATAACATTTTGTCGATTTCTCTTGAAATGG
>VCAX01000121.1 GCA_013607665.1 Campylobacterota bacterium | reverse complement strand
TTTAAATATAAAAATTATAAATCTCGTTCTATAACTTTTTTAAATGTGTTGAAATAATTCTCTTTAAGATTTTCCATACTCATTGCAACATTGTTTATCTTGATTGTATCACCACCGACAACACCAATTTTTTCACATGCTAAATCACCTATCATTGCTTCAAAAGCATCTGAATTTTCAGGTTTTACTTCAATAATGGCACGGCTCATAGATTCAGCAAAGATATCTCGCTCATCTGTAACACTCATACTGACATCACAACCAAGTCCAGATGTTGCCGCCATTTTTGCAAGTGCTATTGCAACACCACCACTACTTGCATCTTTAGCACACTCTAAAAGATGTTTTTTGTTTGCTTCAATGACAAGATCCCACAATGCCAACTCTTTTGCATAGTCAATCTTTGGAAGTTCTCCTGCAACAACACCACAAATCTCTTTCATATATAAAGAGCCGCCAAACTCACTTCTGCTCTCACCTACAAGGTAGAGATGATTTCCCTCTGCTTGAAAATTTGACAGAAGCACATTGTCAGCATCATCATTGACACCGACAGTTGCAATGGAAGGTGTTGGGAAAACAGAAACACCATTGGTCTCATTGTATAAAGAGACGTTTCCGCCGATTACCGGTGTTGTCAATTCAGCACATGCCTCTTTGATACCAAGACATCCCTCTCCAAACTGCCACATCACTTCAGGATTTTCAGGATTTCCATAGTTGAGACAATCTGTAATTGCAAGTGGTCGTGCACCTGTCATTGCAACATTTCTTCCAGACTCAATTACCGCAGCTGCCGCACCCCCTTTTGGATCGACATAACAATAACGCACATTACAGTCCGCGCTCATAGCAAGCGCTTTGCCGTTCTCTTTTACACGGATGACAGAAGCATCAAGCTCGCCGCCTTTTTTAACAGTATTTGTCTGTACCATAGAGTCATACTGTGTATATATCCATGATTTATCAACCACTTCCATTGATTGTGTCAGTTTCTCAAATGCTTCTTGATTTGCAACTTTTGGAAAGTCATTGATAGTGACTGCTTTAATAAGGTCAAGATACTCTGGTCGCTTCATTGGACGGTTGAGTTCAGGCGCCTCTTCAGAAACAGGATCAACAGGAACTTCTGCCACTTTTTCACCATGCCAGAAGAGTTCCATATTTCCAGTATCAGTCACTTCACCGATAACCGCAGCATCAAGATCCCATTTTTCAAAGATCTTGATAATCTCCTCTTCACTTCCTTTTTTCGCACATAAAAGCATTCTCTCTTGAGACTCTGAGAGCATAAAGTCATATGGTGTCATCCCCTCTTCACGAGCCGGTACTTTATCAAGGTGCATAATCATTCCACTGCCTGAACGCCCTGCCATCTCAAAAGAACTTGATGTAAGTCCTGCTGCACCCATATCTTGAATACCAACTACATGGTCTGTTTTAAAGAGCTCCAAACACGCCTCAAGCAGAAGTTTTTCTGTAAAAGGATCCCCAACTTGAACTGTAGGACGCAATGATTTTGATTCCTCCGTAAAAGAGTCAGAACTCATTACCGCTCCACCAAGTCCATCACGCCCCGTTTTTGCACCAACATATAAAACAGGATTGCCAATCCCCTCAGCTTTTCCATAGAAGATTTCATCACTTTTTGCAAGACCGAGTGTAAATGCATTTACCAAAATATTTCCGTTATAGCACTCATCAAAACTTGTCTCACCACCAATAGTAGGGACACCCATACAGTTACCATACCCACCGATACCCTCTGTTACACCGCGAACAAGGTATCTTTGATGTTTCGAGACATCATTATTATTGAGCACATTTCCAAAACGAAGTGCATTGAGGTTTGCAACAGGACGTGCTCCCATAGTAAAGACATCACGCATAATACCGCCCACACCGGTTGCAGCACCTTGGTACGGCTCAATAAAGCTCGGGTGATTATGGCTCTCCATTTTAAATACAGCAGCCATGCCATCACCAATGTCAATAACACCGGCATTCTCTCCAGGACCTTGAATAACCCATGGAGCAGATGTAGGGAATCCTTTTAAATGCACTTTTGAAGATTTATATGAACAGTGCTCAGACCACATTGCTGAAAAGATTCCAAGTTCGACAAGATTTGGTTCTCGTCCTAAAATCTCTTTTATATGCTTATAATCTTCTTGCGTCAATTTATGATTTGCTAGTTGCGTATCGATATCGGGTAATTGTTGGCTCACGATGGAATCCTAAAATTTTG
>VCAX01000120.1 GCA_013607665.1 Campylobacterota bacterium | reverse complement strand
AAGCTCATATTTTACCAACCTTTAACCAACAATAGCCTAAAATTGCGATAATTATATTTTAAAGGCTCACTCATGGTTGTCACACGTTTCGCACCTTCTCCAACAGGATATCTTCATATCGGAGGACTTCGTACAGCACTTTTTTCTTACCTTTGGGCTAGAAAAAACAACGGAAAATTTGTTCTGCGTATCGAAGATACAGATAAAAAAAGAAACTCTAAGGAGGCTACAGAGGCGATACTCAAAGCCTTTGACTGGCTTGGACTTGAAGCAGATGGTGAAATCACCTATCAAAGCCAACGTGATGCTATCTATGCAAAATACATCAAACAGCTGCTTGATGAGGGAAAAGCCTACAAATGTTACATGTCAAAAGAGGAGCTCGATGCCTTGCGTGAGGAGCAGATGGCAAACAAACAAAGAGCAAAATATGACGGCAGATACCGAGATTTCAAAGGCACGCCTCCAGAGGGTGTAGAGCCGGTCATCCGCATCAAAGCACCGACAAGCGGCGAAATAATCGTGCATGACGGCGTCAAAGGCGATGTTGTCTTTCAGGCAGAGGATATTTTAGATGACTTTATCATTGCGCGTGCTGACGGCTCCCCAACCTACAATTTCGTTGTAGCTGTTGATGATGCGCTTATGGGTATCAACGAAGTCATCCGTGGAGACGATCACCTCTCCAATACGCCAAAACAGATAGTGGTCTATGAAGCGCTTGGCTTTAGTATTCCAAAATTTTACCATGTACCGATGATTCACAATCAGCAGGGTAAAAAACTCTCAAAACGCGATGGTGCAACCGATGTTATGGCGTACAAAGAGATGGGTTATCTCCCTGAAGCACTGCTGAACTTTTTAGTGCGTCTTGGCTGGAGTCACGGGGATCAGGAAATATTCTCTATGGATGAGATGAAGGAACCTTTTGATCCAAAGGACATCAATAAATCCGCTTCTATCTACAATACCGAAAAACTTGACTGGCTCAATGCCCACTACATTAAAAACAGTTCAAATGAACGCCTTAGTGAACTCCTGAATGAATTTGGTGTGATTTTAAGCTCACACGATAAAAAAGAGATTATCTTAGATACACTCAAAGAGCGCGCAAAAACACTGCAAGAACTGGCAGATCTTATCAATGAGATCATCATTGCACCAAAAACATATGATGAAAAAGCAGTAAAAAAAGCTTTCAAAGGCAATGCCATAGAAGTACTCGAGACCTTTGCAAACAGACTGCAAGAGGCACAGGAGCTGCACCTGCCGAGTGATTATCACCATGTTATGGAGAGGGTCGTAGAGGAGATGGAAATCGGTTTTGGAAAGATCGGACAGCCACTGCGTGTAGCTCTGCTTGGAAAGCTAAGCGGTCCGGGCCTTGATGTTGTCATGTCAGTTCTTGGACGTGACGAAACACTTGAGCGTATTGCAAAAGCAGTGCTGACAATGGCGGCAAGAGAAGAGTAAGCACCTTTTTTACATTATTGTTGTATACTTAAGGCAGTAAGAGCACTTCTAAAAAGGAGAAGGCTGTATGTCACAAAGAAGGAAATATCTCTACTTTCTCACACGATGGCTCTATATAAGCTGGACCCTGCTGCTGCTTTTCATACTTGCCATTATCATTGAGAGAACATACACCTATGCCAAATACATCGCCATTCAAGAGGCAAAAACAAGTGTCAATAAAGATCTCGCTTACCGCTCATGGGTCGCTTCACACGGTGGTGTCTATGTTCCTGTAGATAAAAGAACCCGTCCAAACCCTTATCTAAGTCGTATCAAGGACAGAGACTTCAGTGCAATGGGTAACAGTACACACTTATGAATGGTGCTTATACACTCTCACAAATGATGCACGATTACAGTAAACTCTATGGTGTCAAGACACATATCACAAGTAAAAAACTACTCAATCCAAAAAATAAACCTGATGAATGGGAAACACTCGCACTCAATGAAGTAGAACGCTTACGCAAACAGTACTATGAACTGGGGAAAATCGATGGCAAAGAGTATATGCGCCTTATGAATCCGCTTGTTACAAAAAAGTCCTGCCTTAAATGCCATGCCTTTCAAGGCTACAAAGTGGGTGACATCCGTGGCGGTGTGAGTGTCTCTATACCAATGCAGCCACTCTACAAAGATGCCTTTAAAAGTTCTCTTTTGGTTGCCGGCCTTTTTCTCATCATCTGGCTTGCAGGCATTTTCATCATTCACTATTTCATTAAAAAAATACACAA
>VCAX01000011.1 GCA_013607665.1 Campylobacterota bacterium | reverse complement strand
GAAGCTATTCAAATTGCTCAAAAATTAAGAAAACTCATAGAAAAGTCCCTTTTTAGCTCTGTCCAAACAGTCACATGCAGCTTTGGTGTTACAGAACTAAAAGAGGATGACACCACAGATACACTGCTAAAAAGAGTTGATGAACTGCTCTATAAAGCAAAAGAAAACGGAAGAAATCGTGTGGAATATAATTAAGCATATCTGTTTTGTAATCGCTTTGTAATCAAGTATTACTATAATACCGGCAATTATTTCAATTAGGTTCAAATATGGAAAAACTCTTTCAAAAGATTTCATTTACCAGTGCAACATTAGTGCTCATACTGTTGCTTGGTATCTTTACTACACTCTATATCTCTGCAAAACCGGCAATTGATGAGTTTGGTCTGCATTTCATTGTAGACAAACGCTGGAATCAGGAAGTGCCGCTTGCCCAAAGTGACGACTCTCTCACTCAGGCACAGGAGAGTGCATCAGAGTCAGAGGAGATAAGCGATGATGCAAGTGTAGATGATGAAGATGATATGATGATTCTTGATGAAGATGACGAAGAAGCGGCAGACACAAAAACAGTCTACGGCGGACTTGTTCCTATTGTTGGCACCCTGCTCTCAACACTCATAGCACTCACTTTTGCTCTGCCAATCGCTATGGGAATCGCTGTCTTTTTAGCCGAAATCGCTTCAAAAAATGTCTCGAAATATGTCGGCATTGCCATTGAACTCCTCGCTGCCATTCCGAGTATCATCTTTGGCATGTGGGGACTTTACTACTTTGCACCGATCATCTCTGATGCTTTTGGGGGCTATCAGGTCTCACTTCTTACCGCCGGACTCGTACTTGGTGTAATGATACTCCCTTTTATGGCAGCGGTCACACGTGATAGTATGAACACAACGCCGGATGTTTTAAAAGAATCAGCCTATGCTTTGGGTGCTACAAAATTTGAAGTGGTCAAAGATGTCATTTTCCCATACTCAAAAGTGGGTATTATCGGCTCTATCATCTTAGCACTTGGACGTGCACTTGGTGAGACAATGGCTGTTGCATTTCTTATCGGTGCAGTCTATTCCCTGCCGGAGAAGATTGCAGACCCGACTATCTCCATCCCGGTTGCAATGGCTGTAAACTTTGGAGAGGCTAGCGGGCTTGGTGAGAGTGCGCTCTTTTATCTTGGACTTATTCTCTTTATAATGAGTTTTGCCATTATCTCTTTAGCAAAATTCTACTTTCTTAAAAGGGTCAAATCATGAGGCTGCAACTCAATAAACTCTTTTTAGCCCTCTCTGTTTTATCAGCACTTATCGGGCTTGGATTTTTAGGCTGGATTTTAGTGACGCTTTTTATCAAAGGGCTGAGTTCTCTGCATTTGAGCCTCTTTTTGAACGATCTTGTTGATGGTGGCCTTAGAAACCTCATTGTCGGACAGCTTGTTCTTGCAGGACTTGCTGCAGTTGTCGGTATCCCTCTTGGAATGATTGCGGGTATCTACATTCGTGAATATGGGCGCGGAAGATATGCAGAGCTTATTCGTGATCTCAGTGACATTATGGTCTCAGCACCTTCTATTGTCATTGGAGCCTTTGTCTATGCCTTTGCAGTTGCTCCTTTTGGCGGAGCAAATGGCTTTGCCGGTGTCATTGCCCTCGCAATTATGATGATACCGATCATCATCAACACAACCGATTCAATGCTCTCACTTGTACCAAAAGAACTGCGTGAGGCGGGTATTGCACTGGGTGCTTCAAAGTACAGAGTCATTTTGGACATTGTCATCAAAGCGGCAAAAGTCGGAATTATGACAGGTGTTTTGCTCGCATTTGCCAGAATTGCCGGTGAAACTGCACCGCTGCTCTTTACATCAGAGACAAGTAACTACTTTAGTCTTGATCTGCGTGAGAGTTTTCCCTCACTGACTGTCGGTATCTATAACCTTGCCAATGAGCCGGAAAAAGCAAGCCGTGATTTGGCATGGGCAGCTTCATTTATACTTACCGCTATGGTTTTAATCATCAATCTTGTCGGTAGATATCTGACACGTAACAAAAAATAAGAAAAGGACACATAAATATGCCAGTAATGAACATCAAAAAGTTTTCATTTACCTATGCGGGAGTGGATCATCCATCACTCAAAGGTATCACGCTGCCAATCAAAAAAAATAAAATAACGGCACTCATAGGTCCTAGTGGATGTGGAAAATCGACACTGCTTCGTTCAATGAATCGAATTCATGATCTCTATCCGGGCAACAAATATGATGGAAAAATTGAACTCTTAGACCTTGAGAGCGGCAAATACCGTAATATTTTAGAGATTAAAAAAGAGAATGAGTTTATTGAGCTGCGTCAAAAAGTCGGTATGATCTTTCAAAAACCAACCCCTTTTCCTATGAGCATCTTTGAGAATGTCGCTTATGGATTGAAAATTGCTGGTATCAAGAACAAAAGTGAGCTCCAAGACAGAGTTGAGGCAGCACTCAAAGGTTCAGCGCTCTGGAAGGAAGTCTATGACAGACTGGACAAGTCCGCAATGGGACTCTCAGGCGGACAGCAACAGCGTCTGTGCATCGCGAGAGCTGTAGCGGTCAAACCTGAGGTACTGCTTTTTGATGAGCCGACATCAGCACTTGATCCAATCAGTACAGGGGCGATTGAAGAGCTCATAGTCGAGCTGAAAAATGAGGTCAGTATTGCCATTGTTACGCATAATATGCAGCAGGCTTCACGTATAAGTGACTACACTGCGTTTATGTACTTGGGTGATCTCATCGAATATGACAAAACAGAGAACATATTCCTCAATCCAAAAGAGAAGCAGACAGAAGATTATATCACAGGGAGATTCGGATAATGGTACAAACTTTTAAACAAAATGTAGAAGAGGTAAAAAACAAGATCACGGCTATTGGAGAGGACTTGGTCAAGGCAAACGAGTTGATTCTTGCAGCACTGAAAGATTGCAACGAAGAGCAGTTCAATGAGGCACGCAACTCCATTAAAAACATCACTTCACGTACAGATGATATAGACAATGCCATCATCAAAATTCTCGCACTCTACACACCAGAGGCAAGGGACTTGCGTCAAGTCGTTGCCTACTTCAAAATCACCAACGAGATTGCACGCGCATGTTCCAATACACGCAGCTTCATTCGTGGTTTTACCGCAGTGTGCAAAGATCTCGATGTCAATACGATCAACGAGTACACTGTACCGATGCAGGCTTCAACGGTCAAAGCAATCAAAACAAGTATTGCTATGATTAATGTTGAAGATACAGACGAACTCCAAGAGATGTATGAAGAGGTGCTTATTGAAGAGAACAAAGCTGACGATCTTTATGAAATGATAGAGAGAAAACTGGTCGCACAGGCTGAAAACTGCTCAAACAGCTTTGAAAAGTTCCACAAAATGCTGCGTGCACTTCGTAAAAGTGAAAAGATAGCAGGTCGTGCCATCAGTGTTGCCAATCTCCTTGTTTACATCAAGGTTGGCGGTACCCTTCACAACTAAAGCCAAGGAGAAAGTGTGCTTAAATTTCATCAGATTGTTTTACGAAAATTCTTAGCACTCTTTCTTGCACTTTTTATCATCGTAGGGGCTATTGTTTACTATTGGATCTATGAGTTTTATATAGATGCCACAAAAGAGTCCCTCAAGCAAGACATTGAACTCCTCGCTCTGCAGATAACACCACAGACAGATTTAGACACGCTCTCAAAGACCATCAAAGAAAAACTCCATATCCGTGTGACCTTCATCGCAGCCGATGGAGCTATTCTTGCAGAGTCAGATAAGAACAAATCAGAGATGGAGAACCATCGCTACCGTGCTGAGATAATGCTTGCCGACAAGCACTCCTATGGTACAAAGATACGCCACTCTCATACCATCAATAAAGATATGCTCTATGTTGCAAAAAGATTCACGCTTCATGGAAAAACACTCTACATTCGTCTTGCAAAAGAGCTCGAAGGCATACGCTCAGAGATATTTTCACTCGGTATCAAGATTCTCATAGCGCTCATCATCTTTTTTGTCGCCATATTCACTGTTACTTACAAAATAAATACGCAAATCGAATATGAAGCAGGAAAGATTGTCGACTTTTTAAAATCACTTGCCAAAAAGAAAAAATCGACCTACATCGCATCAGACTATTCACAGGAGTTCGCACTCATTACAAAACTACTGACAAAAGTAGCACAGATCATCGTCAAAAAAGAGAAAAAGAAGAATAAATACACTGAAGAGCTCAAAGCCGCCAACAGACAAAAAGATGATATCATCTCTGCGATCAGCCATGAGTTTAAAAATCCTATTGCCATTATTAACGGCTACTCGCAAACACTCCTTGAAGATGACGATCTCAATATTGGTATTCGTAAAAAATTCCTCAACAAAATCCACAGCAATGGAGAAAAGCTCAGTAATCTCATAGACACACTGCGACTCTCTATGAAACTCGATGGTAATCAACAGAACATAAATCTCCAAGAGACAAACCTCTTTACGCTCACGCAAGAGTGTGCACAAAATCTACAACTCAACTATCCACATCGTCATGTTATCATTGAAGGTGACAAAGAGGCAGTTGTTGCAGTCGATCCTACCCTCTTTGGCATCGTCATCAACAACCTCATAGAAAATGCCATCAAATACTCAGAAGATGAAGTGCATGTCATTGTCTCCAAAAATACTCTTCAAGTCAAAGACACTGGAATTGGCATAAGCCAAAAAGATTTGCAAAACATTACAGAAAAATTCTACCGAGTGCAACAACAACGCTGGAACAATTCACTCGGACTTGGACTCTTTTTGGTCAATAAAATTTTAAAACTGCATAATTTTAAACTCAAAATCCAGAGTAAACAAAATGTTGGTTCCAATTTCATTGTAGAGATGTAAGAATTTGAAACACATATCCTATCTGCATATTTTTTAATCACACTTACAACTTTATTTACCAAAGAATTGGTTATACTACTAGCAGATAAAATTCAGGAGAAAATTAATGGGAAAATTCGTTAACAACATTGAAGAGTTCTTTACATTTTGTAATGAAAACGACGTTCAATTCGTAGATTTAAGATTTACAGACATCAAAGGTGCATGGCATCACCTCACATACCGCTACTCTGCAGTAAATGCAGAAAACCTAGAGAATGGTTTTCCATTTGACGGTTCTTCAATTGAAGCATGGCAGCCAATCAACAAATCAGATATGATTTTAAAACCGGATGTTCCAACAGCTTTCTTGGATCCGTTTACTGCTGATCCAACAGTAATCCTTATCTGTGATATTTTTGATATCTACAAAGGTGAGCTTTATGAAAAATGTCCACGTTCAATCGCTAAAAAAGCACTCAAACATGCTGAAGAGATCGGAATTGCAGATGCTGCATACTTTGGACCTGAAAATGAATTTTTCATCTTTGATGATGTGAAATTTGTTGATAATATTAATGAAGCAGGATATAAAGTAGATTCTGAAGAGGGTGAGTGGAACTCAAATACACACTATGAAGATATGTATAACACTGGCCACAGACCAGGTACAAAAGGTGGGTACTTCCCAGTTGCACCGACAGATTCTATGGTAGATATGCGTGCAGAGATGATGCAAGTGTTAGAGCAAGTTGGTCTTGAAGTTGTTCTTGGTCACCACGAAGTTGCACAAGGGCAAGGTGAGATCGGTATCGTTTTTGGTGATATCATCACTGCAGCTGATAATGTTCAAAAGTACAAATATGTTGTAAAAATGATCGCACACCTTAACGGTAAAACTGCTACATTTATGCCGAAACCACTCTATGGTGACAACGGTAACGGTATGCACGTTCACCAATCACTTTGGAAAGATGGTAAAAACCTTTTCTACACAGAAGGAAACTACGGTAACCTTTCAGAGTTGGCGCTTAACTACGCTGCCGGTATCTTCAAACATGCAAAAGCTGTTGCTGCATTTACAAATGCTTCAACAAACTCTTACAAGCGTCTTATCCCTGGTTTTGAAGCACCAAGTATTCTTACTTACTCTTCACAAAACCGTTCAGCTGCATGTCGTATTCCTTACGGTGCTGGTGAAAAAGCTACTCGTATTGAGATGAGATTCCCAGATTCTACTGCATGTCCTTACCTTGCATTCGCTGTAATGATGATGGCTGGACTTGATGGAATCAAGCACAAACTTACTCCTGTCGGTCCAATGGATGAAGATCTCTTTGAACTTACTCTTGATGAGATTCGTGAAAGAGGAATCCAGCAAATGCCACACACATTGCGTGAAGCACTTGAAGGTCTTATTGCAGATCATGATTTCTTAAAACCTGTATTTACTGATGAGATGATCAATACATACCAAGGTTACAAATTTGAGCGTGACGTATTCCCAGATGAGGGTCGTCCAACTGCGTACGAGTTTAAAACTACATACCAGTGCTAATATTTTCTCCCTTTTTTGGGAGAAATACTCTATAAATAATAAAAATTATCCTTTAAAATAAAAACTAACTCCAAAAATTCTTTTTAAAAACTTCCAAATTCGCTATAATTCCGCCAAGATAGTTATGTAAGAGTGTACTATCAAAATTTCAAGTAAAGGTTTCTTATGAAACATATTCCAACCGGTAAATATAAACCGTATCCAAAAATAGAGTTGCCCAACAGAAAATGGCCTGACAATACAATTACAAAAGCACCACGCTGGTGTAGTGTCGATCTACGTGATGGAAATCAAGCGCTTATCAACCCAATGGATATGAATAAAAAACTTGAACTTTTTGCACTCTTACTCAAACTCGGATTTAAAGAAATAGAAGTCGGTTTTCCTTCTGCTTCAAAAGTAGAATATGACTTTTTACGCAAGCTTGTCGATGACAATCTCATCCCTGATGATGTGACAGTTCAAGCACTTGTGCAAGCGCGTGAACACTTGATAGCCAAAACATTTGAAGCACTTCGTGGTGTGAAAAAAGCGACAGTGCATTTATATAACTCAACATCTGTTGCACAAAGAAAGATCGTATTTGGCAAGTCACAAGAGGAGATCATTCAACTTGCACTTGACGGTGTCGATTTGGTCAAAAAGTATGAAGCCGAGCATGATGGTGAGATCTTTTTGGAGTACTCCCCTGAGAGCTTTACAGGCACGGAGTTGGAGTTTGCAGCACGCATTTCAAATGCAGTAACTGCTCGCTGGGGAATAGTAGATGACAGACAGGTTATTATCAACTTACCGGCAACAGTAGAAATGGCAACGCCAAATATCTATGCAGATCAGATAGAGTGGATGAGCAGACACTTGGATAATAGAGAAAATGTCATCATCTCAACGCATACTCATAATGACAGAGGTACATCCATTGCAGCTACTGAACTTGCACTTTTAGCGGGTGCAGACAGAGTTGAGGGAACACTTCTTAGTAACGGTGAGCGCACGGGAAATGTGGATATTATTACTTTAGCACTTAATATGACGACACAAGGGATCGACAGCGGACTTGATTTTTCCAATGTCAATGAAGTGGTTGAAGTCGTAGAACGCGTTACAGAGTTGCCGACACATCCACGCCATCCGTATGTTGGAGAATTGGTCTATACAGCATTCTCCGGCTCACATCAAGATGCTATCAACAAAGGGCTTGCCTATCAAGAGGCAAAAGAGGATCCATTTTGGGAGGTTCCTTACCTGCCAATTGATCCTGCGGATGTCGGACGTACGTATGAATCTATCATTCGTATCAATTCACAGTCCGGAAAAGGCGGTGTCGCTTACATTTTAGAGAAAAACTACGGCTATCAATTGCCAAAAGCGATGCATCCGGAGATTGGCCGTGCTGTACAGGCACTCAGTGATGAAAAAGGCAGAGAGCTAAGTCCCGAAGAGATCTTGGAAGTATTTAAAGATACCTACTTTAGAATCAAAGAGCATATTACTTTTAAAGATGTCTCTTTGACTTCCGACAACGGCACATCCAAATGTACGCTCAAATATACACATAATGGCAAAGAGATAGTTTCACAAGGGCAAGGAAACGGTCCTATCGATGCCTGTAAAAACGCTTTGATGCAGGAGTATAAAAATGAATTTACAATTAAGTCTTACTCCGAACATTCATGTGGAGACAAAAGTTCTGCCAAAGCGGTTGCCTATATCGAGATACAAAGCAAAGAGATTCTCTCCTGCTTCGGTGTCGGTGCAGACAATGACATTACTGTCGCATCTATAAAAGCAATGTTCTGCGCACTCAACAGGGCTTTCTCGTAAAGAGTCCTCTATGGCAGAAGAAAAAAGTAAAAAAATCCTGCGTGAGATAGAGTTACTTTTTAAAACCTCCAAACACAAGGCACTCCACGAGAGTGCCTGCGAACAACTCCCTCAAAAAATAGATGAACTCGTTGCTGCCTATGAAGCACTAAGAAAACGGGATGCCAAAACAATTAAAAATCAATCCTACTTTATCAAGCAAATAGACCAACGCACCATAAAGGTCAATGCTTCAAGTCAGAAAAAAGATATGATGCTCAAACAGCAGTCCAAAATGGCAGCTATGGGTGAAATGATGGATGCCGTTGCCCATCAGTGGAAACAACCTCTAAACTCACTGAGTATGATGAATGACATGCTGCTTGATGATTTTAAAAATGGACTCGTCGATGAAGCCTATATTCAAGAACTAACAGAAATGTCCCATATGCAAATTGAGCATATGGTCAACACCCTCAACGAATTTCGTACATTCTTTAGACCCTCAAAGGATCCACAGGACTTTTCCCTTACAGAGTGCCTAGAGAGTGTACAAGTGCTTATGAAAGATGAGCTTTTAAAAAACACCATTACCATTTCTGTTGATATTCCAGAGGACATCACACTTCATGGACAAAGCAATGAGTTCAAACATCTTTTTTTAAATCTTATCAGCAATACGATTGATGCCTTTAATGAAAAACAGAAACAAGATCGTGCCATCTTCATTCGAAGCTATAAAGAACAAAACAGCGCAA
Organism: Campylobacterota bacterium; assembly: GCA_013607665.1. Classification (GTDB taxonomy): domain Bacteria; phylum Campylobacterota; class Campylobacteria; order Campylobacterales; family Sulfurimonadaceae; genus Sulfurimonas. The sequence goes on along the minus strand of VCAX01000011.1, from coordinate 17,804 downwards.
TCATCGAATTTGAAGATAATGCAGGAGGAATCCCCAACCATGTCATTACTTCCATTTTCAAACCAAATGTCACTACAAAAGCCAATGGTAAAGGGACAGGTATCGGACTCTATATGAGTTCACAAATCGTAGAGAAGCACAATGGTTCCATCACAGTCAAAAATGTCAACGATGGAGCAATGTTTACAGTCTCATTGAGACTTTAAAAAGAGAGACCAAAAACCACTTCAGGGTAACTGTTGGAACATTCATCTGCACTGTTGCAATCACTGTAATACTCTACTACATAGTCAGTCCTGAAAAACTAAATTCTCACCCGCTTTAGCTCCGTAAGATTGGTAATCATCTTCACTTGAAATGAATGTCTGCCTGCCAAAAACACCTAAATATGGATGTAAATTTCTTTTGAGTGGGATATAATATGTGCCATCTAGAAGCACTTCATTAATAGAAGGAGATGCACCGAACCAAGCTCTGTATCCCATCCCAACTGAAAAGTTGTCTATAACAAAATAGTTCCCGTAAATCCCTGCTATAGTGTAGTTTTTGTTATATGCACGCCCCGCACCGAGAGATGCACCTATATTTTTATTCCCTTTGTAAAAAATATCAGCATGCACTAATGAAAGCAGTGCAACACTCAGTAGTATAATTTTCTTCATTAAAATACCAACTCCTCTTCTGGATTATTGATCCGCTCGGAACGCGGCGGTTTTGAGATGTCAGAAAAGTACTCTTTTCTTCCATTCACATTTACTTCGATAATACCCTCAGGAACATCAAATTTTCTTTTTATTTGTGGATATAACTTCAATACATTTCTAAAATAGTTCGCAAATGCAGGACCTGCAACACGCCCGCCTGTCTCTTTGTGATACATTGGTGTATTGTCATCATTTCCAAACCAAACAACAGTTTCAATAGTTGGAGAATATCCTGCAAACCAGGCATCGATGTTATTGTTCGTTGTTCCCGTTTTACCTGCAAGCTCTATCCCTTTAACACCGGCACGGCGCCCTGTACCTCGCTTGACGACATCACGCAAAATAGTCGTCATAATAAAAGCCTGTGTTGGTACTGTAATAGGATACTCTACCTCTTGTTTCTCATAAATCGTCTCATCTTGCTTATCTATTGAAGTGATAAGATGCGGTACGACCTGCACACCATAATTTGAAAAAGAGGTATAGTACTGTGCTAATTCCAATGGTGACATCGACATTGTCCCAAGCGAAATAGAAAGATCATTTGGAATATTTTTGATATGAAACTTCTTTAACTCTTTTAGGAGCTGATTTAGACCGATATCATTGACAAGGTTGATTGTTGCAAGGTTACGCGAGTGTATCAAAGCCTCACGCAAGGTGATGAGACCTTTATAATTCTTTTCATAGTTTTTCGGTCGCCACTTCATCTCTTGACCATCTTTTTCATACTCGTATGTTTTGGCGATATCCACAAGCTGTGTTGCTCCAGAATAACCAAGATCAATAGCTATCTGATAGATAAAAGGTTTAAAAGCAGAACCGGGTTGTCGTTTTCCCTGAGTAGCACGATTGTAAGAGCTCTTTTTATAATCCACAGAACCGACAAGCGCTAAAATATCTCCTGTTTTTGAATCAAGAGAGACAAGTGCTCCATTAAGCTGTGAAACATTTATATCTTGAAGTTCAAACTCTGTATCTCCTTGGACTTCTGCTTTTTGCAGTGCCTCTTGCTCTTTTATTTTATATTTTTCTATTCGTTGCAGGGCTAAATCATATGCATAACGCACAGATTCTCTTCCTGCTTGCTGCAGACGCAGATCGATTGTCGTATAGATCTCATAGCCACCTGTTTTTAGATCTTTAATACCCATCTGTTTAAAACGGCGTGCCACCTCATCGACAATGAAAGGAGCTTTGTTCTGCGTGAGCGTTTCATCATAGACCGCAGGGCGCTCCTGCAGCGCTTTATTGAACGTTGTATCATCGATCCAGCCGAGTGTATGCATACGTGTAATGACCCGATTGGCCCGTCCCATAGATATCTCATAGTTTTTTGTCGGTGCATACGTTGAGGGTGCTTTTGGCAGACCTACTAAAATAGCCATTTCTTTGAGTGTCAAGTCAGAGAGCTTTTTATGAAAATAGCCGTCTGCTGCCGTTTTTACACCATAGTACCCATGCCCAAAATAAATCTCATTGAGGTAGCGCTCGAGTATCTGCTCTTTTGTGAGCGCATTTTCCAGTTTAAATGAATAGATGAGCTCTTTGATCTTACGGGAGAGCTTCTTTTCTCGCGTGAGCAGTCTGTTTTTGACGAGCTGCTGCGTGATGGTACTTGCTCCTTCTACCATTTTTCTCGCTTTGATGTCTTTGATAAGTGCACGGAAAATTGCATCAAAATTGACGCCGGAGTGCTCAAAAAATGTGGTATCTTCTATGGCTACAAGTGCCTCTATAATGCGGGGAGGAATCTCTTCAAACGGAGCATAGTATCGATGCTGCTTATTAAATATATTGGCAATTTTTTCTCCATTTTTGTCATAGATTCTACTTGTCTGCGCCGGCTTATACTCTACTAGAGAGGAGACATCATAATCATAAGTAAAGTAGTAATACGCCAACAACATAAAAGGGGATAAAAACCCTAAAAGTAAAAGTGTAAAAAATATCTTCTTTATCATTTTCGAAAATTCCTGTTTGCAAAATTTGCTTCTATTAATATTTTTGTATAGTCTTCTTTTGGACTCTCAATCACTTCATGCATTTTACCATTTTCTATCAAAGTTCCGTTTTTAATGACACAGATATCTTCACACAGCTCTTTGGCTGAGAGAATATCATGGGTAACAAAGAGTATCAAAAAGCCCTCTTTTTTCTGCAACTCACGCAAGAGTGAGAGAATAAGCTCTTTTGTGTGCGGATCAAGTGCTGTTGTCGGTTCATCCAAAAGCAGCAGCTTTGGCCGCTTCTCAAGGGCCATGGCAATGACAACCCGCTGCAACTGTCCGCCGGAGAGCTCCGGAGGAAAACGCTCAAGCAGTTCAAGATCAAGCCCTACTTCACCAAAGAGTTCCTCTATTCGCTCCTGTGAGACAAAGAACTGTTTTTTGATTTTTGTCAGCGGAGAGAGCGCCGTAAAAGGATTTTGCGGTACAAAGCCTATGCTCTCTCCTGCAATGAGCTCAAAATCACTCTTATACTTTAGCGTACATTTCATACTTTTTGGTAACATACCCAGCAATGCTTTTATACTCAAGCTTTTTCCGCTGCCACTTTGTCCTATGAGCGCAAGCGAGGAGTTGATATGAAAAGCGATATCAACAAGCACTCTCTCATTGAGTCTGATTTGCAGCTTTTGTATCTCTATCATAATTCGTGTGCCAACTCTTTACATACTGTTCGCAACGCTTCACTCTGCTCTCCAAGACGTGCAATAAGACGAATAATAGCGCTCTCTACTGTCGGTTGGCGAATCGCTCCCACTGCAAAACCTTTTGTAAGCAGAGCATCTTTTATAGCTAAGACTTTGCGATTATCTCCAACAGGCACAGGTACGATAAGGCCTTTTACATCAATAGCCAACTCTTCTTTTATAATGCTTTGGCGCAACGCTATCTGCTCACGCAATTCTTTTGCATTTGCAAGAATATATTTAAGTGAATGATGCGCAAGAAGTGTGTCATACAAAGAGAGTGATGTTGCATAGATAATGGGCTTTGCTCTATTGATGAGATACTCTACTATATGCTCACTCGCCAAAATAAAAGCACCAAAACTTCCATAAGCTTTGCCGAGTGTTCCCATTTTAATGTGATTGGGCGCAATAGTGATGCCATAGTGCTCATAAACACCCATCAGATGCTCACCAATCACACCGCTGCTGTGTGCTTCATCGACAATCAGTAGCGCTTCAAATTCATCACAAATATCAAATACTTCACGTGCACACAGATCGCCATCCATCGAGTAGATACCCTCAACAGCGACAATATTTCTTTTAGCTTTTGAATTTTTCAGCATCTCACGCAAGGCCTGCATATCATTGTGAGGGAAAAAAGTGACATCAATGCCATGAAGCTGTGAAGCGAGCACCCCAGAAGCATGATAGAGTGCATCCATAAAGAGTCTGTCACCTTTACGCACCAGTGATTCTATAAGCGCAATATTGGCATTAAAACCACTGCCTAAAACAATGCCTGCTTCAAAACCATTCGCGATGCAAAGTGCATCTTCAAAATCTTTGTGGATTTGATGATAGCCATTGACAAGCAAAGAAGCTTTACTTGCGTGAAGCTCGTTTTGCGCAAGTGCCTCACAGGTTTTTTGATGCAGCGATTGTTTGTGTGCAAGACCCAGATAATCATTAGAAGCAAAATCATGCAAAGTGGTATTTACTACTTCTCGCGTTCTATACCTTCCTGCCCTTTTGAGGGCTTCTAACTCTTTTGCATACAGCATTACTTTACAACAACCCTGTTTCTTCCGCTCTTTTTCGCTTCATAGAGTGCTTGATCTGCCCGATTGTAAAAGCTCTCTTCATCCTCACACACTTTAAATTCCGTTACACCAAAACTCATTGTAATTGGAACAATCTTCTTATAATCCTCTATTGCTTTACGCAGTTTTTCAGCTAACAAAGCAGCGGACTCTTTGGTCGTATGCGGAGCAATAATAACAAACTCTTCACCACCGACACGAAAGAGTTCATCCACATCACGTAACAAAGAGTTCACCAGCTGTGTATATTCACGCAGCACTTTATCGCCCACTGTATGTCCATGTGTATCATTAACCTCTTTAAAGTGGTCAATATCACATAATATAAGAGAAAGTGGATCTTTATAACGACACGATCGTGCCATCTCGCTTGAGAGTTTCTCTTCAAATTTTCGTCTGTTTCCGGCATTTGTTAACGCATCATAAAAAGAGAGTTTTTCCAACTCTTTTTTATAAAGTTCCTGCTCTGTAATGTTAGCAAAAATAACACTGTAATGATTCTTTTCACGAGAGATTAAGGAGATATAGACCATAAAATAGTAAATTTTATCTTCTATTTTCATCTTTACCTTATGTGTTTTTTGTGGATTTTCTAAAACAATATCCATCCAGCCATAAGGTTTTTCACCCTTATTTAAATACCCCTCTTCATCAACAAAAAAGTTACAGATGCAGCTGTTTTCTTCTCGAAACTCTTTTATACTTTTATATTTCGTAAAATATTTGAAAAATGTTTTATTGGCATCGACAACACACTTTCTGTCATTAATAAGAATAATATTGTTCGAGTTATCTAGAATGTTTTTGTAGTAAACCTTTTGTTTTTTTAAAACAAAATAGTAAAAAATATTTATTGTACCGGCAAGTGCCATCAAAGCGATGATGGCAAACATAGACCAGCGAAATACAAAATAATCCAATCCGGTTTTAGAAACAGCAGAGATTTTTTTAAACATTATATAGTACGCTACTGTTTTGCCGTCATAATCTTTTAAAGGATAATTCACAATGATATAGCCATCTGTTATTTTTGTCGCTGTTTGACAGAACTGCTTGACATTATTATTTTTAAGATATGCCTGTAAAGCTTGCGGTGCATCAAAATTAGCAATATAGCAATTCTGAATGTACATCTCTGTGAAAGGATATTTTATAGCTGCGGAAGCCTGCTCTGTAACAGCGACAACAGAATCAATTCCTACTTTTTTCAAGCTCTTTGCAATGGAGTTGAAATGCGAGATTACTGCAACCATGCCAATAAACTCGTAATCTTTATTATAAAGCGGCACAATAGACTTTATACTTAGCGTAAAACTATCCACACTTACATCAGAAAGTATCACTTTATTTTTCATAACATACGCCAGATCCTTTCTATTTGCATCTAAAGCAATATCATTTTTCTTTGTCCAACTTCTATAGAGTGTATTTCCTTCCTTATCCAAAATATGGATCCAGATGTTTTTATAGTTTGTATGTTTTCTAAAAGCAAAAATCAGACTATTGAGTTTATCATCTAATTTTTTTTTATCAACAAAAAGCTCCTGCAGCGCATCATTAGAAGCTAGAGTTAATGCAATGGCAGTTGTAGATTTTTTCTTCTCTTCAATCATAGAAGCAAGGTTTTTTTGCATTAAATGCACTTCATCCTGATAGATTTCCTGCTCTAAATTCTCTTTATGTTCTTGTACAAAATAGACAGCTAATACAAGTATGAAAAGAGCACCTAGAAGAACAAAAAAGAGTCCGATTATCGTTTTTTTATTCATTATGCAAATCTCTTGAGGACTTCTACACACAATCCCATAGCTGTACTTTCATAGCCTCGTACTTCTTTGATATAAGGCTTGCAAAATCCCTCAACCATACAGGCCCCCGCTTTACCACGCCACTCGCCACTTGCTAAATAACGCTCTAAATCATCTGCATCAAACTCTTCAAAAAGATAGTCTGTCTTTGAAATATCGATGATTTTCCTCTCTTTTGCATGGTAGATCATACAGGTGATAATACTAGTAATATTTCCACTTTGTGTCATTAAAATATTACGAGCATCATCCACACATTTTGCTTTTCGAAGGATTTGATTTTGAGAGGTCACAACCGTGTCAGCAACCAAAAGCGGATAATCTTCATACCCAAAGGCTTTAAGATTGGCTTCATACTTGCCAAGTGTTGCCTGATAGACAAAGTTCTTAGGAGAAGTCGCGACGATGCTCTCTTCATCAAAATCGATACTCTCTTGAACAAATTCAATCCCTGCTTCACGCAGTAAAAGTGCCCGAGTTTGTGATGAGGAACAGAGTCTAATAGGCATTACGAAGTGTCACTCCCAAATAAATTGCAACTACCCCAAGAATGATATTGACAGGAACCATATACTTTCCAATAAGTTCAAGTGCTTTTTTCGCACCTGCCATATCACCCTTGTCAAGCAGTTTTTGTGCTTTGTTTCTTCGCCAAATCATTGCAGCTAAATTAGCCGACATTACCATCCAAATGACCTCTTTTACATGTACAAGGTTGTAGATATGCATAGCATATTCATCGATGACATTGCCGTTTGCATCGACAGCTGCCACACGAAAACCAAGTCCTACTGCCATAATCACAGCCGTAATAATCAAAATAATGACAAAAGGCGAGACAATCGTAAAAAGACGCTTGAGTGCCTGCGAGATGCGTGTGAGTCTATGTGCAGGTGATTCTATCTGTACAAATGACTGATGTGCCGCAAAACGCATCGCGACCATGCCGCCAACCCAGATAACCGCAGAGATAACATGTAAAAAAACGATCTGTGTTCTATAGTCTGCAAAAAGCTCAATCATAAACTCTTTCACTAAGCAACTACCTCTTGTATGAATTTCAATGCTTCTTCTTTTGCCTCTGGAAGTTTTGTTTTATCTTTTCCACCGGCCTGTGCGAAGTCAGCTCGACCTCCACCACCACCACCAAGGATTGGAGCTATCTTTTTGATCCAGTCACCCGCTTTTGCATCACACCCTTTCACGCCTGCAGCAATGAGCACTTTATCGCCTTTTACCTGAAAAAGCATCGCACAGAGTTTTTCATTTTGGTTTTTCAGCTCATCGATCTTCTCTTTGATATCACCGTTTGGCAGTTCATCGACAACCACTGCCACACCGTTGATATCTTCTGCTTTTATCTCAACTTTCGCAGCTGATTGTGCCTCTTTGAGTTCTGTTTTCAAGCTCTCTACACTATTTTTAAGTCTATGAATTCCGGCAATCACATCAAGGTTTTTCACTTCCGTTTGTGCTTCTTTGAGCAATGCTCTTTGCTGCGTGAAGTATCTGTATGCCGCATTGCCGCAGACTGCTTCAATTCTTCGCACACCCGCACTCACGCCACTCTCTTTTGTGATGATAAAGCTGCCGATGTTCGCCGTATTTTCTACATGCACACCGCCACAGAACTCTATGGAAGCATCCGCGAAACTGACAACTCGTACCTCATCACCATACTTCTCGCCAAACTGTGCTTTTGCACCTGACTTTTTCGCATCTTCTATGCTCATAACCTCTGTTTTTGCAGGAATAGCGCGCATAATCTCTACATTTACACGCTCTTCTATCTCTGCTAATTCCGCTTCGCTCACAGCCTTTGGATGTGAAAAATCAAAACGCAGACGCTCTGCCTCTACAAGTGAACCGGCTTGTGAGATATGATCTCCTAAAACATCAAAAAGTACAGCGTGCAAGAGGTGTGTTGCTGAATGATGCTTTGTGATCTCGTTGCGTGAGATATCGACAACGGCATCGACATTAATACCGACTTTAATGCTTGATGTCACCTCTATTTGAGAGAGATTCATATCGAAGAATTTTTTAGTATCGAGCACTTTTGCACGGCATTTTAGCTCACCAATGTCACCACACTGACCACCACTCTCAGCATAAAACGGTGTTACATCAAGCAGTACCCAACCGCTCTGTCCAATATCTAAAGCCTCGACACGTTTAAAGTTCTCATCTAAAAGTGCAAGCACTCGCGAAGCATGGTGTGTTGTCTCATACCCGACAAATTCATTGGTACCAAACTCTTCAAGCAGCTCTTTAAAGTCACCATGAACGGCATCATCTCCACTGCCCTTCCAAGCAGCTTTTGCACGCATCTTTTGCTCGTTCATCAACTCTTCAAACTTCTCACTGTCTAGTTTTAAGCCCTTCTCACGCAGCATATCTTCTGTCAGATCAAGAGGGAAACCATAAGTGTCGTAGAGTTTAAAAGCGACCTCACCTGAAAAGACATCTTTTGTATTTTGCAGTTCCATATTAAAGAGTGCTATTCCAGACTCGATTGTCTTAAAGAAACGTGCTTCTTCAAGTTCTATCTGCTCTTTGACTGCCGGTGCTTTTACTCTGAGGTATTCATACTCATCGCCCATAATATCCACAAGCGTATCCACGAGTTTATGCATAAACGGTTCTCTAAAACCTAAAAGGTAGCCATGACGCACAGCACGACGTAAAATTCTGCGAAGTACATAGCCACGCCCTTCATTGGAGAAGTTCACCCCTTGCGAGAGAAGAAAAACAGCTGTTCTGATATGGTCTGCGATAACACGATACGATGCACCTGTCGCATAAACATACTCTTTGCCTATCATATCTTCGACTTTGCGGATGATTGGCATGAAAAGTGATGAACCGTAATTAGAGAGTGCACCCTCTTTGATGGCAACCACACGCTCTAGCCCCATGCCCGTGTCAATGGAAGGTTTTGCAAGAGGAATACGCTCGCCGCCTTTCTCTTTTACCTCATACTGCATAAAGACAAGGTTCCATATCTCTAAAAATCTGTCACCTTCACCGCCCATATAATCTTCAGGGCCGCTAAAGTGCTCAGCGCCCTGGTCATAAAAGATCTCAGAACATGGACCACACGGACCTGTATCACCCATAGACCAGAAGTTGTCTTTGTCACCCAAACGCATAATACGATCAGCTGCTATATGTTTCTTCCAGATCTCTTCTGCTTCATCATCACTCTCATGCACTGTCACCCAAAGCTTCTCTTTGTCAAGATACAGCACCTCTGTAATGAATTCCCAAGCATAGGCAATCGCCTCTTCTTTGAAGTAGTCTCCGAAGCTAAAGTTACCAAGCATCTCGAAAAATGTATGGTGGCGTGCAGTGTGCCCTACATTCTCCAGGTCATTATGTTTTCCACCCGCACGAATACAGGTCTGACACGATGTAGCACGCGGATTTTTCGGTACTGGAACCTCTCCTGTAAAGATCGACTTAAACGGTACCATTCCCGCATTGTTAAAAAGGAGTGTTGCATCATCGGGGACAAACGGAGCCGATGGCACTCTCGTATGGTTTTTTGATTCAAAAAATTTTAAAAATTCTTCTCTAACGTTCATTATATTTCTCTTTTATAAAATTACGCGATTATATCTAAAATGAGCTAAATTTCAGGATTATTTTCCTCTTTTTACATAAATTGAAAATATCTTTGCAAAAAAGTAGGAACATTAACTATAATGAATTATAATAATCACATTTTATTTATATGGAGAAAAGATGAAGAAGATCTTACTTGGCAGCGTCATGGCGGCACTGCTTACAACAACGGTAATGGCCGATAAAATCAGTACTTATGAGTATGCGGCTTTTAAAAGTGTAGACGATGTAAAAAGCGCACTGCATGACAATGGCTTAACAATTGTCGGTGAGTATGATGCGATGCAAAACCCTGATTATCATATCATAGCGTATACAAATCAAAGCTTGCAAAATGATGCTTCAAAAGAGGACAGAGCTTTTGCTGCGGTACAAAAAGTTATGGTCTCAAAAGCAGATAAACAGTTGGTACTTACCAATCCTGAGTATTTTTTACATGCCTTTTTGCAAGATGACTACAAAGCAGAAGATGCAAAAAACCTCAATGCAACGCTTGCAAATGCTTTTGGAAAGCTCGAAGCCTCAAAAGATGCTTTAGATGACGATGATATCGAAGGGTATCACTTCATGATGGGTATGCCGTATTATGAAGACATGATAGAGGTAGCAGAGGGAAAAGACCTTGCAGCGAAACTTGAAAAAAATGCGGCAGAGAACATCGTATTTAAAATGCAAGTCGGCGATGCGATGCTCTATGGTGTAGCTATGCCAACAGAAAAAGGAGAAAAATACTACCTTGCAGAGATAAAAGGTGAGAAAAATGCAGCCTTTTTACCCTATATGGTCATGATAGAAGGTGATGAAGCGAAGATTTTGCATCCTAAATACTACCTTGCCATTGCCTACCCACAGCTTAGCATGGGTGAGTTTATGTCCATCTCAGGCACACCTGGTGATATCGAAGAGTATTTCAACACACTTTTTAAATAATACCCACTGGCAGAAGTAGCTTTCTTCTGCCAAAATAACCCACAACAACTACAATTATTAGGTAAGACAATATTAAACATAACTTATTATAATTATAAAAATCAATTAAATAGGTTTTATTATGCAATTTTTAGATGAAGATATTTATGAAGCGGTAAAAAACTATCTTCCAAAAGTGAGTGAATATGTCAATTCACATGGTGGAGGTCTTGAACTTCTAGGAGTCAAAGATGGCACAGTTTACATTAAACTCTCTGGTGCCTGTGGTGGTTGTTCTATGAGTCTGATGACAACAAAGATGGTTGTACAAAAAAAGCTGCGTGAACTTATTCACCCTACTTTAAATGTCATAAATGTAGATGGTACGCCTGAGAATGAGATGCCTAAAGATGCTTACACCGGACCTAAAAAAGATGAAAAAGCGGAAACAAAGCATCAAGAGAAACACGGTATTATTGAGAATATAAAACACATTGTGGGGCTCTAAAATGATTGTAGACTATGCAGACAAAGAACTTACGCAGCGCTACCAACTTATGGCGCAGACTATTATCCCAAGACCGATTGCATGGATTGTCACTCAGAATGAACAAGGGCTTATTAACATTGCACCTTTTAGCTATTTTATGGACTTAGTTCAGAACCTGCCACTATGATAGTAAGCATCGGGCATAAAAGTGACGGCAGCGAAAAAGACACCCTCAAAAACCTGCGTGAGACAAAAAAATGCACCATCTGTATGGTCGATGAGGCGCATCTTGAAGCGATGCATTTTAGCTCAAAAGAGCTGCCGCGGGGATGAAAGTGAAGCTGCTATATTTGACATCGCAACAAAAGAGATTCTCAAAGATTTTCCTCCTCTAGTTGCAGGTGTTCCAAGTGCCTTTTTTTGTGAATTCTATCAAGAGATAGATTTAAAAGGCTCAAAAACCATTCCTTTGGTTGTAGAGATAAAAGCACAGTTTATTGATGATGCGATTATAAGTAACAAAGAAAAAATCACGCTTGATTATGCACCGGTTGCACGCGTTGGAAAAAGTTATGCACTTTTGGGTAAAAACATCACACCACCAACTATAAAATAGATGCACGATTATCTTCTCTACGCAATTATCACACTACTGCTCTCTACTCTCTTTTCAATGGGTGGTGCAGGTGCTGGTGTTGCACTTATTCCAATTCTGAGTTTTTTAGGACTTGATTTCAATGTTGCCAAGGCAGTGGGACTTTTTGCCAGAGCTTCGACAACCATCACTTCAAGCATCATGAACATCAAACGTAAAGCCGTAGAGTACAAGTTTGTCTTTCTCATAGCCGTCACTATGCTGATTTTTGCACTCATTGGCGCATACAGCAGTAGTTTTATAGATGAAAGTCTTGTCAAGTTTCTCTTTATGCTGCTTCTTTTTTACTCTGCTTCAATGATGATGTTTGGCAAGAAAAAAGCGCTCTTTCATACGGAATCAAAATATATACTCTTTGTGGTAGGTAGTGGTGTTGGCTTTGTTACCGGGCTCTTAGGTGTCGGGGGAGGCAATATTCTCATTCCTCTTTTGGCACTTCTTGGATATGCACCTAAAAAAGTAGCTGTTGCTGTGAGTTTTGTAGTCCCTTTTTCTGCACTTGGTTCCTTTTTTACCTATGCGACGTATATTACGCTTGATTGGGTGCTGCTTTTAGTCGTTGCACTCTCAGCGATAGTTGGCGGCTACATTGGCAACTATCTAATGCATTTTAAACTCCAACAGAGCCACATTAAAAAGCTCATGGCAGGGATACTCTATCTCTTAGCGCTCAAACTGCTTTGGCATTTCATCATCTAAGGAGTTCTAACATATGCTGTATAAATTTATCACTTACATGCTCCCTCTTGCAGCATTTACCGCCTTTACCGGCTGCAGTGACAATGCTACAGTCATAAAGTACGAAAAAGCATCCACTCCTCTAAAATGTTTGCGACTTGTTGTTTTTCCACCCGATAAACTTCTCTTTGAGACACTCTCGAAACTCTATGATTTTCAAGACAAATGCCCCTATGAATTACAAGCCTCACGCAAAAGCGGTATCGTGTGTAACTCCAATCAAAATGCCGATAAAAAAGCGTTAAGCAATTTTCCATCAGGGTTTATACGACTCGATGTCTACAAATCAAGACAACCAATTTACAGTTACTACAAAGACTTAAACTCTAAAGCGACACAACAAGATATCAAAAAGGCTTTTGAAAGACTCTCGCAAGATCTACTGCAATAGTTTTTTTCTATTGTGATTTTTTTAAAGAGAGTATCCACTACGCAATCGTTTTTGCATCTGCATCACTTAACTTCTTAAATGCAGGCATAATTGCACCTTTGGAAGTTGCATATTTTTTCTTACTTCCATTTTTGATGCTATTCATAAGCACTTCTAGCGTATTTCCTTTTTTACTGGCAACATCACGTAGTGCCGGTCCAACGATTTTTTTGTTTACTTTGTGACAGCTAAGACAGTTGTTTTGCAGAGCAAGTCTCTCACCCTTTGGCATCGCATTGAGTCTATTTTGAATCAGTTGTGCTTCGTTGAGATTTTTTTGTGTAAAGTGTGAGAACATATACTCAGCTATGGCTTGAAGTTCATCTTGGGTGACCTTACCTTTTTGTGAAGGCATAACACCATAACTCTCTAAACTCTTTTTATCACAAAACGATTTGCTTGCACTTGGATTAATGACATAATCTTTTACAAAAGCAATAGCCTTTGGAATGCGTTGACTCTCATCTTCTGTTTTAATAAAACTTTTAATATGAAATGCGACAGCCATCATAGGTGGTGCTTTCTCATTTTCAAAGGTCTTTGGAGGTAGATCCAAATTATGACAGCTACTACACTTTTGCTCTAAAAGTTTTTTACCATCTAGATTATTTACCTTTTTATTTTGTGAACATCCTGTAAAGAGTAATATAGCTATCAATGACCACAACACTAATTTCATCAAAATCCTTTTAGCACCTATGACAAAAACTCTAAAAATACTATCTATTTATTAAGTAAAGTCCAACTGCCTGCAGCTCTTTAGGATTTAAATCTTTACAAGTTTTATGAGAAGAAACAAATGCTTTTGCCTCTGCAACTGAATGAAAATCTTTCTCTATCTTTTTACATTTTTTTGCATAAATCATTGCACCCATTTGAGACATTTTATGCTGTTTTTTACCTATCATATGGGAATCTTTTGCAAAGTCTTCTTTTGCCGTCTCCAATGCACCATTAAAGTCAGTTACAACTCCACCGAATTTCGCAGCAAACTTACTTGCTGCATTGAGCGAGGAAAAAGCATATTTACTTACCATGCTCATAGTTCCTTTTTTAGAAGAACCAACGACGAAATAGGCTTTATCTGCATCTATCAATTGCAATGTATCAACAGCCACAACTTTTATATTTTGAGGATTTACATGATTTTCATCCCTGTCTTCTACAAGACAATGGATCGAGCAGTACTGTTTTGTTTTACCATTGACAAGTGCCACATAGTTCGTTTTATAAAACATCACTAAATTCATACCGCAAATATTGCAAAACTGCTTTTGCTCACCCTTTTGCATAAGCTGCGCCTTTGAAGCCGGTACACTCTGAAACATTGCCGCACTTACTACGCTCACTACACCAAACACTAAAAAACCCATAAGAGGGAGTATATATTTTTTACGCATATCATCTACCTTTATTCAATTTAGCAGATTGTATTATAAAAGTGTTACAGCAGTGTTAATTACTAGACTTTTTAAAGTGCAATTCACTCTCTATTTTCAAATTGGGAAATTTTTGCTCCATTATCTTCGCAGCAATACCACTTCCAATATAGAGTGTCTCTTTTTTTTCATTAAGCACAGGAGTAGTATGATAACCACAACTTGGGGATTTTGATTTTAACACAATAGCATCTGCATGAGGATGCTCTTTACAAAACCGCTCTACCTCCTCACGCAACCTCTCTGTTACATCAACATTTGTCTCATCGCTCATAATTCTCTGCTCCCCATTGACAGCAACCACATTAATGCGTTCACGCGGTGTTCCAAAGAGTGGCGCTTCAGGACAAAAAGGGATGATCTCATACCCCTTAAATGCCTCTTTTACTTCATTAATCTCTTTGGTTTTGCCGTCATAACGGCAATACTCTCCCAAAATACAAGCAGAGATGATGACCTTTTTCTTAGCAGATGACAACGCTTTTGATCTCCGTCATCTCCTCGATGGCAAAACGAGGACCCTCACGTCCTACTCCGGAGAGTTTCACACCGCCATAAGGCTGGATATCAAAACGCAGTGTCGACATATCGTTTATGACGATACCACCTACATCAAGCTCATCAACAGCACGATTCATAAGACTCAAATCATTGGTAAAGACGGAAAACTGCAATCCATATGGAGAGTTGTTCATTCTATCAACCGCATCATCAAAATCTTCAACTTTAACAAGCGAGACTATAGGGGCAAAAATCTCCTCGCAGACTATCGCCATATCATCACGAACATTTGCCATGACACACGGATGAAAGATACGTCCCTCAACATGCGGCACAAGGAGTGGAATAGCTCCCTCTTCTATGGCAGATTCAACCCAGTGCAGCGCTCGTGCACACGCCTCATCATCGATCAGCGGTCCCATAAATGTTGCATCATCATAAGGACTGCCGACTTTGAGTTTTTTAGTAGCTGCCGCCATAAGCTCGGCAAACTCATCATAGATATCTGCCGCAACATAGATACGCTGCAGCGATATACAGACCTGACCAGAGTTTACAAAAGCACCCATGGCACATTTTGTAGCAGCGAGTGCCAAGTCAGCCGATTTCTCAATGAAGGTCGCAGCATTACCGCCAAGTTCTAGCCCTACTTTTTTGATGCCGGCACTCTTTGTGATGATATTGCCAACAGGCACACTTCCTGTAAAAGAGATAACACGAGGAATATCAGAAGTGATAAGCGCAGAGCCGACCTCAGCATCGCCATAGACAACAGAGAGTGCATCAGGGATTGCAAATTCGCTCTCAACGAACAGTTTTGCAAACTTATAAGCAGTAAGCGGTGCTTCCGGTGTAGGTTTGAGCACTACGGCATTCCCTGCTACCAATGCAGGTCCAAGCTTATGTGCGACAAGATTGAGTGGGAAGTTAAAAGGAGTAATGGCGACAACGACACCTACCGGTTCACGACGGAAAAAGGCCATTGTCTTTTTACCACTTGGCATCGCATCGGTATTAATCGTCTCGCCAACCATCGTTCGCATTGTCTCAGCAGCAAGCGTCAAGGTTTCAATACAGCGCTCTACCTCAATACGTGCAAATGTAATTGGCTTGCCCACTTCATCCGTAATGGTACGTGCCATATCTTCTTTGTTCTCACGCAACTTCTCTGCTACATCTAAAATCCACGAACATCTTTGTGCCAATGTGGATTTTTTGGCAAACCTTGCAGCATCTTGTGCAATTTGCAATGCTTTTTTTGCATCTTCTTCATTACAGACAGGAGCACGCGAAACTACCTCTGCAGTATATGGAGAGCATCTTTGGCTCCACTCTTCTTTTGTGACCTCGTGTGAGCCAAAAAATATTTTTGCATCCATAAAAAATCTCCAATATTAATATTGAAAAAATTATATCATGCTTCGGTCAATTTCTTACTTAACGAGTTCAAACTCTTCATGCTCTTTTTCAGCTTGAACATCCGGTCTTCTCATCATGCTCTAGTAAAGAGAGGTCAGTATCATCAAAAAGTTCCATCTTTGGTATAAGAATTGCAATCAAGATCAAAGCAACACCAAATACAAATACAAAGAATGTTGCATAGTCACCACTTACGCTTACAAGTGTTGCTTTGCCATAATCATGCCCCATTAACGGCTTAAAGAAATCATCATAATATTTTGTAAAGAGCCAGCCGCCTAAAATACCACCAAATGCTCCGACTAAAACATCTATACGCCCTTCTGCGATTGAAATAGGCCCAGTTCCCGGACATTTTCCCATAATAGCCATACCAATACCAAAGATAATGCCTCCAATTATAAGTCCCTGCAGTATGATTGGTTTTGGATGGTATGATGCATAACCTGCCTCTATCTCAAAATAAAGAGCAATACTTGTGATACCTATAGCCAAAAAAAGCATTTTTGGAATGATAGTATCTTTCCCCATCGCAAAACCTGCGATTTTTTCAAATTTATCAACACGCGCATACTGGATAATACCACCAAAGAGGATACCTATAACAAAAACAAGCCAAAATGAGCCATGTCCTTCATATTGGACAATGTTATACATTGCTTCCGTTCTTGTGAGTACAAAATCAAAATATTCACCTATACTCATTTTGACGCTCCTGTATTATAAAAGAGTTTTCCGGTTATTAGCAGTGTTACCAAAACAACACCGCCAAATATCATAGAACTAAAAGCGGTTTGGCTCATTCCGGAGAGAAAATGGCCTGAAGTACATCCTCCTGCAAGACGTGCACCAATAATAAGTAAAAATCCGGCAAAGAAGCTCCAAAGAAGGCGAGATTTTACAGAGTTGTTTTTATAGACTTTCCAAGCTGTCGGACGGACACTAAAACGAAACGTTTTTGTTACAAATACAGAGGTAATAAACCCACCAACAAAAACTCCTAAAAGCATAACACCTTCCCATGCACCGGCTTTTTCTATCTCTTTGAGGTATGTATAGTGCTCTGGATCCATCCCAAATAATATGCCTGCATAATATGGCACATACGTTGATGCCCCAATTGGTCTATCTGCTCCAAAAATCGAAAAAGTAAAGAGTAGAAGCAGTGACATCAATATACCGCCAAGCCACCAAGGCAATCTTCTTTTCATAGGAAATCCTTATTATAAGTATAATTTTAGTGGAATTATACTCTCTGTAAAATTAATAAATGGCAACAAAAGAGAAAAAATTATCTCATCTTA
>VCAX01000119.1 GCA_013607665.1 Campylobacterota bacterium | reverse complement strand
TTTAAAACTCCACTTCCTCTCACACTTTTATCAATACAAATAGGTCCATACTGATATGAGTTATCTACAGTAAGTTGTACTCCATTATATACACAGTTTTGTAAATCTTCTATCATAAATTTAAACATATCCCATTTTGACCAAAAAGTCCAGGAGGCAGACATTACATAGGCTACAATATTTTTATCTTTTACGCCAATAAAGAGTCCATTCTCTTCTGTTATAAGTTTATACAGTTCCTCTCTTGTAAACGCAGTAGTTACAAAACCATCCTTTTTATCTTCTTCTTTTATCGAATCGATTTGGTATTTTCTGTGAAGAGCTAGAATGCCCTCAATATCTTCAATATTTGCTAACCTATATATCATTTTTTAGCTCCCTCATCATTTTAATAGTCTCACTGTCTATCTTGTTTCCGCGTTGATTTAAGTGCTCAAGTATCATAACAAATCGTTCTTCTGAAAGATGCTGTCCAAATTTAAACTTTGCTCGCAACCCTTCTATCTCCAATTTATACACCATTGTGGCGTTAAGGGCTGCTGTATAGACCTCTTTACTAAGTGGCTTGTAACCACCTTCTGGCTGAAGCTTTTGCATTAAAGATGTCATTGCAAGTACCTTTTCTTCTTTATCCTCTACAAATACAATATTTCCATCAGCTACAACTGACTTGAAAAATTGTGTAGCAGGGCAGGCAAGACCTTCTTTAGAGCTAAAATAAGAGGGAATCATCGAATAAGATTCGACAACACTAAAAGAAGCTTGCATATTTTCTTTGAGAATATCTATCTTTCTTCCCATTTTTGCACCGTGAAAATAAAAAGCATCCTCTACTTTTACAAAATTAATTGGTATGCTATATGGTTTATTATCTGCACATATCGCCAAAGTGCCATACTCGGCATCTGCCAAAAATTTCTCAATGATTTGATTGTCTTTTATTTCAAAGATCTGTTTCATCCGATTTTCCTTTAAAATTTTTATGCTATTATATGAGCAATCTGTATCTATGTAAAGATACAAAATATTTCATTTTTAAAGGTACAGTTCTTGTATATACTTGATGAAAATTCAGCTAAAGCACTCCATATACAACTCTATGAAGCACTCAAAGAAGATATTCTAAATAATAAAAAAGTAGGTGATAAACTTCCATCTATTCGTAAACTTGCGAATGAACAAAATATCAGCATAACAACTGTTCAATCTGCATATTCACAACTTTATGCCGAAGGCTTTATAGAGTCTAAACCGAAACAAGGTTACTTTGTTTCGGAATATTTATACAAAAATAGTAAAACTACACAACACGACAATACTGCCTCTTCACCAATAAAAAGGAATTATAAATATGATTTTTTTTCTGCTCAACTCAAAAAAGAGGACTTTCCTCTCAAGATATGGAAACGCTGTTTTAACAAAGCAGTAGATGCTACACTTGATTTCGGCACTTATGGTGATGGAAGAGGAGAAAAAGGACTCAGAACAGCAATAGCATCTTACCTTACATCTTTGCGAGGTGTAAAATGCGACAGTGAACAGATCATTGTATGTAGTGGTTTTAGTGATTCCATGTCTCTAGTCGCAAAGTTATTAAAAAATAAATTCAGCTCATTTGGAATGGAAGAGCCAGGCTATCATATAGCACGAAGAGTTTTTGAGGAGTATGGATATAACATAAAAAAGGTTGTAGTTAGGAGCAAAGGGATTGAACTCTCATCACTAAAATCTTCAAACGCAAAACTCATATACACAACACCATCCCATCACTATCCTACCGGAGTCACAATGCCCATGTCGCAAAGACTCAAAATTTTAGAATACATAAACCAAATAGAGGGTTTTATCATAGAAGATGATTATGACAGTGAGCTTGCATATTATAATAGACCGATCCCCTCCCTACAAGGGCTAGATACAAATGATAGAGTAATATATCTAGGAACATTTGCGAAATCCCTTTCTCCTGCTTTACGCATTGGCTATATGGTATTACCAAAACAACTTCTTCCTCTTTACAAAGCAAGCTATGATGCACACTTTCCTCGTGTCTCAATTACCACACAAAAAACACTTGAGCTATTTATGGAAGAGGGTCACTGGGAGAAACATCTAAGAAAAATCCGTACACTCAATAAGAAAAAACATCATCTTTTAAAACAACTTCTACAAGAGAAGCTTGGAGATACCTTTGAAATAGTTGCTGAAGGTACAGGTCTTGCTATACTCATAAATCCAACAGTAGCTTTTGATTGGGATAAGTTAAAATTTTTAGCAGAGCAAGCGAACATAAAGCTCTACTTTGCAAAAGAGCGAAGCGGCGGAGATTTTGAAGCTATTCGCATGGGATTTGGTGGTTTTAGTGAAGATGAACTCA
>VCAX01000118.1 GCA_013607665.1 Campylobacterota bacterium | reverse complement strand
CATCGAGAGTAGCACTTTGGATAATATAACCTCTGTCTAACAGTTCATCTTTGAGATACTTGTAATCTTTTTCTGCGGATCGGTGATGACGATAGTGTTATCACTGTGTTGTACCGCATACTTAAATGCTAAGAGTTCTTTCTCATTTTTTAATGCATGTATATGTGTGATAATAAGTGCTATGAGCATAATAATGACCGAGAGAAAAAAGAGCAGTGCAATGTTCTTTTGTATGGCAAGATCTTGTTTGTATTTTGTGTCTAATGTTTTATGCAGATCTGTAATAGCGTCTGCAAGTCGCGAGTTATGAATATTTTTGGCACTATTTTTCAGCTCTGCTACGGTATCAAGCATAATAAGTGACTGTTTATAAAAGTTTTTTACAAATTTGGAGTGTTGTGTAAGTTTTTTGAGCTCATGGAGTTTGTTCCGTACATAGGACTTGTCAATATAGCTGCTATTGGTATAACGGAGTATATAAAAAAGTGCCTCATTGATAAGACTTTTTACTTTTGTAGATATGTTTTTGTCATCGGCGATTGTGCGCTGTAGATCAAATAAAAAGTGTGAACCACTGATGAGAGAGGCATTTAGCGATTTAAAATACTCAAGCTCTTGAGCTTTGTTTTCATAGTTTTTTTTGATATTACGCAGTTGTTTTTCTATAGTGACATTATCTGCATATGTTCGCTGCAAGTTCTCCTCTAAGATTTTTAGATTTTTTTGAAATGTAAAAAGCTTTTGATTGACTTTATCGTAGTCGCTTAGTGTATTGACTGTAGCGGAAAAGTCGTTAAGCTGCTTATCAATAAGCTCTAAAGGGATGATATGATCATGATTTAGGGTGTAGTTTTGTATGCCTTTGTCTACTTTGTAGAGATATCCAAAGAGTGAAATAAGCAAGACCATGAAGATTGTTAAGAGTATGCTAACAATGTCGAGTCTCTTTATAGCTTGCATTATGGCTCAATATCTTTTGGGAGTTCACCGTTAAGTGATTGTAAAAAGGCGACTATTTTATCTACTTCGGCAAGTGTGATTTTGCGGCCGAGTTGATACTTCGCCATTGTTAAAACCGCAATGCGAAGACTATCTGTTCTGCCATCATGGAAATAGGGTGCAGTTTGTGCAATATTTCGCAGAGAAGAAACTTTAAAGTAGTATTTGTCTCGTTCTTTGTGTGTGACATTGTATCGGCCGGGATCTGAGCTGTTGGAGTCTAAAAAAATACCAAACTTATTGTACATATTGCCCCCGATATTTACACCATGGTGACAGCTGATACATCCTTTGGCTTTAAAAAGCTCATAGCCCTCTTTTTGTGTTTGTGTAAGAGCAGTTACATCACCTTTGAGATATCTGTCAAAAGGAGCGTTTGGTGTGATGAGTGTTTTTTCATATTCAGCTATTGCATCAGCAATATTCTCTTTTGTGATACCATCTTTATAGAGTTTTGTAAACTCTTGTTTGTAGGGAGTTTTTTGTAAAGTCGCTATGAGGTTAGCAAAGCTGTTGCCCATTTCAACCGGATTTTCAACAGGACCCATTGCCTGCTCTTTCAAATCTGCCGCACGACCATCCCAAAATTGACGAAAGTTAAAAACAGAGTTGTAAACAGTCGGTGCATTACGTGTACCTTGCTGTCCTTTGATGCCAAAGGATACCCGTAGATTGTCATCTCCTCCAGCTTGGAGCATATGGCAGCTTGCACAACTGATGGTATTGTCTTTTGAGAGGAGTGTATCAAAAAAGAGTTTTTTCCCTAGTGCCACTTTTCTTGCATCAACTTTTACATGCTCAGGAATAGGTTCAATTGGCTCTTTCGCAAGCAGAGTATTTTGTAGTGATAAAAAAAGTATAACGAATAATATTATTTGTAATTTCATAAAGTAAAGTATACATAAAATATGTTGATTTGTCTATAAAAAGGCTTTTTCCCGCTGCCACTGTACAAAATTGCGTGCAGTGCCTTTGTCATACATCATGTGCTTGAAAAAACACTCCATTGCTTCTTGCGTGAGTGATTTTGTGCGTAAAAGATGCATAAGAAATTCAATCTCATTTGTAAAATTTTTAGAAAAAACGAATTCAATGGCATCAAGCAGTTGGAATGTAACGGCTCCACCATTATTGAGTGTGGATGTGATTGTTTTATAAAAATCTAAAGATTCCTCTTTGAATAATAGTTGAAGGTTTGTTTGAATGTGCATTATGTTCCTCTAATCTCTTGTGGCAGTATTATAGAGAAAAAATAGGTGGAGTGTGAAAAATATGACAGATTGCAAAATCATTTTTGGTGGAGCATAGCGGGATCGAACCGCTGACCTCTTCGCTGCCAGCGAAGCGCTCTCCCAGCTGAGCTAATGCCCCAAAATTTTTTCAAAGAATTATATCAATTTTTTTCTAATCTTT
>VCAX01000117.1 GCA_013607665.1 Campylobacterota bacterium | reverse complement strand
AAGTATGGTATATTGGGAGTAAACAAAGGTTTATTTACAAATGGTTGTAAAAAAGCTCCAAAATATGTATAAATTTTGCAGCAGTCAGATTCCATGAAAGAGCAGATGGAACTCATAAAGATCATCAAGGCAAAAGAGAGAGCGTATAATAAGCTTAAAGCCAAGCGTGACAAAGAAAAACAGTTTAACAAAAAGGTGAAGATCAATGAGGAGTTGCATAAACTTAAAGTTGAGATAGGAGTATGAAAGATACGAATTAAATAAAAATTTAGGCAAATAAACTTAAATATTCGTAGTTTTTTACATTTTTATGTCAAAATACTGTAAAATATATTTTAGATAGGATAAACATGTTAATTGAATTTAAAATCAAAAACTATCGTTCCATTAAAGATGAAGCACTCTTTTCAATGGTTAAAGCACCCATAAAAGGTCTGGAAAAGAAAAACACTTTTATGCCTTTTTCCGACAAAAAAGATTTTCAGCTTTTACGAAGTGCTACGATCTATGGGCCAAATGCTTCAGGAAAATCCAATATTCTCAAAGGACTTGAGACTATGCAGAATATTGTGCTTTCCTCTTACAGCAAGTATCAAAGAGGGGACAAACTTCCTGTCGAGCCTTTTTTACTGGACGAACAAAGCAGACATTTACCCACCGAATTTGAAGTGCTATTTATCGAAGATGGTATCCAATATCAGTATGGATTTGTTGCCAGTATTGAAAAAATTGAAGAGGAATGGCTCTACGCCTACCCTAAAAAAACAGCTCAAAAATGGTTTCATCGTATAAAGGATGAATGGTCATTTGGTTCGAATTTCAGAGGCAATAAAAAGCTTTGGAGTCAATCGACACGCAACAATGCACTTTTTTTATCGACCGCAGTTAATATGAACAGTAAAATGCTTCAACTGATACATGATTGGTTCAAGATTAAGCTTCGGATTTTAAGTAACGCTAAAGAGCTTTGGCATCCATCATATACCTACAGTCTTTGTGAAGACGATAGCCAAAAGAAAAAAGTGCTTGAGTTCCTTAAAATTGCAGATATGGATATTGATGATTTGGAGATAGAAGAAAAACCGTTTGATCCCAGAGTTGATATCCCTGCAGACTTGCCTGAAACAGTGCGTAATGACTTAATACATACAATGAAAGATCAAAAGCTTAAATCTGTATATTCTATCCATACCGATCTTCAGGGAGAGAAAGTACGGTTTAGTATTGAGAAAAATGAGTCAGAAGGTACAAAAAAGTTTATCAGTTTTATTGGTCCGTGGATCGATGCTCTGGAAAATGGCTATGTTTTGGTTATAGATGAATTGCATGACAATTTTCATCCGCTCATGGTTCGCTTCCTCATTGAGCTGTTTCATGACAGTGACATTAATACAAAAAATGCACAGTTGATTTTCACTTCACATGAAACATCTGTTATGAGTCAAGATATTTTCAGAAGAGATCAAATTTGGTTCTGTAATAAAAATAAAAAATCTACAGAACTTTATTCTCTTGTAGAATTTAAGACACGAAAAGGAGTGACAGATATTGAAAAAGCCTATTTAAGTGGTCGGTATGATGCTTTACCATTTTTTTCTACGCCCTATAGTCTTATGAAGAAGGACTCTCGTGAGCAGAAGTAGAGAAAGAAGCCGAAAACCTAAAAATCGTCGCTTATCAAAACGATACAGTGGTGATCGTGTGTTGATCGTCTCTGAAGGAACAGAAACGGAGCCAAATTATCTTCATGCTTTAAAAGAGTACTTCAAACTCAATAAAGCTGCTATAGAAATAGTACCTTCTTCTGGTTCTGCACCCCAGAGCGTGGTCAGACATGCAAAAGGGGCTATAATAGACGCATGTCGTAAAGGCAATCCTTATGCCAAAGTCTACTGCGTCATAGATAAGGACTCACACCCAAGCTATGCTAATGCCTTGCAGACAATTAAAGATTATGATCCTGAAAATAAGGAACACTATGGAACAGTTTTGTGTGCCATACCTTCTGTTCCCTGTTTTGAATACTGGATACTGATGCACTTTTCTCAAAGTACACGCAGTTTTGGTACAGGTGGTAGCAGTCCATGCGGACAACTGATCAGCACTGCTTTATCAACTCATATACCTCACTATCAAAAGGCTGATCGATTGTTGTCCAAAGAGTTAATCACTACACAACTTGCTACAGCAAGAGCAAACAGTGTGATAACCCTCTGTGCAGCGAATAATGCCGGTACCGATGACCCTTCAACCAAAATGCACTTACTTGTTGATGAGTTAGAACATTTAAAAGCATATAGCTACTTTCAAGATGACAGAAAAGGATGCCCTAATGATTGAAAAATTAGACCAACAAACCCTAAACTTTACCGATGGGCATATTGCAAGGGTATTCTTACCTTTGAAATTCCAATTTTTCTATGATAAGCATTACTTCTGTGATGTAGTTTAGTAGTG
>VCAX01000116.1 GCA_013607665.1 Campylobacterota bacterium | reverse complement strand
TGCAACTATGCCATATCTCTCTAGTGTCTTGAGTGTACGAGAAAGATTTGATTTTGCACGTCCTGTGAGTTCTTCAAGCTCTTTAAGGGATTTTGGGTGATTATCTAGTATTACTTGTAATAAGCTTTGGTTCTCACTAGAAAGAATCTGAGCCATAGATTTGATAGACTCAAACCAAACCTTTGGTTCCTCTGCTTTAGGCTTATAAACACCTTTTGCTATATCTATAGTGCGTTGTCTGTATAGTTCTTTTGACATAATGCCAACTCTTATAGTATTCATCAGTTATTCTCCATATAATAATCTACACTCTTCCAGAAATCTTCTAGGAGTTGTGAGGCAGATTCAAATTCATATGCGACTATATCCATCTGTTTGTGGATATGGTCATAGGACTCTTTTCTAGCTCCGTACTTTTTAGATGATTTAAAGCTGTGAGCATTGTCATAACCTATAACTCTACGATTCTTTTTATCATGAAGAGTTAAGGAGTATCTAATACCATGTGGGACTGCTCGTGTTTTCTCTACTTCATATGCTTCAAACTTTATCCAGTAACCACTGTCCATAGGAAATACTTCACCATGCAAGTTCAGTAAGTTCTCTAAATCATCCATTTAGTTCCTTTGTTATCATCTAATGATAATATTAATTTGTTTAAGTTCTGTTGAATTATTGAGCCATAAAAGATTCAATTATCTTTTGTAAGCTTCAACACCCCTTCGTTCGCACTTTGGCTATGGTTTAAATGGTCAACAGTTTGATAATAAGATGTAACCGTTCCGCTATGCTGATGTCCAAGAGAGGCAGATAACACTTGTGCTGGCACACCTGCACTTCCAAGAGCAGATACAAGAATATGCCTAAAATAATGCATTGTAAGTTCCTCTATACCTGTCGCTTGTTTAATTTTGAAATTGTAGAATTGAGCTTAAAAAATCTTTATTTTTCTATAAAAGAAAAGCGATATAATTGCAAAAATTTAAATAAGGATATAAATATGGCACAAGTACCAGAAAATATTGGATGTGAAAATGCAGAGTGTATTGCAAAAGATGAATGTAAAAGACAGGTTATTGCTAAAAATGGCACGGCTGTTGCAATAAAAGAGTTTGGTGGAACAGCGACAAAAAAATGTGGTAAGTTTTTAGCCAAAGATTAAAGTATGAAATATTTTGTAGTCGTTGTTTTACTTTTTTTTTCAGCATGCAGTATTAAAAATTATGAGCAGACGGCTACAAAACTGGTAACTATAAAGACAAAGAAATTTCGTTTTTCAGATCTTGGCTATCTTCGCCACTCTGACGATGCTCTGCAATTGGAACTTTTCATGGCCGGACAGGTCATTAAAAGAATAGAGATTAATCATCTTGTCTGTGTAAGCGATGAAGGCTGCATTGACAAAAAAACTTTTAATGCAGAGTGTTTGAGTGCAAATTACCCTGAGTCTATTTTACAAAACATACTTTTGGGAAAAGAGATTTTCTCTGGAAGAAACCTTCAAAAAACCTCTTTTGGATTTATACAAAATATTCTCACGCAAGATGTTGCTATTGACTATCGTGTAAGTCCAAAAGAGATCTATTTCAAAGATAGAAAGAACCATATACTATTTAAAATCAAGGATATAAATGAGTAATAAATTTGTGGGCGCACATGTTAGTGCGAGCAGTGGTGTTTATAACGCCCCTTTGAATGCCATGGAGATAGGAGCGAAGGCTTTCGCTCTTTTTACAAAGAATCAGAGACAATGGGTAGCCAAACCACTAGATGAAATAACAATAGAAAAGTTTAAAGAGAATCTGCAAAAGAGCGGCATCTTACCAAAACATGTACTGCCGCATGACTCTTACCTTATTAATCTAGGGCATCCAGAGAGTGAAAAGCTTGAAAAATCTCGTGCAGCTTTCATCGATGAACTTGAGCGTTGTGCGCAGCTTGGACTTGACAGACTCAACTTTCATCCCGGAAGTCATCTTGTAAAAGTAAGCAAAAAAGATAAAGAAAATCCAGAGATTATGCAGCCCATAGAAGACAAATGTCTTGATGTTATTGCTGAGTCTATCAACATCGCACTCGATAAGACAAGTGGTGTGAGTGCCGTTATTGAAAATACCGCAGGACAGGGAAGTAATCTTGGCTGGAAATTTGAGCATATTGCACATATTATCGATAAAGTAGAAGATAAGAGCCGTGTAGGTGTCTGCATCGATACCTGTCATATGTTCACGGCAGGCTATGACATAAGAACGTGCGAAACATACGATAAAACATGGAATGAGTTCGATAAAATCATCGGTTTTAAGTATTTGATGGGGATGCATATAAACGATTCAAAACCGCCGCTTGGAAGCCATGTGGACAGACACCACTCTTTAGGTAAAGGTGAGATTGGTTTGGATGCATTTCGTTTTATCATGAACGATGAAAGAATGGATGATATTCCGCTTATTTTAGAGACAATCGATGAGAGTATCTGGAAGCAAGAGATAGAACTTTTATACTCTTTTGA
>VCAX01000115.1 GCA_013607665.1 Campylobacterota bacterium | reverse complement strand
TATCATATTTTTGATAAATAAATCTTTTATCTTTTTTTATTAAGCATTCTGTTAGTCCTTTTTTCCTATCCTACAATCAAATAATATACTACAAAGAGATATAACTATGCCAAACAGATTAGCAAATGAGGACTCTCCTTACTTAAGACAACACAAAGACAACCCTGTCGATTGGTGGCCATGGTGTGACGAAGCCTTTGAAAAAGCCAAAAAAGAGAATAAAGCCATTTTTATCAGTATTGGCTACTCCTCTTGTCACTGGTACCATGTTATGGAAGAGAAGGTTTTTGAGAACCAAAAATGTGCAGATATTTTAAATGAAAGTTTCATTTCCATTAAAGTTGACCGTGAAGAGCGCCCTGACATCGACAAATATTACCAAGAGGTCTATATGCTACTCAATCGCCGTGCAGGCGGATGGCCGACAAGCATCTTCTGCACACCGGACAATAAGCCTTTTTTTGCAGGAACATACATTCCGCCTGAGTCTAATCAAGGCAGCATCGAAGGGATGGGATTTATTGAACTCACGCAGCTCATTGCAAGAAAAGTAGCCGCAAGCGATCCAAAACTTTTAGAAAATGCAGACGAGATAGAGAGCTTTATAAAGCAGCCCGAACATCCAAAAGAGGCAACGGTTTTGAAAGAGGAGTTTTACAAAACCTTTCTCACACAGGCTAAGAACAACTACGACACACGCAACGGCGGCTTTTCAGACAAGCCAAAGTTCCCTCACGCAAGTACCCTTCACACACTTATGGTGATCGACCGCCTCTATAAAGACGATTCAGCACGTGCCATGATTACAAATACGCTTACGCAGATGAAAAAAGGCGGTATGTACGATCTTGTTGACGGTGGTTTTTACCGTTACAGTGTCGATGAACGCTGGCTTATACCGCATTTTGAGAAGATGCTTTATGATAACGGACTGCTGTGTGGTATCTATACCGATGCCTATTTGATGTATGGCGATGAAACAGATCTGCAAACAGCACGTGAAATAGCTGATTTTTGGCATAACTACATGAGTGAAGATAACCTGTTTTACTCAGCAAGCGATGCAGACAGCGAGGGTGAAGAGGGAACATATTTCGTTTATACGTATGACGAAATCTATAAAGCACTCAAAGATGCCGGCTACAACGATGCAGATAGAATGTGTCAAGAGATGAACATTACACCACATGGAAATTTTGAACACGGCAAAAGTGTTGTACGCTTTGAAAAAGAGATTCCCGAGTGGTTTGCTGATGTAAAACCTCTTTTACAGGCAATTCGCGCAAAACGGGAATATCCTTTCATCGATAAGAAAGTACAGACTTCTTGGTCAGCTATGCTGATAAACGCACTCTTTAAACTCAGTGCAGTTGATACTCTTTACTATGAAAGAGCAAAAAAATCACTCGACGCTCTTTTAGAAACGATGTACAAAGAGGATACTCTTTTTCATACAACACTTATTCATAAAGAGCCTAAGATTGAAGCCTTTTTGGAAGATTACGTCTTCTTGTCTCAGGCACTGTTGAGCGCTTATAAATATACACAAGATGAGCTCTATCTCATCACTGCACACAAGCTTGTCAACAAAGCACTGGAGCGATTTTACAAGAATGGTCTCTGGAGCTTCAGTGATGGAGAGTTTGCCGTAAAAGCCGAAACTACGGACAATACATACACATCCTCTGTCTCTGTTATGGTAGAGTCGATGCTTACGCTCTCTAGCTTACTTGAAGATGATAAATACAGACATTTCTCTTTTAGGACAATGGAGTACAACTCTTATGACCTAGGACGCCGTCCTCTTTACTATCCGTATATGCTCACGCAGGCACTGCACTATCTCAAAGAGGACAGAATCATTAAAAGTTCTGTTCATAATCTCCAGCAAAACGCTTATGAACTGGCAAAAATAAAATATCCTTTCACACTCTATAAAGCAGATGAGAGTGAGAGTTTTATGGTCTGTGGAAAAACAAGCTGTTTTGCCAATACAGATGATGTAAAAGAGCTGGACAAGTTACTATCAAACTCTTTTTAATGTTGAAAGTTTTATAATTAAAAAAAAGGGTTGAATGTGAGTAAAGAGAAAAAGATTAAACATGTCAAAGGTGACAGAGTAGCCGTTTGGAAGAAAAAAGAGACTATTGCGTATGAAAATGAGCTCAAGCGTTTGCAAATAGAACTCTTAAAGATCCAAAACTACATCAAAGAGACTGGCAAAAAGGTTCTTATGATCTTTGAAGGGCGTGATGCAGCCGGAAAAGGTGGAACAATCAAACGCATTACAGAGCACTTAAATCCTCGTGGCGCTCGCGTTGTCGCTCTTGACAAACCAAGTGATATTGAAAAGACACAATGGTATTTTCAGCGTTATGTACAGCATCTCCCAGCAGCAGGAGAGATCGTTCTCTTTGATAGAAGTTGGTACAACCGTGCAGGTGTTGAGCCGGTCATGGGATTTTGTACACAAGAGGAACATAAAGAGTTTCTTCATGAAGTACCGGAGTTTGAGAAGATGCTCATCAACTCT
>VCAX01000114.1 GCA_013607665.1 Campylobacterota bacterium | reverse complement strand
ATGAAAGAGTATGTTGAAAAAGTGATTGTTGGTTATGGAACTGACTATGAAATTAATTTTACCTGATTACTTACAATACAAAAACAAGTGTTGTACAAGATGATTTTCAAACATATCAAATACGATTAGGCTATATAATAACCTCAAAAGATAATGTCTTTAAGCTCTTTGCTTCACAAATACAACTTCCGACAGAACAGTATGCTCTAGAAATGGAGGATAGTCCTAAAGTTGAAACACTTCGTATTAGAGATATTTCTGCTGAATATAGTAAACATATTGCACAACACACTTTTGGAGTATGCTTAGAGTATATCCAAAATGAAAATCCACAAAGTAAAATATGCTAGAATACTCTTGCAATTAATTGCAAGATAGCAATACAATCAAGGATATTTACTATGCCACTACTCGATTCATTTACAGTTGACCATACAATTATGCCAGCCCCTGCTGTTCGTAAAGCAAAAGTTATGAAAACACCGTGCGGAGATAAGATCACAGTCTATGATCTTCGTTTTTATAAACCAAATAAAGATAAGATGGATGGACGTGGTATTCATACATTAGAGCATCTTTTTGCCGGATTTATGCGTGATCATCTCAACTCTAAAAATGTTGAAATCATCGATCTCTCTCCAATGGGATGCCGTACCGGTTTTTATATGTCTGTCATTGGAACACCTACAGAGAAAAAAGTGGCAAAAGCATGGAAGGCAGCTATGGAGGATGTTTTGAAAGTAAAAAGCAAAAAGGATATTCCAGAACTCAATGTCTGCCAATGTGGAACATATAAAATGCACTCCCTTAAAAATGCTAAAAAGATAGCTTCTGATGTCCTTAGTCATAAGATCGGTGTCATGGACAATGAAAAACTAAAACTTTCCAAAAAAAAGCTAAAAGAGATCAATAAATCATGCTCGTAGTAGTTCCAATGGACTCTACTGATGTCCAAGAAGCAAAGATAACGCCGGTACTTGAAGCAAAGACATGGGCAGAATTGCGCATAGAAGAGGGTGGACTTGTGGAGGTACTTCACGCAGAGACATATGATGGCTTTGAAGAGTGGCCAGAAGCTGTTGTTGTCGTTGGTGATGGAGAGCCTGTCATGGACTTTATTAATATGTCTATGATTGTTCTTGTTGCCCATACGCAAAAAACGATAGATGAGATTGTTGAGGCATTTTTATTTCGTGAGCTGCACGACTTGGCATACTAGAAGGATTTTATATGGAGTTAAAACAGTTTTTAGAACTTTTTAACCCCTTGCCGGGAAACCATTATATGCAGGTAACGAGTAAAATCGATGCAACAACACTTGCACTCAATGAAATTATTCAAGCAGTAGAGGGTGAGTTTCGCTTAGCACTCTATACAGAAGAAGAACAAAGCATTCCCGCAGAGCTTTACGATGTAAAAACTCAACAAATTTCGAAGTTCAATACACCTTTTCGAGCACTCCCTAGAGACAACGACATTGTCATTTTCAAAGACATCTTCTCAGAACATTCTAATCCTGAACTTTTATTGCGCATTGCGTACACGACTTTGGCAAATACTGCTGATGTCATTATTATGGAGCAAAAAGGCGTGATGGATATAGCAGCTACAAAAGAGCTGTTAGAGAAGTTTGAGTTTCGTGCACCCAATGCCATAGATGTTCTTGATGAATACGATCTTGTGATGGCAAAGAAGATGCATATGTGGGGCAATGGTCTCTAAAGGACCTCAATGAAATTGAAAAAGATCTCTATAGGTACCTATATTACAGTGGCTTTTGGCCTCTTTTTTATTGTTGTCGCCTCTTTGTTCATATATCTTTCCAACTACTATGCACATAAACTTGCGCATGATGCAACGAAGAACAATTTTTATCAATTAAGCCAAAGTGTTAATGCCCATCTTGATGATAATTATAATGAGATTGACGATCTTATGAAAATTTTGTCTCTTGATGTGAGAAGTCAGGCTCTAGTGCAGCAAGATGAACTGCACCCACTGTATCCTGTGATGAAACTCCTCTTTAAAGAGCATAAATCTTTTTATAAAATGTATGTTTTAGATAGAAATGAAAACATATTTGAGCTTATTGCGCTGAAAAAAATGGATGCTTCAAGAATAATATTTCATGCACCAAAAAAAGCAGATTATCTTGCAATAATCACTGTAAAAGAGACAACAGAGTATCTTTTTCTTGATGCCAATGACAAAGTATTGCAAAAAAGAAAGTTTGCAAGCACTTTGAGCGTGCAAAAGGAACCTTGGTACTTACAAGCAAAAGAACAAAATGAAATGGTGTTTACAAAGCCATATAAGTTATCTCATTCCAAACGATTAGGTGTCAGTTTTGCAAAGAAAATGGGGGAAAATATCTTTTGTATTGACATGAATCTGGCAAGCTTTAACAACTATCTTGCACGTTTGGCACCTGAGAATATTCGTATTCTTTTATACAACAATGAGCTTAAAAATGTTTATGCAAATTCGGAAAAATTACAATCATTACAACTGCCAAAAGCAGTTGAAAAAATTGTTGCAGATAAAATCTTTAACAAGCTCTTAGACATTACAATACAAGGCAAAAAGTATTATCTCCTTATTACCCCATCATCATCACTCAATGATGATTTGCTTATCAGCTATGTTGCACAGAAGCGAATTTTAGA
>VCAX01000113.1 GCA_013607665.1 Campylobacterota bacterium | reverse complement strand
TTGACAAAAAAGCTCTTTTTGTTTTCGAGTATATCTTTTTCTATTGTCTGTATAATTTTGAGAGAATCTTCAAGTGTGGTCGTTGGTTCTGCTTTAAATGTGATGTTGATTGTAGAACTGTCAAAGGATTGAAAAAGTTGAAATCTTGAATGTTCTACAAAGTAAAAGATAAGCAGAGGTACTAGGATAACAAAGGTGGTTAAAAAACTTTTTTGATGTGCTAAAAGAGTATGTAAAATTTTGGCATACAAAGATTGTGCTTTATGCCAGGAGAGTGTTTTTGATTTTGGTAGTAATATATGGGATGCGTGAATAGGCAAAAATATAAAAGATTCCAGGAGGGACGCAATCACGAGTGCTGAAAAAGCAATAGGAATTAACTCTATAATCTGTCCTAATCTGTCACTGAGCATAAGCAGTGGTATAAAAGAGAATATTGTCGTTATTGAGGCGATAGTAACAG
Source organism: Campylobacterota bacterium (assembly GCA_013607665.1). GTDB lineage: Bacteria > Campylobacterota > Campylobacteria > Campylobacterales > Sulfurimonadaceae > Sulfurimonas. The sequence goes on along the minus strand of VCAX01000113.1, from coordinate 2,285 downwards.
GCTTTGCAACCTCTTTCGTTCCAAGAAATGCAGCCTCTTTTGCAGAGTAGCCTTTTTCGATATACTGCTGTATATTCTCACTTACAACAATGGCATCATCAACGATGATACCTATGGCGATAAGGACACCGACAAGTGAGTTTATATTGATACTCTCTCCTGTAAAATAAAAATAGATGGCACCAATGATAAAAGAGGTTGGAATACCCAGAGCAATTACCAAAGCTATACGAATATTTATGAGTGCGGCAGTTAAAAGCGTTATAAGTAAAATTCCAAGTAAAATATTGGATATTACCGTGTTAAGCCTGTCTTTTATGAGTATGGATCTATCCATTTTAATATTAAAATCGACATCTTTAATTTTTAGGTTCGCAACGAACTTTTTAATCTCTTTCGCGATGCTAATCGCATCTCCCTTGGGGTTTTGTGATATTGCAAGTGTGATGGAGTTTTGAGCATTTGTGCTTGCGAGTGTTGATGAATCTTCATATCTTTTTTTGATTTTTGCGATATCTTTGAGTGCAATCTGCTGATTGTTAACATTGATAACAGTATCTTCAAATCTATTGGAAAACTTACTGTTGTTTTGTGTTGAGATAAAGTATTGCTCTTGTTTATTGTCAATCTTTCCTAGAGGATAGACATAAGAAAATTCGGAAAAAATTTTGATAATCTCATCAATTGAAAGACCATAGGCATGCACTTTTTTTTCATCAATAAGTACTTCATAAAAAAGTTCAGAGTTACCAAAGATCGTAACATCAGAGACATCTTTAATAGAAGTGATTTTTCCTTTGATCTCTTTTGCCAATGTTTTAAGTTGTGCACGTGAGATTTTAGAAGATACAATAGAGAGATGCATGATACTTCGTGAATGGGCGACGCTTCTAATGGTAGGCTCATTCATATCTGCCGGAAAGTTTACTGCAACAAGGGCTAAGGCATCCTCTACATCATGAATCACTTTCGTTTTGTCAGCACCATCATCAAGCTCTAGGGAAATGGTGAATTTTCCGGGAGAAACAACAGAGATTACGCTCTTTACCCCGACAATATTTTTGACTTCATCTTCTATTTCAACTACTGCCATATTATTGAGCGTATCGACAGAGGTACCGGCATAGCCTCCTCGAATAGAGATAGAGTTTGGTTCAACAACAGGCGAGATCTCTTTTGGGGTGTGGGAGTATGCATAGATACCAAGAGCAAAAAGTAGAAATAAAAGCGTATAGTTTATTTTATAATTTTCTAAAAAAAATTTTAATACTTTTTCAAACATTTTTATCCATTTTCATAGCTGTGTGACTCATGTGCCAAAATCGCCGCCCCGTAAGCAGTCGTGATTTGTGGGAACTTTGGAATAAATATTTCCCTGCTGAGTTCATTCTCTATAGCATGAACCAGTCCTTTATTTAAAGCAGGTCCCCCATCAAAATAGATGCCCTCTTTTATGCCTACTCTTTTGACGAGTTTTATAATTCTTTTGGCAATAGAGTAGTGCACACCGGCAACGATATCCTCAACACTATTGTTATTCCCTAAGAGACCGATAATCTCAGACTCTGCAAAGACGGCACAGGTGCTGTTAATGGCAAGAGGCGTTCCTTGCGATTTGAAGTGATACGCACCAAGCTCATCAACTTCAAGTTCCAAATTCATGGCAACCACATCTAAAAATTTTCCGGTCCCCGCAGCACATCTGTCATTCATAGCGAAGTTTACCACATTTCCATCTTCATCGAGTGAAATGGCCTTTGAATCTTGCCCTCCTATATTTATAATTGTTTTTATATTGCATTGCCCCTCTGCAGCAGCTCTTGCTCCGAGCGCATTTGCAGTGATTTCACTGATGTTTTCATCTGCCTCTTTAAAAAGTTTGCGGCCATATCCGGTTGCAACGGTATAGACAACATCCTCCGGTGCGATGTTAAGCTCTTCAAGCATATCTTTGAGCGTCTGCTTTGCATATTTGTAAAACATACTGCCGCTTGCACTTATTTTATGTCCGATAAGATTTTTATCTGTATCGACAAGTGCAATCTTAATGGCCGTAGAGCCTATGTCTATTCCTGCAAAATATTTCATAGCTTTTTCCTTTTTCTATTTTTCAGAGACTCTATAAATGCTTCTATTCTTGTTGTGAGCTGCCCTAAATGACTAGGAGAGTAATCGCTCTCTAGGTATATAATAGGGATCCCCTCTTTTTCCATTGTTGTTTTTGACGAATTTTGACCCACTTTTTTGATGAAAAGTGACCCACCTGAAGTAGAGTAAAATCATAA
>VCAX01000112.1 GCA_013607665.1 Campylobacterota bacterium | reverse complement strand
ATCAATGAATAAAACAGTAAAAAATCTTGCGATGGTCACGCTTGTCGCATTAGCTATCACAGGTTGTGGTGACAAAAAACCCGAGCCAAAGAAAGAAGGATACAACCCGACATTTCAATGTAAACAAGAAAATGTTTTAGCTCCGCGATGGACATGTATTCCAGAAGTTGAAGGTTTTTATGCCGGTGTGGGTGTAGCGGAAAAATCTGCAGCAGGCATGGCTCATATGCGAAGAGTTGCAATGATGAACGGCCGTTCAGACCTTGCACAACAAATTCAAACACAGGTAAAAGACAAAATAGAAGGCTTTACGCGTGCAACAGGAAATGGATCTGATGAAACTGTTGACAAGGTAACAACTGCCGTTACAAAACAAATAGCAAAAGTTGATCTTAAAGGTTCTAAAGCTATTGATATGTGGCAGGCACCTTCAGGAGCGCTCTATATGCTTGTAACTATACCAGAAGAAAGCATCAATGCAGAAGTGAAAAAAGCAGTAAAATCAAGCTTTAAAAATGACAATGCTCTCTGGCAGCAATTTCAATCAAAACAGGCTCTAGAACAACTCGACAAAGAGTTTCCTACAGAATAATTCCTCGTTTAAATACCCTCACGCAGGGTATTAAACACAAGCATACTCTTTTCTTCCATATTTAGCTATAATTTCAAAAAACTAATACGCTTTCATTATTATTTATACAAGGTACACCCTCATGAAAAAAATCGCAATAATCGGACGACCAAATGTTGGCAAAAGCTCACTTTTTAACCGTCTTGTCAAAAAAAGAGATGCTATAACATCAGATTTAGCCGGTACGACTCGAGACGTCAAACGAAAAACAGCCATTATCCGTGACAAAGAAGCACTGCTTTTAGATACAGGCGGGCTTGATAAAGGGTGTGAACTGTTTGACAAGATTAAAGAGATGTCACTCAAAGCTGCCTACAAAGCAGACATCATTCTCTACATGGTCGATGGAAAAGGGCTTCCTGAAGAGGAAGACAAAAAACTCTTTTATGAACTTCAGGCTATGGGCAAAGATATCGCTCTCGTTGTCAATAAAATTGACAATGACAAAATGAAAGAGAAGCTTTGGGAGTTTTATGAATTTGGCACAGATGCCATTTTTGGTATCTCCGTCTCTCATAATCGAAACACGGTAGCACTCATCGACTGGCTCTATGACAAAATTCCAGAGGAAGATATCATCAAAGAAGAGGAAGAAGATACTGTTACTCTCGTAGAAGAAAATGCGGATGAAGTCGATGATGAAACCTTCTTTAGTGAGTTTGCAGAGGAAGAGGATGACGGTTTTATCTACTGGGATGAAGATGAAGAGGATGTAGAGGATGACTCTATTTTTGGACAGAACGACCGTATCAAAGAGTTTGATGAAAATGATATCAATCACATCAAAATTGCCATCATCGGGCGTACAAATGTCGGTAAAAGTTCTCTCTTAAATGCACTCCTAAAAGAAGATCGCTCTGTTGTCAGCTCTGTTGCAGGCACAACAATCGATCCTATTGATGAGACTATTGTTTACAAGGACAAACAGCTTACCTTTGTCGATACGGCAGGACTTCGCCGCCGCGGAAAAATCGTCGGTATTGAAAAGTATGCCCTTATGCGTACAAAAGAGATGCTTGAAAATGCCAATATGGCACTTGTTGTCTTAGATGCAAGTGAGCCTTTTTTAGATCTCGATGAAAAGATAGCCGGACTTGTCGATCAAAACAGACTTGCCTGTGTCATTGTACTTAACAAATGGGACATTGCAAAGAAAGAGGAGCATGACAAGATCATTAAAGAGGTTCGTGATCGCTTTAAGTTTTTAGCCTATGCCCCTATTATCACGCTCTCGGCAAAAAGCGGGCAGCGCGTTGACAAACTCCATGACATCATCTTGGAGATAAACGACAACTATTCACAAAGAATTCCGACATCCAAGCTCAATGAAGTTATAGACAAAGCACTCCGTCGTCATACACTCCCAAGTATGCACGGGCAGGTCATTCGTATCTACTATGCAACACAGTATGAGACACGGCCGCCAAAGATTGCCATTATTATGAACAAACCAAAAGGGCTGCACTTTACATATAGAAGATATTTAACGAACAAGCTGCGTGAGGCTTTTAACTTTACCGGTACACCACTACTGTTTAAAGCGAAAAAAAAGGGAGAGAGATAGATGAATATGTCACTTGCGATTGTATTTCTATTTTGCGGAGCGGCACTCACTACACTTGGGATTGTACTCCACAAAAGAGTCTCCCAAGATGAGCAAGAGAATAAAAAAAGTTAAAATGGTCGTAACACTACCATCGCCACAATAAGCAGCATTAAAATTGTAGGCACTTCATTATAAATTCTAAAGAATTTTCCACTTTTTGTACATCTATCTTCTAAAAATTGCACTCTATAGACATTGAGTGAATAGAAATAAGCGATCAAGATTGCAACCAAAAAGAGTTTTGCATGCAGCCACCCACCTGTTTTAAACAGATTAAAATCCCCTGCAATGGAGAGATAAATCATCGCCGCTCCACTTAAAATTGTCGCCCACATTGCAGGAACACCGATATACTTAAAGAGTTTCATCTCTTGAATCTTTGCTACTGCAACAAAGCCGCTATTATCGATATTTTCCGCATGGTAGACAAAAAGACGCGGAAGGTAAAAAAGCACCGCGAACCATGAAATGAACGAAACTACATGAAACCAGAGTATCCATTGATACATTTACAATCCTTAAAAGTTTTTCTCTA
>VCAX01000111.1 GCA_013607665.1 Campylobacterota bacterium | reverse complement strand
TCCAAGTGAGAGATTATATCCTGAGAGTTTATTGATATCGACCTCTACATTGAATTGGTGCTTGTGCCCACCTTTTATCTCTGTTACGGCAACATTGTTAAGACCGTTGATATGGTGCTGAATCTCTTTTACTTTGTCATAGAGTTCTGTTTTGCTCATTTTGTCTGTATTTGAATAAAATGCAACCGATAAGATAGGAATATCTACATCAATGTCAAGAGGTTTAATGATAGGATCCATCGCACCTTTTGGAAACATATCAGAATTTTGCATGATCTTGTCATAGACTTTGAGATTTGAGTCCTCTTTCTTCTCTCCAATGTAAAAAGCTACATTAACGATACCGACATTGTCCATAGCCATCCCGTAGATGTGTTCAACTCCTTTTACCTCTTTGAGTTTACGCTCAAGCGGTTTTACGATGATCTTTTCTACCTCTTTGGCGCTTGATCCAGGCAGCGCTACGATAACTGTAGAGCCTGATACGACCATTTGTGGGTTCTCTTCACGCGGCATTACCATAAGAGCGATATAACCGATGACAAGTAAAAAGACGCCCAGTACAGAAGTCAAAGGATTTCGTAAAAATCCTTTGGCAAGTTTTCCTGCTGCATCTTTTGGTTCATAAGGTTTATGATGATTCATTGCAGCTCCTTAGTCGATAGTTATTGTTGCATACATACCAGGATATACAGCTTTGTTATGTGTTTTAAAAGAGACTTTAATCTTGAATGTATGTGTCATCGGGTTTGAATTTGGAATAATAGCTGTGATTTTTCCTATCTCTTTAATGCCAAGTGACGGAATCTCAACAATTACCTTTTTCCCATGATGAATACGAGGCATATTGCTCTCAGCTATTTCAGCAGAGATCTTTAGATTGCTCAAATCAGAAAGGATGATAGCAGGCATGCCAGGCATTGCCATCTCACCGACTTTTATATTTTTAGCTACGACTACACCATCATTTGGTGCTTTGATATTGAGGTATTTATACTGATTTTGCACCTCTTGAAGGCGTGCTTTCGCGATCGCTATCATATCTCTGAGGTTCTTTTCTGCAAGTTCGAGATTCTCTACTTCATACTTAGAGACCATATCTTTTGCCAAAAGTCTTTTGTGACGCTCGAGGTTAATTTTTACATTAGTGTATTGGTTTTCATACATTTGCAGTGAAAGTTCTGCTTGGCGTTTTGCAGAATCAATCTCACGTGAGTCAATAGTGTAGAGGATTTGTCCTTTTTTGACTTTTTCTCCCTCACTCACATTTACACTTGTAACAAAGCCCATAAATCGGCTTGTAATCATCTTCTGGTTATCTGAGATAACACTTCCTGAGAGTGTCAGGGCTTCTGCCATAAGTGAAGCACCAAATGCCAGTATCAGTAGTAGTTTTTTCATCTATTTCTCTCCGTTTGCTATTTTTTCTAGTTCAAATATTTTTTCAGTACGTTTGTTTTTTACCATCTGCAGTTTGAGAATCTTCTCTATCTGTGCAGATTGTTTGATGATGACATCGCTCATAGAGACGAGTTTTTCTTTGTATCTGCCCTCATAGTTCTCATAGATGGCATTTGCAAGATCGAGTTCCCGTTTGAGTGATGCTATCTGCGCATCGACACTCTCTATCTCTGTGCGTATTTTAGCCACTTTGAGTGCAATTCCTTTTTTCGCGAGCTCAAGCTGTGAGTGCATTTTCATTTTTTCTATTTTTGACTTTTCAATCTTGGCACTGTCTATGCCGCCGTTGAAAATATTCCACGTAAGTCTCGCATCTACAGTGTAGGCTTTATGGTCGTTTGCATCACCTAAGAAAGTATCATCTGCCGTTGCAACTTCACCAAAAGCCCCGACAGTTGGATAGTATCCAGCTTCACTTGCATCGAGCATACTTTTTCTAATCTCTAAACCTTCCGTTGCCTTTTTGATGTCAATGTTACGTGAGAGCACCTCTTCATCTGAAAATTTTGGCATTGGTACATCTGCTTGCGGAGGGATGATAGCCGTTACTTTCTGATTGAGCAGAAAACTGATGTAATGGTAAAGCAGTTTTTTGTTTGCATACATCTGAATCAGGAGGCGTTCAACATTTCCTTTTTTTGCTTTGACCTCCAAAAGATCGACATGCTTTGCATACCCTACATCTATCATCGTTTTTGTTGTTGTCTCTAAAGTGTTTATGTTGTTCAAGATTTTATTTAAGTTTTTAATGGATGAATCAAGCAGAGCCATATCATAAAAGCTTTTTTTGAGTTCATATTTTTTTTCTGTTGCAATTTTTGTTTTATCGAGAGATTTGATTTTAGTCATCTCTTCCATAATATGTGTATAACTGCTGATTGCAAATCCTGTAAAAAGAGGAACTTCATACTTTACTTTACTTTGGAAAAAGTTTCTGTATCCTGGATAGTTTAATGTATTAGGTGGTGTTGTTAAATATGCTGGATCTGTTTGTGGTGGCATACTTGGATCTCCAAATCCAAAATCCCCAAACGTAGCCTCACGCGACGTCAGTTTAAATCCAAACACATTCCCAGCATCATTCGAACGTGCAACATCTTGCTCGAAGGTTAATTTACCCCAGTTCATCCCTGAAACGGTATTCCTTTTGTGCCTTTGCACTTTCAACATCATATTTGGCGGCTTTGATCTCCAAGTTTTGTGCTTGTAAAAGTTCCAAGGCCTCCGAAAGTGAAAGTGCATTAGTTGTTGCGTCATTTGCAGAGAGCAGAAGCGCAAATGAGAGCATACTAACGATTTTTTTCATCTGTTGATTTTCCTTTTGTAAT
>VCAX01000110.1 GCA_013607665.1 Campylobacterota bacterium | reverse complement strand
AAAAATTTTTAGCAGAAGCCGAGTTCCCGTATATAGTCGGTTACGGACTTACAGAGACCTCTCCTTTAATAGCCGGTGGAAGAATTGGATATAAGATAAAGATAGGCTCCACTGGACTTCCAATGGTCGGTGTCGATGTAAAAATAGCAGATCCAAACCCGAATAATGGAGAAGGTGAGATACTTGTGAAATCTCCAAGTGTGATGCTAGTGTACTACAAAGATGAAGAACAGAGAAAAGAGGTTATGACTGATGACGGCTGGTTTAAAACAGGTGATCTTGGTTATTTGGATGAAGACGGTTATCTCTTTATCAGCGGACGCAGTAAAAATGTCATCATCGGCCCTGGCGGAGAGAACATATACCCAGAGCAGATAGAGGCTATCATTAATCAAAATGAGACAGTATTTGATTCTCTTGTCATGGAAAAAGATGGCAAACTTATTGCCAGAATTCACTTAGATTATGAGCTTATAGACAAAATGTTCAAAGCTAACAACATTCCTGAGAGTCAAATAAAAGAGAAAATAGACAAACTGTTAGAAGATATGAGAAACGATGTTAACACACAGCTTGCATCATTCTCAAAAATAACAAAATTTGTAGAGCAGATAGAGCCTTTTGTTAAAACACCGACGAAGAAGATCAAACGCTACCTTTATAAAGAGTAGCGTTTAAAGAAGTTTAGAACTGCGGTTGCACGACAGGAATAACCTGTTTTTTACGACTGAGCACACCATCAAGCCATGCTTTATTGTTTTGTAATTTTACATTGAAAGCTTTTTCTATTTTACTTGCATCATCTGAAACGACAAGCAGTTTTGAGCCCTCTTTCATAATGTCTGTTAAAAGAATCAAAACAGTATGTAAAGCATTCTCCTCTTTCATCTTTTGCATATCCTGCATCAACTCTTCTTCACGCGGCTCTAAAACAGAGATATCAACCATCTCAAGCTGTCCAACGCCTACTTTTGTGCCGTTCATATCGAACTCTTTATAGTCTCTTGTGTTGAGGTCTCTTGCACTCGCACCGTCAACTGCGGATTTTACGATGAACATATCCATAGCAAGTTTTTTATAATCTTCAACACCTGCAATTGCAGCAAGTTCTTTTACTGCTTTTGTATCTACTCTTGTGCATGTAGGCGAGCGGAAAATGACAGTATCACTTAAAATTGCCATCAGCATCATACCGGCGATCTCACGTGGTACTTCCACACCGTAAGCGTTATACATTTCATAAATTACCGTGTTTGAGCAGCCCATTGGACGTATCCATGCTTCAAGCGGTGTGTCAGTTTGAATATCACCTAGTTTGTGATGATCTGCAATTCCAAGAATTGTAGCTTCATCGATATCATCTTGAAAATGTGCTCTATCAGTAGAGTCAACTATAAAGACTTTCTCACCTGCTACAGAGGTTTTGAGCATAGGAACTTTGTTCTCATAACCAAACCGCTTTAATATAAACTCTGTCTCAACAGAAATATCACCTTGACGAACCGGAATATACTCTTCATCCTCAACCTGATTTTTCAAATATGATAATGAGATTGCACCAACAATAGAATCGCTATCTGGATTTCTATGTCCAAAAACATATACTGACATTTTTAGCCTTTAAATTTTTTTCGAATTATACAACAGAATCTTTTAATAGCGAAACTTTTTGTTTATATTGTTGCAGCATTGTATTGATAGAATCAATTTCAAAAAGATTGATTTTCAACAGTAGTGTATCTGCAAATTTGACAAGATCTTCAATAGCAGATTTTGATGCAACATTTAAAAGTTCTTGTGCAAATTGTTTAATTGTTTCAAGATCATTTGTCTTGTCTGCTTGTTCATACAAGCCATTTAGGTTATTTTCTGCAAGTGAGAAAAAATCTTTTATCTGTTCTTTGCTAAGATCTGAAAAACTACTTTCATCTTCAAATATCAGTCTATTTTGCATACTTTTTGAGCCATTGAGAACCTGTAAAGATATTTTAAAGAGTTCAGATTTTAGCAGAGGCTTTTTTAAATGTCCCGCAATACTCGCTGCAGCACTGTTTAAGTCCATATCTTTAATTCTTTTTTCAGTTAAAGTTACAATCGGCGCACTGCTGATACCTTTGAGTATTTTTAAAACAGCATTATCATCACTTACAAGGATATCAATATCAGAAAGAATCATGTCTACCTGCGTACTTTTCAATGCATCAATAGCATCTCGTGGACTATCAAAAGAGAGTACTTTTAATGCACTTTCAAAAAAAGCATCTCGAATGAGATTTCTCGTTTTGGCATCGTTGTCGATGACCATAATCGTTCCACCCTCTGGTTTAATGAGAGAAAAATCGATCATATCTGCATTGGCATCATTAGCTTCTGCACTTGGAAGAACCACTTCTACTCCATTAAGAGAAAAAACAAATTTTGACCCTTCACCTGCTTTTGGTTCTAAAAAGATATCACCACCCATCTGCTTAGCCATCTTTTTATTGATAGAGAGTCCTAGTCCCATACCTGCCGATTTCTTATCTCCTGCAGACTTCTCAAAGATATCAAAGATCTTTTCCTTCTCTTCTTCACGCACACCGACACCACTGTCTTCTACTACTAATGCCATGTTGATAGAGTTTTTTACAATATCTTGACCATTTTGCACAAGTTTTACATGAACAAAACCTCTCTCTGTGAATTTAATTGCATTCTCTATGAGATTGATAAAGATATCTTCGATTTTTGCCTCATCAAGTATTAATGAGTCTGGTAATTCATCATCAATATCAAGTGTAAATTCCAAACCTTTTCGCATCGCTTCATCTCTTTGCGCTTTGATAATATTTTGCACAAGCATCTTA
>VCAX01000010.1 GCA_013607665.1 Campylobacterota bacterium | reverse complement strand
GGTTCATAAATGACACTATTTAAAAAAATAACGACGCTTTTTCTCCTTACACTCCTTACGCTTCATGCGGCTGACTTTTTGATGCCTAACGAAGCGTTCAAGCCCTATGCCAAGCTCAATGACAAAGGTGAGATCGTAACAGGTGTAAAGCTTGCTCCTGAGATATATCTCTACAAGGACAAACTCAACATCACACTGCTAGGAAACTCCGGAATTACAATAGCAAAAATAGATGCACCAAAGACAGAAGATCATATGGGGGATGCTGTCTATATGAAATCACCGGAGTTTATCGTTGCGTTGAAAAAAGATGCTTCTGTTTCGGGTGTCAAAGATCTCAAACTCAAACTTGAATATCAAGGATGCTCGGAGCAGGGACTTTGTTACGAGCCAATTGAAAAAGTCTTTTCATTAAAAATAGATACAACTAAAATTTTGTCTCCGTCAACGCTGCCTGCACTGAATAAGAGTGTACAAACAACACAACAACCAGCTCTAGAGAAGCAGAGTGCAAAATCCCAAATAGATATGATAGCAGATACTATAAAATCGAGTGGTTTTTTAGTTATTTTGGCAACTTTCTTTGTTTTTGGATTGATGCTCTCATTAACACCCTGTGTCTTTCCTATGATTCCTATTATTTCAGGTCTTATAATTTCTCAAGGTGAAGGGCTGACAACGAAGAAAGCTTTTGGACTCTCTGTGGTGTATGTCCTCGCTATGGCACTGGCTTATACCATAGCCGGTATACTTGCCGGACTCTTTGGTTCAAACTTGCAGGCTGCCTTGCAGACACTATGGGTTGTGTATGCTTTTGCAGGTGTTTTTGTGGCACTCGCATTTTCAATGTTTGGTTTTTATGAGCTTAAACTCCCTGACGCTTTGGTCTCGAAAGTTTCACAAAACTCTAATCGCAGCGGGGTTGTCGGCGTGGCAATTATGGGATTTTTATCTGCGCTGATTGTAGGACCGTGTGTTGCAGCTCCACTTGCAGGTGCGCTTGTTTATATCGGTCAAACCGGTGATGCCCTGCTTGGCGGTTCAGCTCTCTTTGCCATGAGTCTTGGAATGGGAGTTCCGCTTATTTTAGTCGGTGTGAGTGCCGGTAAATTTATGCCAAAACCGGGCGCTTGGATGACGATGGTCAATGAGATCTTTGGTGTACTTATGCTTGGTGTAGCGGTGTGGATGCTTGAAAAAATTCTTCCAGTAGGTATAATCGTTTTCTTATACGCTATGCTAGGTATCGGTTTTGCGATCTACCTTGGAGCACTCAACAGTGCAGGACATATCTTTAGACGCAGTATTGCTACGGTGCTTTTTATCTATGCTCTATCGCTTTTCCTCAGTGTACTTGCCGGTGCTCCGAGTATGACAAAGCCACTTGGTTTTTTAGCAGCACAGCAGGGTGGTATAAGTAATGTACAAAGTACAACACAAGAGCTACACTTTACAAAAGTAACATCACTTCAAGAACTTGATGCACTCTTGCAAAAGAATAAAGGTAAAAAGATACTGCTGGACTTTGCAGCTGATTGGTGTACCTCTTGTAAAGAGCTTGAAGCAGTGACATTCGCTGATGCAAAGGTAAAAGAGAAGATGCGTGAGTTTGTTCTTATTCGTGCAGATGTAACGGCAAATAATGCAGATACAAAAGCACTCTCAAAAGCCTATGGTGTTTTTGGACCGCCGGCTATTATCTTCTTTGATGCAAATGGGAAGCTTCTTACATCAAAGAGTATTATCGGCTTTGTAGAGCCTGCTGAGTTTTTAGCACATCTTCAGAGCTTGTAAAAATAAGGTCGAGCACATTTGTTAAAAAAAATAGGTATCATCTTTACTGTTATCATTGTTCTGATTTTAATCTCTGCATATTATTATAAAAATGAGATCAAAGAGCAGAAGATTTACCATATTATGGATCAGATGCGTTTGACTTTGCAGAGTCAATTAAAATCGCATAAAATGGAAGATTTGCGTGTGGCACTTATGCTTTCAAAGAATAAAGGGCTGATAGATGCACTTGAGAATGATGATGAGGATCTTGGGTATAAGATCATTTCAGATGTTGCGCAAACGATTCAAAAAAATACAGATGCTAGAATCCGTGCACAGGTTATCACAAAAGAGTTGAACATATTTGCCAGAAGTTGGGATGATGTGTACGCCGGTATGCCTATAGGAGACTACAGAACCGATCTAAAATACTTTGATACTCATAAAACACCGCGTACTTCCATTGAAGTAGGCCGTCGCTTGGGTATCAAAGCAACTGTTCCAGTATATAAAGATGATGAATTTATCGGCTATGTTGAGTCTATCTCCTTTTTTAAATCTATCACAGACTTTTTTAGCTCCATTGGTGTTGACCTTTATGTTCTGCTTGATGTGAAACACACAGATACCGCAGTGCTAATGATGCAAAATCTGACGTTAGATAAATATATTCTTGCCAATAGAAACTACAATTATGCCCATCTACAAACACTCCATACAATTGACTTTAAAGAGTTAAAACTCAGTGGTGTTGTTTACAAAGACAACAAGTACATCTTTTATGAAAATATGCGTGACGGTGATGGAAAAATCATCGGTGGTTTTGTATTTGTTCTTACGGAGCGTTATCTCGACTACTTTAGAAATCCGGAAGATGACATCTCTTTTTTAATCAATATCACAAGAAGCTCTTTGTATAATATAGTCAAAGAGGAGTCCTATAAAGAGAATATGTATGAAAAATACTCTGCATCATCGCTTGTATACCTGCAAGATGTTATTGATAAAGAGGACAGAGAGGTCTTTTTCGATGAAGCGTATGATAAATTTGACAAATACTCAAAAGATGAGCTGATACAGATGATGCTTAATAGAAAAATAGTAAAGAAAATAGACGGGAAGATAAAATGAAAGTACTGCTTTTAGAAGATGAATATTCACTGCGCATCAGTGTCGAAGAATTCTTGAGTGACATCGGTTATGAAGTGGATGGTTTTATGGATGGACTTGAGGCTTATGATGCTGTCTATGATAAGAATTATGATATTTTACTGCTTGATGTCAATGTTCCCTCTATGAACGGTTTTGAGATGTTAAAAAAACTAAGAGAAGATAAAATAACCATTCCGGCTATTTTCTTAACATCGATGACTGAGATGAATGATCTTAAAGAGGGGTACAAGCGAGGATGTTGTGACTACATTCGTAAACCGTTCGATCTTGAAGAGTTGGAACTTCGTATTGATCAAGCATTGGCAGCACATTTAAAAAATGACGGCTCTCTTGTGAAGCTAGGCTGTAATTTGGTGTATGATCTTAAAAAGAGTAAACTCAGTCATGATAATGAAGAGATAGTACTGCGAAAAACAGAAAAAGACCTTCTTGAAGTACTTATAAAAAATAAAAACTCCATAGTTTCCACGCAGATGTTTCAAGATGAGGTATGGGGAGAGTATGTCGAACCGGCAACCATTCGTGTTCAACTGAATAACCTCAAAAAGAAACTTCCGGAGGATATCATACAAAACAGACGCGGTTTAGGATACATTATTGAAAGATAATCAATACTCTGCTAAATATGCGCTGATATACTCGGCACTTGTCAGTATTATTCTTCTTGCTCCGCTGTTTTATTATATGGTTTATATGAAAAATATTCATGCCATTCAAAATGAGCTGCTTTTAAAAGAGAAGTCTCTGCTTATCGTCAAAGCGATGCAAGAGTATGACCAAAATGATGAGTATTTTGAGTATCCACGTTTTAAGACCTTTGAATCAGGGCTTTATGATGAAAAGTTCCAGCCTATTTTTACTTTGATAAAGACATCAATAAACTACTTTAAAGATGGGTACTATCTTGATGATAATGAAGCATATCTTGTTGTAAAGCTGCCAAAAGGAAGGTACTTTGGAGCGAGTTATCTTGTACTGCACAATACAATTTCCTATGCTTCTGTTTATGAAAAAGTTTTGTTAATACTCTTTAGTATTGCCATACTGATTTTTATTTTAAGTGTCTATTTTCTAAAAACATTTGCACGACCGTTTCAGAAGATGAACAAACAGCTTGATAATTTCATAAAAGATTCAATGCATGAGATTAATACACCGCTCTCTATCATTAATGTCAATATTGATCTTTATAACAGAAAGAATACTCCTAACAAATATATGCAGCGAATGAAAGCAGCGGCAAAAGTACTCTCAAACATTTATAATGATATGGATTACCTCATTAAACATGAACGTCTTGAACATGAGAAAAAAAATATAGACATTGCACAGTTTTTACAAGATAGAATTGAGTATTTCTCAGAAGTTGCAGCTATGAAAAATATCACGATACATACAGATATAAGCAGTTGCGGTTCAATCTATATGAATGAAAAGCAACTGCAACGCCTTATAGACAATAATATCTCTAATGCTATAAAATACTCCTATGAAAATTCTCAAATAGATATAGCACTTTATATGCAAGGTGGAAAGTGCCATCTTGCTTTTAAAGATTACGGTGTAGGTATTGAAAAAATTGAGAAGATATTTAGCCGTTATTATAGAGAAGATACCTCAAAAGGTGGTTTCGGTATTGGGCTTAATATTGTAAAATCCATTATCAATCATGAAAATATTGAACTCAAGATTGAGTCAAATTTAAAGCAGGGAAGCCTTTTTCTCTATATTTTTCCACATAATCCGCACAAATAATTATAAATAAATCTGATTTTACATTCATTTTACATTCAATAGTTAAACTGCTCCTTGAAAATACATAGGAGGAACAAGAATGAAGAAAACAGTAATAATGTCATTGCTTGTAGGTGCTTCACTTTTTGCTACAGATTACAGCAAAGTTATAGAGCATCCAGATGCAAGTAAGATGATAGAAAAAGATCTGTTGGCACCGCCAAAGGTATACCAAATGCCAGCAGCTTGTATAACAGATGATCCGGCTGCAATTGCCAGAGGGGAATATATCTTTAATAACCTAAATGGGAAAAAAGCTAAGAAGACTCCACCTAAAGGTTTATCAAAAAAAACAAAAGATGGAAAGCCAAAACAGTATGGTAACTGTGTAGCTTGTCATAATATTGAAGGTGCAAAGGGTGCTGGTAATATTGGTCCTGATTTAACAGACTATAAAGAGAATTTTATAGACAGTGGAGCAAGAGATCATCAATTCGTTTTCCAAAAAATTGCTGATGCTCGTATTGATAACCCTGATACATATATGATTATCAATTTAACAACAAAGCTATTTACTCCAAGAGAGATATGTGACATTACGTCATTTGTAGTAGCTCCAAAATAAAACTAAAGGAAAGTAAACAATGCAAAGAAGAGATTTTTTTAAAAAAATAGGTTCAGTGGCAGCTGTAGGTGCAGTTATCCCTGTTATGAGTTTCGCAGCAGATGCGCCAAAACCGGTAAGTCCAAACAAGATGGATTATAAAGTGGCTGTTGATGCTATTACAGGTGGGAAAGCCCCTGTTAAATCAAGTAAAGTAAAACTGAAAGTTCCAGAAATCGCTGAAAATGGTGCAGTTGTTCCTGTGACAGTTGAAGTTGATTCTCCTATGACAGATTCAGATTATGTTAAAGCGATCCATGTGCTTTCTACAAAAAACTCAAATGCACGTTGTATTGATGTAAATCTTACACCGGCAAATGGAAAAGCGTATTTTTCAACGCGTATCAAACTTGGTGGAACGCAAGAGGTTGTCGGTCTTGTAGAACTTAGCAATGGTGAGTTCTTAATCGCTTCTCAAAGTGTAAAAGTAACTATTGGTGGATGTGGTTGATATTTCAATCAGAGAAACAAAAATAAAAAATAAATAAAGAGGATATAAAAATGGCAGAAGAAAGAAAATCACTGATTAAGATCAAACCAAAGAGATATAAAGACGGTGAGATTGTAAAAGTTAGTTTTATGGTTATGCATCCAATGGATACAGGCATGGGGAAAGATAAGAAAACGAAAAAGGTCATTCCTGCAAAATATATTAACAGCGTGAAGTTCAACTATAACGGTAAAGAGATTACAAATATGACAGTTTGGGAGACATTATCTGTAAACCCGGTTTTTACTATCTACATGAAAGTGCAGGGTAAAGGGAAACTTACTGTCACATATACAGACAACACTGGTGAAGTACACGAGAAAAGCAAAAAGATTAAACCAAAAGGATAATCAGATGAAAATAGGTATTAAAATAGCTCTATCAGTTGCAATGCTTGCTTCATTATCATTTGGTGGTGAACAATTTGCAATAAGCGATGCAGACCGTGCAATGTATGCTGAAATGTCAGAGAACAATCCGGCAGATATTATGATTGCAGACGGTGAAGAGTTACTAAGCTATATGGGTGGAGATGAAGGTCTTGCAAAATATCTTGGTGTAAGTGAAGATGAACTTCCTGCATATATTGCAGGGTTCCCGCGCTATATTAAAAAGTTTGATATGGTTGTAGGACTTGATCAGGTGATTCAGGCAATGATGGCAGATGGTGGACATAAACCACTCAAACTTAAAAGTGGAAATATGTTTGCAATGGTCGCATATGTGAAATCTATTGCGAATGATGAGCCAATAAATATTGATGTAAATGCAAACCCTCAAATGAAAGAGATGTATGCTCTTGGTGAGAAAACATTTATGACAAAACGTGGTGGACGTGGTCTTTCATGTAACTCTTGTCACTCTCCTGATGTGATCGGAAGAGTTCTAAGAACACAACCGCTTCCGGATTTGAGCTCAAAAGGTGTAAAAGCTGCTGCAACGTGGCCTGCATACAGAATGACAAAATCATCACTGAGAACTTTTCAACACCGTTTTCAAGGATGTATGAAAAATGCACTTCTTAAGGTGATTCCTTTAGGTTCAAAAGAGATGGTAGCATTGGAAGTATATCTTACTGAGAGATCAAAGGGTAGTGAGATCGCTATTCCTGGACTGAAAAGATAGAAGGCAGATAATGGAAATTTCAAGAAGAGACTTTATGCATATTGCGGCGATTTTTGGTCTAGGTATGGCAGCCGGTGGTTGTAATACAGGCGTAAAATCACCTGCACAGATATCTTTAAAAGATATATATGATTTTAAAGCAAAAGGAAACTTTACACTGCTTCATATGTGTGACTTACATGCACATATCAAGCCACTTTACTGGAGAGAGCCTTCAACACTGATCTCTGCTCCAAACCTTGTTGGAACACCGGGATTTTTATGTGGTGAGGCATTTGCAAAGCATTATGGACTAGAACCTAGTTCACTTGATGCCTATTTTGATACATACATCAATTTTGAAGAACTTGCGAAGAAGTTTGGAAAAATGGGTGGTATCGCTCATATGAAAACTTTGACAAATCACATCATCAAAGAACATGGGAAAGAGAATGTGCTTTTCTTAGATTCTGGTGATACTTGGCAGGGAACCGGTGTAGCACTTAAAACCGGTGGTGAAGCGATTGTAAAAGCGCAGAACTATCTTGGTATTGATGTTATGGTAGGTCACTGGGAGTTTACTTACGGTAAAGAGAGAGTAAGAGAGCTTATCGAGAAGCTTGATGCAAAATTCATCTCTCAAAATATTATAGGTGATGACCCATTCTCTGATGAGTATGAAGAGCTTATTTTTGAGCCATATACTATTGAAGAGCGTGGTGGTGCGAAGATCGGAATTATCGGTCAGTCATTTCCATTTACTTCTACTGCAAACCCTAAAGAGTTTACAGAGGGATGGAGTTTCGGTCTGAGACTTGAAACGCTGCAAGAGTATGTAGATGAGCTTAAAAATGAGAAAAAAGTTGACTGTGTCGTTGTTCTTTCACATGATGGGTTTAGTGTCGATCAGGAAGTAGCACACAAGGTAAAAGGGATAGACTTTATTTTAAGCGGACATACACATGACCCTTCACCGCAGCCTATCACTATCAATGATACGGTAATCGTTATTGCCGGTAGTCATGGTAAATATATAGGCCGTTTAGACATCGATGCAAAAGATGGAAAAGTAAAAGGATATGAGTACAAACTCATTCCAATCGCTTCAAATCTTATTCCGGCTGATCCTGAAGGTGTGAAACTTGTCAATGAGCTTTATGCTCCATTTGATAAAGAGTTCAATGAGGTGCTTGGAAAGACAAAAGGAATGCTTTATAAGCGTGACACTTTCTTTTCAACATTCGATCAGCTCATTAATGATGCGATAATGGATGAGATGAAATGTGACATTTCATTTACGCCAGGGTACAGATGGGGAACAACAGTTCTTGCCGGTGATGACATACTGATGGATAATGTCTATGAGATGTGTGGTATTACATATCCGAATGTATATACCTTTGAGTTAAAAGGTGCAAAAATAGCACAATTACTTGAAGATATCGCAGACAATGTATTTAATGAAAATCCACTCTACCAACAAGGTGGTGATATGAGCCGTTTAGGTGGTGTAACATACAGTATTGCTGTATCGAACAAAGCCGGTGAGCGTATATCAAATCTTAAAATTGGAGGTAAACCGATAGACTTGAACAAAACTTATGTAGTGTCATCATGGGGCGGTAACTTGCAAAAAGCAGGGTCTAATTTACAAGAAGATAAAATTCGTCCGGTTTATGATGTAGTTCGTGACTACATTAAACGTCAAAAAGTTGTAGATGTAAGCAACAAAGGAAATGTGACTTTAGTTGATTATAGTTGTGGTTGTCCTACAAAAGGCTCTATGGGCTGTTAAGGACCGAGGAAAAATTTAAAATAAGTGGTGTAAAAAATGAAAGTATTGAAATTAAGCAGTGCTGCAGTATTAGTATGTGCATTGTCAGCTACAGTGAATGCTAGCGACGATAAACCAAAGCGTGAGTTGAAAAATGATATGATGGTGAAAACAAATGTTAAGCCTCCAAAGGTTGATGAGCTTTCAGAAATGTTTTCAGAAGGTGTGTTCTACGGTCGTTTACGAATGAATTCTTTTAAATGGGATTGGAAAAATGATGATGCTAATATAGATAATAAAGCATTTGGTCTTGGTGGCAGTATGAAGTATAAAACGGCATCGTTTAATGGTGTAAGTGCAGCAGCAGGACTTTATTTTACAAGTAGTCCGTTTAGTTCGTTACGTCAGGACGAATCAGAAGTTGGTAAAGTTAAAGCAGGAAAAGATACATTTAGTCGTTATTTGATTGCAACAACTGGTACTTGGGAGTATGCAGTTCTGGCTGAAGCAAATCTTCAGTACCAAGTTTCTAAAACAAAAGCGATCGCAGGTCGTCAAATCTTTGAATCTTTCTTGACAAAATCAAATGATACGAAAATGATTCCAAATACTTTTGAAGGTGTTGTGTTAGAGACAAAAGAACTTGCTAAGACAAGAATCAGAGGTGCATACTTTACAGCGCAAAAGTTACGTGATCATACGACTTTTCATGATGTAATCACTTTTGGTGACAGATATAATGCTGATTCAACTACTAATTTTGGTGATTGGAATAATAATGATGATTCAGCTGTTCACAAAGGTCTTTCATATAAAAACTTTGTTGATGCTGGAAAAGATGTGAACCATGAACTTATAGTAGTCGATGCAAGAAACAAATCAATAGAGAATCTTCAAGTTGATGTAACATATGGCGCAGTACCTGATGTATTATCATCATTGACAGGTGAGCTTAACTATAAAATTGCTCTTGGTGATGGGTATACACTTACGCCTGGTGTTCGTTATATGAAACAATTCGATAACGGTGGTGGAGAAGTTGGTGGTGCGACTTTAAAAGGTAAACTTGGGATTGAACAAACACCAACAAGTAATTTAGGTTATAAAGAAAGATATACACTTGACAGTTCTTTATGGATGGCTCGTTTAGTTCTTAAAAAAGGACCATTAAAAGCAAAAATTGGTTATTCAGCAGTTGAAGATGCAGCAGATATAGTAGCACCATGGCGTGGATTCCCGACAGGTGGATATACTCGTGCAATGGCGCAGTATAACTGGTATGCAAATACGAAAACATTTAATGTGGAAGCAAACTATGATTTTGATAAAGCCGGTTTAGTTCCAGGTTTCAGTGCAATGGCTCGTTATGCTATTCAAGATTTTGATGAAGCGAAACAAGCAGCAGGTGTACAAGCAGATAGTAAAATTTTACATATGGACTTCCGTGAAAACTTCGGAAACGGTCTCTATGCTAAAGTGCGTGTAGGTTTAGTAAGTGCTGATGCTAGAGTATTGGGTTCTAACGCAGGTAAAGATGTAGATTCATATAATGAATATCGTTTTGAACTAAACTACTTGTTCTAAAAAAGGTTCCGCTTTGAAGTTGCTTTTGTTAAGTTTTGTACTTGTAAATTCTCTTCTCTCCTTTGATTACAAACTTCGAACTCAGGAGGTCAGTAAAGATATTTACTGCTTCTTCGGGTTAGCAGAAGTGATGGATAAGCGTAACAATGGAAACATGTCTAACTCATGTTTTGTTAATATGGGGACTAGCTATCTTGTGATAGATAGTGGTCCTACATTCCAATATGCTGCTCAGGCATATGAAAAAATGAAAACAATCAAAAATCTTCCTCTTTCTTATGTTGTCAATACGCATGTTCATGATGACCATTGGCTTGGTAACGGTTTTTATAAAGAACAAGGTGCTCAAATCATCGGGCCCGCTACTTTTAAAGAGCTTCCAAAAGAGGAAATGACACGTATGCAAAGAAGAATCTCTGCAGAGGCATTTCAAGGAACGAAACAGGTATATCCGACACTATTTGTAGAAAAAGAAAAAATCTTTACCATAAATGGGAAAAAAGTAGATATTAAGAGTGTAAATCATAAAGCACATACAGCAAATGATCTTTTCGTTTACATTCCGAGTGAACACATTGTTTTTGCCGGTGATTTGGTATTTAACGAACGACTTCCTTCTTTGCGTGACGGTAATATCAACGGTTGGATAGCAGCTCTTGAGACCTTAAAAAAGATGGATGTGAAGTATGTGGTCGGGGGTCATGGTGATGTAGTCGGCAAGGAGGCAATAGCATTTACATACAACTACCTCACACAGCTTAGAGCTGCAGTGAAAAAACGTCTGGATGATGGCGAAGATATCGGTGATGTCGTAAATGAGGTTGTGATGCCGGAGTATAAAAACACTCCTTTTTATGATTCGATTCATAGACAGAATGTGGAGAGTGTATATAGAACATTGGAGTGGGAAGATGAATAAAATATGGATAATGTTACTACTGAGTGCAGTTTCTCTTTTTGCTTTAGAGTTTCACAGCTATGAAGAAGCCTTAAAGCTGCAAAAGAAAAATGGCAAAATCATTATGATAGATGTTATGCGAACAGATTGCCACTACTGTAAAGATATGCAAAAAAATGTCTTTGATGACAAAGAGATGTCAATGTGGCTTGAAAAAAGATTTATTCCTGTAAGATTGAATCTTGATTTTGATGAGCTGCCTTTAGGTATCCATGTCTATTTTACACCGACGTTTTTCTTTATAGATACCGATCAAAAGATTATTAAAAAGATTCCCGGTTCTTGGAATATCCAGGATTTTAAAGATTTGACGAAAAATATTAAATAAAGGCTTTTAAAGATGAAAAAATTTACACTTATTTTACTTAGCTTTTGTATTCTCTCTTTTGCAGATACAGAGTATGCTGACCCAAAACCTTCCATTGACAACCCGAGACAAATCGTCTTTTCTGTCACGGAAGATTCCCCGCATGCTCTAGATCACATACTGAGTGTTGCAAACAATGTTTTGAAGTTTTACGGACCGGAAAAAGTAGAGATGAAGATCGTCACTTATTCAAAAGGTCTGGCACTGCTTTACAAACGTAATCGTACTACAGCAGTGAGAGTAGATGCTCTGATGCAGTATGATGTTGAATTTGTCGCCTGCGGCAATACAATGCGGACACTTCATGTAAAAGAAGAAGACCTTATTGACGGTTCTATAATAGTGACAGCAGGTGTTGTTGAACTGTTAGAGAGTGTCAAAGCCGGTTGGATATATATTAAACCATAGGAAAAAATTATGAAAAAAGTACTACTTATAATTGCGGCACTAGTTTGTGCTGTGTCATTACAGGCAAAGGGTGATCTGCATCTTTTTAGCATAGATAACAAAGATGACAAGATCACTCCTTACATGATCGAAGAGGCGCTTAACAATGGCGGCATGCATGTAGAGCTTAACAGCAACATGATAGGACCGTTTAAAAAGCAGTTCAAAGAGACGAAATACAAAGTCTTTACATTGATGACATTTTGGAGTAAGAAGTACACAAAAGAGCTTGTAGATAAGTATGCCAAAGCGGGTGCTTTTACACCGATGGGTATGGGAATCTATCAAGCCAAAGGTGAAGATACGCTGCATCTTTCTGTTTTAACGGCAGATGCACAGGGAAAGATTCTCGGTATTAAAGATCCACTGCTTAAAAAGATCGAGGCGCAGGTCTTGGCTGTGATCAAAAAAAACTTTCCAAATGCAAAGCATACTTTTAGTGAAGACAGTTTAAAAGCGTCACATGACCTTGTAACGACTTATGAGATGGAAGTTGATGAAGATGATGATATAGAAGAAGTTCAAGAAGAGTTCATTATGAACCTTGAAGCAGGATTCAAGCCATTTGGTTTTGTAGTACCTGAGTATATGGACTTAAATGAAGTGTTGACAGAAGATGGAAAGGTGGAATCTCCGTATGATTTTTACCTTACGTATTCTATCTGTAAACTACCTGTTATCTATACTGTTTCAAAAAGCAGACCGGAAGCTTCGGCATTTGCACCATGTACGACTATGATCTATAAGAAAAAAGATGAAAACAAGGTTGTAGTAGGTTTCCCAGGTGTTTATAACTGGCTCAGTTCTGCAAGAGTGCAAGACAAAGCCGCAAAAGCGGAACTTCTAAAAGCTCAAAAAGATTTTGAGTCTATCTTAAAAGATATAACAGAGTAGAAGTTTATCTTCTACCTCTGTTTGCACTCCTGTTACTATTACGGGAGTTTCCTCTAGGTTTGTTGCGTGAGCCTCTGTTTCCACCCATATTTATCGGTTCTGCCTTGATGCTTGGGTCTGGTTTGAAACCTTTGAGCCAAACTTTTGGTATCTCTTTTTTGATGAGTTTCTCGATGCCATCTAAAAATTCATGCTCATCCACACAGACTAAAGAGAGTGCTTCTCCTTTGTTTCCTGCTCGTCCTGTTCGCCCGATTCTATGCACATAATCTTCACTTACATTTGGAAGCTCAAAATTGACAACATGCGGTAGTTGATCTATGTCGATACCGCGCGCTGCAATGTCCGTTGCAACGAGTACTCTTACATCGCCTTTTTTGAAGTCAGCTAATGCTTTTGTACGTGCATTTTGACTCTTGTTTCCATGAATGGCAACGGCTGTTATATCGTCTTTTTCAAGTTGTCCTGTTAATTTATTTGCACCGTGTTTTGTACGAGTAAAGACTAAGACCTGTTGCCATTTTCTCTCATTGATAAGGTGCGTTAAAAGCTCTCTTTTTCTTCCTTTATCAACAGGATAGACGCTTTGCTCCACTATGGCATTTGATTCGTTTGTTCGTGCTACTTCTATGAGTGTAGGCGATTTTAAAAACTGGTTTGAGAGTCTTTTAATAGGTGCAGAGTAGGTTGCAGAAAAGAGCAGGGTTTGACGCTCTTTTGGAATGATATTAACAATTTTTTTGATGTCATTGACAAAACCCATATCAAGCATTCTATCTGCTTCATCGAGGACCAAAAACTCTATCTCACGCAAGTCGATTGTCTTTTGTGAGATGTGGTCTAGCAAACGTCCCGGTGTTGCAATGACAATATCGACACCTTTTTTAAGCTGTGTAATTTGCGGATTGATCTTTACACCGCCAAAGATGACAGCAGACTTAAAAGGTGTATATTTTGCATAGAGTGCTACGTTCTCTGCAACTTGCAGTGCGAGTTCGCGTGTCGGTGTTAAAATGAGTGCGCGTACTTTATGTTTTTGTTTTGTAGTTTTCTTGCGTGAGAGCAACTCTAAAAGCGGCAGTGTAAAACCTGCCGTTTTTCCTGTACCGGTTTGTGCACCTGCTAGGATATCTTTTTTCTCTAAAATAACCGGGATTGCTTTTGCTTGAATCGGAGTAGGGTGAGTGTAGCCTTGTTCTTTGACAGCTTTTAAGATCGGCGCTGAAAGACCGACTGAATTGAATGTAATTTCTTTTTTTATTGTGTTTTCCTAATTTGAGACTTTCAAAATTAGAAGTCTCTGTTGTTTATCTCTCCATAATAGCATAATTTATAAGTTTATGGGTATAATTTCACTATTAATTGAAATTTCTTGAAAGAATTTTATAATAGGAACAGATTTGTCAGCAAACAATATAAGCATAAAACCGAACAATCACCGCATTTACCAGTGCCAAGCAGAGAAAAAAATAGCACTTCTTAATAAACTCATAGAAGAGAGCAGTGAGAAAGATATCATTGTTGTCTGCTCACGTGAGCCACAAAAAATTCAAGAGGGATTAGAGAACAAAGATATATGTGTTATGGAAGATAAAGATTTTGTACAGAACAAAGAGCTACAGTGCGCTTTTTTAATAAGTTTCGATATGCCTATTAAAGACATCGTCTACATCGCGAGAGTTGCTAAAGCGACACAAAAAGCTGTGATGCTTCTAGATGAAAGTGAGCAAAAAGAACTTCACGCAATAGAGACACTCTTGGGACGTGCCATTAAGCAAGAAGTTGTTGAAAGCTTTGGTTATGAAGTAAAAGAGGAGCCTAAAACGCCTGTACGCAAAAAGCTCTCAAAAGATGAGATAAAAGAAGTGGCGAAAAAACGCTATGAAAAATCTACGAAAGAAAAACCAAAGTATGATGCAGCAAAATCTGAGAGACCGAAGAAAGAGTTTACAAAAGAGAAGCCTAAAGATGCAAAATATAGTGCGAAGAAAAGAGCACCCAAAACAACAGGCAAAGTCATACAGATAAAGGCTAAGAAGAAGTAGATGCTTCTATGATCTGTGCGACTCTTTTAGAACTGCCGTGCTGCAAGTACTCACGTAGGCGTTTTGAGTTCTCTAAGAAATTCTCTTTGTTGTAGTTCTTGTAAGCATCGAGAAGATTTTTTGTTGTTACGGCTTCTTGCAAAAATTCCGGATGTAGTTCTTGTTTGTAGGCTTTTGAGAACATAATGTTCGCAAGACCGACATGCGAGAGTTTGACAACTCTACTGCCTATGAAGTAGTCAATGGAGTTGGCAATATAGGCCAGAATAAACGGTGTGCCGATAAGTGCTGCTTCAAGTGTTGCCGTACCGCTGCAGATAAAGGCAAAATCTGCCTCGTAGAGTGTCTGGTGTGCATTATGCACAACTTCAAAATCACTCAAGTCCCCATAAAGTTCTTTAATGTCTTCCTCTGAAAAGTACTCAGGAATGATGACTGTCGCTTTTTTTACAGGTAAAAAACCACGTACCTCTTTGAAAATGGGCATCAATCGGCGAATTTCACCCTTTCTGCTTCCCGGCATAAAAGTAATATGTTCAATATTCTCACTGATGGACTCTTTAAAGGTTGTAATTTGGTCAAGCAGGGGATGCCCAACATACTCAATAGGCGCATTTTTTGGATAGCAGTTCTTCTCAAACGGCAAGATTGAAGCAAGTCTGTCTATAGTTTGAGCTAGAACGGGAATGCGTTTTTTCTTCCATGCCCAAGCTTGCGGTAAAATGTAGTAGATTATCTCTTTGTTTGGGTACTTTTTTTTGAGCTTTTTTGCAAGCGGCAGATTAAATCCAGAAGAGTCCATTAAAAGTACTTTGTCTGCTTTTTCTGCAAGTTCGACCATCTCATCTGCGAGTTTAAAGAAGAAGCGCAGTTTTTTGATGGCATCGACTATGCCCATAATGGCAAGACTTCTCAGATCAACGATAGGCTCTCCCAAATCTTTGTCAAAGATACCGATGAACTCCACATCCTCACGCAGCTCTTTTTTAAGTGATTTAAGATGCACGTTTGCGGAGTGTTCTAATGCCGATACAAGTAGTTTCATGCCAATTCCTATGCTATAATTCTAACATTATATCGAAGGTGGTCT
Organism: Campylobacterota bacterium; assembly: GCA_013607665.1. Taxonomy (GTDB): domain Bacteria; phylum Campylobacterota; class Campylobacteria; order Campylobacterales; family Sulfurimonadaceae; genus Sulfurimonas. Next base: position 11,779 of record VCAX01000010.1, on the reverse strand, counting down.
AAAATGCTTATATCAAACGCGATAGTTTGTGATATTAATGGTGAGAGAAGAGTTGATGTAAAGATTGAAAACGGCGTTGTAACAGAGATGGGGGAAAATCTCAAAGGCAGTGAAGTCATCGATGCAAAAGGGGCGTACCTGCTTCCTTCTTTGGTGGATTTGAATGTCCGTCTCAAAGATTCTCAACTTAACTCCAAAAATATTAAAGCTATCGCAGCAGAAGCAAAAAAAGGTGGAGTGGGGCACATCGTACTCAATGCCGACAGCTCACCTGCCATCGATGATGAAGTGGTTCTGGAGTTTGCGCAAAACAGCATTAAAGACATTAGTGATGTGAAGATTGATCTGATGCTCAACGCTCTTAAAGAAGATATGACACTCTCAAACATCGCTATTCTTCTTAAAAAAGGGGTGGTTGCACCATTTATGAGTACAATCGCAAAGAACAACATCGCCATAAAAATTGCTGAATATGTGCAGATGTATGGCGTGACACTCTTTTGTAAAGCAGAAGATAATTCACTTATAAATTCCGGTGTAATGCTTGAAGGAGATGTAAGTTCACGTCTTGGACTTGCCGGCATTCCAGAACTGAGTGAAGTGCTCCATGTCTCACGTATGATAGAGATTGCACGCCATTTTAAGATCAAAATACTTTTTAAATCAATCGCTTCACTTCGCTCAATTGAACTCATTACAAAAGCAAAGAGTGAAGGGGTGGCGGTAAGTTGTGAAGTCTCACTGCATCATCTCATACATTCTGATGAAGCCTGCGAAGGTTTTAACACAACAGCAAAACTCAATCCGCCGCTCTCCTCACGCAAGGATGTCCAAGCACTCCAGGCAGCACTCAAACGTGGTGAGATAGACTCTTTGACAACACTGCATCAACCCTCTTCGCCACTAAACAAAGAGGTAGCCTTCTATGATGCGGCCTATGGATGCGAAGCACTTAGCGATGCACTGAGCCTCTACTATACAAAGCTTGTAAAAACCGGCATTCTAACAATGAGTGAGCTTATAAAACTGACAGTACAAAACCCTGCAAAACAAATAGGCAAAGAGGCAGGAACTATTGCCGTAGGCGATCAAGCAGATTTTGTACTTTTTGATACAAAAAAGAGTTACAAAGTGAGCAATCAAAACTCACTTTATAATGGGGAAATTTTAGAAGGTATTGTTAGCTTCTCTTAGCATAAAACTCTTTTTTATACTCAACAAATTTATCTTCTAAAATAGCCTCACGCACCTCACGCATTAGGTTGAGGTAGTAGTGGAGATTGTGGATAGTTGCAAGTCGAAAATAGCTTATTTCGCGTGAGCGAAAGAGGTGGTTTATGTAGGCACGGCTGTAGGTCTTACAGGTAATACACTGACACTCTGGGTCTATTGGTGCTTCATCCTCTTTGTATTTCGCGCCTTTTATGTTGAGTCTGCCAAATGAGGTGAAAAGCGTGCCGTTTCTTGCATTTCGTGTCGGCATCACGCAGTCGAACATATCTATGCCGCGCTCAATGTTCTCTATAAGGTCTTCAGGTGTTCCAACGCCCATAAGGTAGCGAGGTTTATCCTCTGGCATATATTGTGTTGTATGCTCTACGGTGTCGTACATTTCGTTATTGAGCTCACCTACAGAGAGCCCGCCGATAGCAAAACCGTCATAATTAAGTGCGCAGAGTTCTGTTGCACTCTTTGTGCGAAAAGCTTTGTCTGTGCCGCCTTGGATGATGGCAAAAATATTTTGGTCTACGCCGACTCCCTCTTTTTGTTTTGCACGGAAATACTCTATAGACTCCTTTGCCCACGCAGTCGTGCGCTCTATAGAGACTTTTATGCGCTCTTGCGTGGCAGGGAGTGCGACAAGGTCATCGAGTATCATCATAATGTCAGAGCCGAGGTTATGTTGAATATCAATGACCTTTTTAGGTGTGAAGAAGTGCTTGCTTCCGTCAATGTGTGAGCGAAATTCTATACCGTCTGTTTTTGGTTTTGAGATGTCAGAGAGTGAAAAGGCTTGAAAGCCGCCACTGTCTGTTAAAAAGCTCTTTGGATATTTTGTAAAGCCGTGCAGTTTGCCCATCTTCGCAACTGTTTTGTCTCCGGGACGCAGGTACATATGGTAGGTGTTTGCCAGGATTATTTCAGCACCGAGCATATCTAAAACATCATGCACATCAAGTGCTTTGACGCTCCCAACTGTGCCTACAGGCATGAATACAGGTGTTTTTATCGTTGAATGTGCAGTTTTAAGTGTCGCAGCTCTTGCTTTGCCGCTTGTCGCTTCTAAAGTAAATTTCATACTATCTCTTAGTTTTTTATGCAATTATAGCTGAAAGAAGATTAGAGTGTTTTAAGCGGTTTGGAGAAATAATAGCCTTGAGAATTATCAATGCCTAACTGAAGTACAATATCTTGTACCTCTTTAGAGTGAACATGCTCGGCAATGATCTTTGCACCAATGCTTTTTCCAAATTCACTGATGGTTTTTGCAACAGTATAACTTTTTTCATTGTTGTAGATATTTTTGATGAAGCTACCATCAATTTTAATAAAATCCATATTACTCCTATAGAACTTAATATTTTCTTAATAATTCTATATATGTGATATTTTGTAAGACAAATCAATACAAAAGAAAATAAATATCTTTTGTGCGGCATAATGACACTCTAAGTCCTTGTGTAGTATTATTTAGCAAAATATTTAAATAAAGGTGTATTAATGGCAACTATCGGTATGGGAGATATCAAAAAGAATGTTCGTTTGGTCGTAAACGGTGTTCCTTACAAAGTAGTAGAGTTTCAACATGTAAAACCGGGTAAAGGTGCAGCATTTGTTCGTATGAAAATCAAGAGTTTTTTAAACGGTAAAGTGGTTGAGAAAACTGTTCACGCAGGAGATAAGTTTGAAGTACCTGAGATCACTTACAAAACAATGCAGTATCTTTATGATGACGGTGAGATGTATCAGTTCATGGACAATGAAACTTACGATCAGCTTGGTCTCTCTTATGAGCAGTGTGATGATACGAGTAAATGGTTTAAAGATGGTATCAATATAGATATCGTATTTTACAAAGGGGAAGCTATCTCTGTACAGGCTCCTGAAATCATGGAGTTTGTCATTACAGAAACGCCACCAAACTTCAAAGGCGATACTTCAAGCGGAAGTAAAAAACCGGCAACTTTAGAGAGTGGAGCGGTCATTCAAGTACCTTACCATGTACTAGAGGGTGATACGGTAAAAGTAAATACGGTTGATGGTGAGTATTTAGAAAAAGTAAAATAGTTTTACACAATATTAGGGGAAAATAAAATGGGACTTAGCAATAAAGAACTGCCAAAATTAGGCTTTTTGTATTTAGATTATGTACTGCGTTTTTTTGATCATTCAAATTTCAAAGGGTGGCCGAACAAGATAGAGACAGTTGTCTATCACTGGAAGAACGACAAAGAGCGTTTCATTAAAGAGGTAAAACGCAAGAAGATCGATGTTTTGATTGGAAATATCCCTTCAACTGCGTATGAGACTTTTCGCGAGATTGCAAGAGAACTGCCGCATGTACGTTTCATACCGTCGCTTGACACGCAGTTTTCAAACAAATCAAAAGAGAATGTGACACGTTTTGCATGGAAATATAATCTTCCAATACCAAAGACATATATCTACTATAATCATGACAATGCCTATAAGTTCCTAAAAAATGCCAAGTACCCAAAAATCGTGAAAAAGTCTTATGGTCCTTCAAATTATGGCGGTTACTTTGTGCATAAAGTCGACAGTTATAAAGAGGCAAAAGAGCTTTTTGCCGAGAAAAAATACCATCCGATGTATTTTCAAGATTTTGTTCCTATGGAAGCAGACATCCGTGTTATGCTTATTGGACATAAACCGGTATGTGCTTTTTGGCGCCGCGCACCGGAGGGTGAGTGGTTGACAAATACTTCACAGGGTGGAAGTATGGACTATATGGATGTTCCTAAATCTGTTCTTGATCTTGCTGTAAAAACTTCTAAGGCTGCGCGTGCCGAATATTGGGCCTGTGATATCGCTTATGGAAAAGATGGAAAGGTGCGCATTTTAGAGTGTGCGACTGCATTTGCGGCATTTCCTTACATCCGTGACTGGATTGGTGAGTATTTGATGTGGAGTCTGAGTGAGGGACGTTTTAGAAAGCCAAATATTCCTATATTTAACTGGGAAGAGCTTGGTAAGATCGACAGCTCACTGCTTCGCACTATGCGTCACATCACTTTTGGAGCATATTCTCCTAGTTATGATGGTGCCTATTTTGGTAAGAAGAAGAAAAACTATGGCGGTAAAGAAGTTTACATACACAAGCTTGATAAAAAGTATAAAATGTATGATGTCAAGCGCAGATGGCACGAAGAGTGGCCGAGTGAAAAATGGAACTATCAAGATAAGCTAGCACTCAATCCTGCCAAAAGTAAAACAAAAAAATCTGCCAAAAATGCACCGCATCCTACGGGTGATGAGTCGAATGAATCAGATGCGAACGAAGCAAAAATCACAAAAGGCGAGTTAAAAGAGTTTTTGACTTCCATCGAGGGTGTGGGTAAGAAAAAAGTTAAAAAACTTGTGAAGCATTTTGGTTCTGTTGATGATGTTGTTGGAGTCATACATCAAAACCCAACAATTCTTGAAGAGGTCAAAGGCTTCTCTTCTAAAATAGTCAAAAAAATTGAAAAAGCATGGAAAAAACTTTTAAAATAGCAGCAAGGACAAGATATTGAGTGCACAACTCCCTTTTACACATTTACATTTGCATACAGAGTACTCTCTGCTAGACGGCGCAAATAAACTCTCAAATCTTGTCTCACGGGTTAAAGAGCTCGGTATGACCTCTGTTGCCATGACAGATCATGGCAATATGTTTGGTGCCATTGATTTTTACAAGCAGATGAAGGGTACCGGGCTCAAACCTATCATTGGAATGGAAGGCTACATCCATAATGGTGAGACACTGGGTGATAAAAGTACGAAACAGCGTTTTCATATCTGTTTATATGCCAAAAATAAAAAGGGCTATGAAAACCTGATGTACCTCTCATCAAAAGCTTTCATTGAGGGATTTTACTACTTTCCGCGTATTAACAAAAAAGAGTTGCGTGAGCACAGTGAGGGGATTATTTGTACTTCTGCATGTCTGCAGGGAGAAGTCAATTGGCACCTCAATCTGCAAAATGAGAGAAATGTTAAAAATGGAGCACTTGGGTATGAGGGTGCTTTAGAAGTGGCACGTGAATATCAGGAAATTTTTGGAGATGATTTTTATCTCGAGTTAATGCGTCACGGTATTGGCGATCAGCTTTACATCGATGAACAGATACTCAAAATCTCAAAAGAGACAGGCATTAAAATAGTTGCGACAAATGATACGCACTATACCTATCCTGATGATGCACAGTATCATGAGGCTTTTATGTGTATTGGGATGAATAAACTCTATGACGATCCAAACAGAATGCGCCACTCTGTACATGAGTTCTACATCAAATCACCCGATGAAATGGCACGTCTTTTTGCCGACATCCCAGAAGCACTGCTGCATACACAGGAGATAGTCGATAAGTGTGAAGATTTTGTTCCTATTGTAAAAAGTCCGACACCACCGAATTTTAAATTTACACAAGAGTATGCAGAGGCTGAAGGACTTGTACTTGATTTTGAGGATGATGCAGAGCTAAGTGAAGATGCATCAGAAGAGCAGAAGAAAAAATGGCTCTCTGCAGCTGATAAAAAAGATGCGGCATATTTTGTGCATAAATGTAAGGAAGGACTTGAAAAACGGCTGAAAATTGTACCGCCTGAACGACACCAAGAGTATAGAGATCGACTTGAATTTGAGATGGATATCATCAACTCCATGAAATTTCCGGGATACATGATGATCGTTTGGGATTTCGTAAAAGAGGCAAAGAGGATGGGGATTGCTGTAGGACCTGGTCGAGGGAGTGCAGCAGGAAGCCTTGTCGCTTATGCACTGGAGATTACAGACATCGATCCGATGAAGTATGACCTGCTTTTTGAGCGTTTTTTAAATCCTGAGCGTGTAAGTATGCCCGATATCGATATGGACTTTATGCAGGCACGCCGCGGCGAGGTTATTGACTATGTTGTGCAAAAGTATGGGCGTAATCAAGTCGCACAAATCATTACTTTTGGTTCACTGCTTGCCAAGGGAGTCATTCGTGATGTTGCCCGTGTTTTAGATATGCCGCTCTCACAAGCGGATAAAATGGCAAAACTCATTCCTGATGAGCTGGGCATTACACTCAATGGTAAGACAAAAAATGGCAAGTTTGTCGAAGGAGCTTTTCAAAAAGAGCCAAAAATTCAAGAACTTGCAGAGTCCGATCCGCAGGCAAAAAGAGTGTGGGAATTTGCAAAAAAACTCGAAGGCTTAAAACGTAATGCGGGTATGCACGCAGCCGGTGTGGTTATCTCCAATGAAGAATTATGGAAAAAGACACCTATCTATAAGCCAAGCGGGGAAGATACCTTTGTCACGCAATACTCGCTGAACTATATGGAAGATGTTGATCTTATCAAGTTTGACTTCTTGGGACTTAAAACTCTCGATGTTATTCAAAATGCGGTCAAACTCATCAAACGCCGTTATGACAAAGATGTCAATTGGCACGAAATAGATGAAAATGACTCAAAAGTCTATGATGTCATTCAAACAGGGGAAACGGTAGGAATGTTCCAGATCGAATCCTCTGGAATGCAAGACTTGAACAAACGTCTTAAACCTTCAAATTTTGAGGATTTAATTGCGGTCTTGGCACTCTATAGACCGGGGCCTATGGAGTCGGGGATGCTCGATGACTTCATTGAGCGTAAACATGGTCGTCAAGAGATCACTTATGTTTTTCCTGCACTTGAAGAGATACTCAAGCCGACCTATGGGGTTATTGTTTATCAAGAACAGGTTATGCAGATCGTTCAGACCATTGGAGGATTCAGCCTTGGTGGTGCGGATATTGTGCGTCGTGCCATGGGGAAAAAGAAAGTCGATGAGATGCTCAAGTACAACAAAGAGTTCTCAGAGGGTGCTGCTAAGCAGGGACTTGATTATAAAACGGCTTCAGAGCTTTTTGATTTAATTGAAAAATTTGCCGGTTACGGTTTTAATAAATCACACTCAGCAGCCTATGCAATGGTCACATTCCAAACTGCGTGGCTCAAGACCTACTATCCAAATGAGTTTATGGCGGCACTGCTGACATCTGACAAAGATAATACTGACAAAGTTGTCCGTTATATCGATGAAGTCAAACGTATGGGGATTGAACTCTCACCACCTGATATCTGTGATTCGCAGCTTGAATTCTCTGCTATTACAAAAGAGGGACAGGATGTTATTCTTTTTGGACTTGGTGGAATCAAGGGTGTCGGTGAAGCTGCCATTCATGCTATGCTTGAAGAGCGTGAGGCCAATGGCGACTATACAACGCTGCAGGATTTTGTCAATCGAATAGAGCCAAGTAAAGTAAATAAGCGGGTTATTGAGTCTATCATAAAAGCGGGTGGATTTGACAGATACGGCTACTCACGCAAGGCTCTGCTTGATCAGATTGACCTTATAGTCGATACGGCAAAAAAAGCAAGTGAAGCGAAGAAAAATGCCGTAGGTTCACTCTTTGGGGACGATGATACCATTACAACGGTAGAGCTTACGCTCAAAAACTCTGAAGAGTTTGAGCTCAAAGAGATTTTAGAGTTTGAAAAAGATACGCTCGGCTTTTATGTTTCAGGACACCCTATGGATGATTACCGTGAAACACTTGATGAGCTTAATTATGCGCTCTCATCTGAGCTAGAGAACATAAAAGACGGCTCTTTTGCAATTTTCATCGGAAAGGTCGAAGAGATAACGAAAAAGATATCGAAAAAGGGTAATCAGTTCGGAATTGTGAATCTGATGGATTTTCATGGAAATATGGAGATAATGCTCTTCTCCGACAAGCTTGAGCAACTCGAAGCGATGGACTTGGAAGAGCCGGTTGCCTTTAAAGCAAGAGTAACGCACACAGATTTTGGACCACGACTCAATGTAACAAAGATAATGGCACTGCGTGAGGCAAAAAAAGAGACGAAAAAAGTCAAAAAAGAGGTACAAGAAGCACCGCCTGAGCCTATAAACCTGGCAGTAAGACTCAGCAGTGATTTTGATGTGCTTGAGAATCTCTACTCTATCATTCGTCAAAATCCGGGTAACCGTCCACTTAAAGTGACCATCATCTCAAAACTTCACAATGTCGTCATAGACTCCTCCATCAGAGTAGGCTCTCAGATAGTAGGTGCTTTAGAGGGAAATGAGCATGTGGATATTATAGGATAGAAGATGAACAAACAAGATTTTAACGAAGGACTTTTAGGGTTTTTGGATGCTTCGCCGACACCGTTTCACGCAACACATAATATGGTGATGATGTTTGAAAATGCCGGTTTTATCAAGCTTGATGAAGTGAAGGAGTGGGAGCTGCGTGAGGGGCAGAAGTATTATGTGACGCGTAATGACTCCTCGATTATTGCCTTTACCTATCCTAAAGGCGAAAAGAGATACCTGATGGTAGGCGCACATACAGATTCGCCAAATCTCAAACTCAAGCCAAATCCTGTCATAAAAGAGCATGGTGTTGTCAAGTTTGGTGTGGAGAGTTATGGCGGATTGCTGTTAAATCCCTGGTTTGACAGAGATCTCTCACTTGCCGGTCGTGTGAGCTACCTCAATAGTGATGGAGTGGTGGCTAGCAGCTTGATAAATGTAGAAAAAAAGATTGCACTCATTCCATCTCTTGCAATTCATCTCGATGATAAGGCAAACAAAGAAAGAACTGTAAACAAACAGACTGATGTATGCCCTGTTTTGACAACAAATGAAGATTTTGATTTTAATGATTTTATAATGTGGCAGCTTGATAAGATAGGCGTAAAGAATGTAAAAGAGATCTATGCACATGAGCTTAGTTTTTATGATGCGCAAAAAGCCTCTTATGTCGGTCTGCGTGATGATTTTATTGCCAGTGCACGGCTTGATAATCTGCTCTCGTGTTATGTAGGGATGCTCTCTATCTGTAGTATAGATGCAAGCAAGCCAATGCTCTTTATCGCTTCAGATCATGAAGAGGTTGGGAGTGAGAGTGTCAGTGGAGCAGGGGGCAGTTTCTTGGAAAATACACTGCGAAGAATCTTTTGTGATTATGAAGCCTATATGCAGATGATTCGTACCTCCCTTATGATAAGTGCAGATAATGCACACGCAATTCATCCAAACTACCCAAATAAGCATGATAAAGAGCATGCGCCACACATCAACAAGGGTATTGTTGTTAAGATCAATGCAAACCAACGTTATGCAACCAACAGTGAAACAACAGCGAAGTTTTTACAAGTTGCAGGCAGTGTAGGGGAGCATGTTCAGAAATTTGTTACACGCTCAGATATGGGCTGCGGTTCAACTATTGGTCCGATTACCGCAACACGTTTAGGTATCGATACCATAGATGTGGGATTGCCGACGCTTGCAATGCACTCTATTCGCGAGCTTGCCGGCAGTGATGATGCACATGGACTTTATAAGATTTTAGTAGGATTTTCTCTCTAGATGGCGGCAATTACTCCAGAGGAACTCAATCTTTTAATAGAGCAGACCTATAAGGTTGAAAATGAGTTCAATGAGCTCAAAGCTTCCTATGCACACCTGCAAGATACTGTTGAGAAAGTTGTTGAGTTTCTTCCCAATGCTGTTTGGATCTTAAATAGTGAGGATGGCAGTGTTTTTTTACAAAATTCTCACGCAAGAGCCTTATGGAAACTGCTCAAAGAGTTAGAGTACCAAGAGGAAGATTATGAGATAAAGTTCAATGGGCATTCCTACCTCATTAAAAGTTCGACCTATCAAGATAAGGTCATGCTCTCTGCCATAGATATTACAGAACAAAAAAGAAAAGAAAACCTTGCCACGATGGGGCAGATGGCAGCGCATCTCTCACATGAGATCCGCAATCCAATTGGAGCTATCTCTTTAATGAGCTCGACACTCAAAAAGAGAGTCATTCCGGAAAATATTCCTATTGTCGAAGAGATACAAAAATCTGTACATCGAATTGACAGAATCATCAAAGCAACACTCATGTTCTCCAAGGGTGTCCAAGCGCAAAAAAAAGAGTTTTTGTGGAGTGAATTAAAAGAGTCGCTCAATATGTCGATAGATTACTATGGATATGCAAAAGAGATAGAGTTTATTTTTCCAGAGGAAGACTTTATGCTCAATGGCGATAAAGACCTGCTTGAGATGCTCTTTTCAAACTTCATCGCTAATGCCATTGATGCTATTGAAGCAGATGAGAGTGAAAGTGGCGTTGTTGAAATAAGGCATACAAAGAGTGCGCAAGAGCATGTTTTTACCATTTATGACAGTGGTGTTGCCATTGAAAATGAAAAAGAACTTTTTGAGGCCTTTAAGAGTACAAAAGTTAAAGGTAACGGATTAGGCTTAGTGCTTTCACGCCAGATAGCAGAGGCGCATAACGGGAGTGTTTCTCTGTGTGAAGGTCCTCAAAAATGTTTTAAAATAATTATCGCTTGATTGTTAGGAGTTGTGATGTTGATGACACATGAAAATATTGTTACATTGTTGGATCATATTAAAATTGATGATTCCACTGTGGTATGCCATTTTAAATGCCAAGAGACGAATAAAAGTATAGTTTCAGCAGTGCCGTTTGAACCGTATGACGGTAAAATTGTTCTAACATGGAAGGATATTCTCTTTCATCCAATCCAATCCTATAATAGATACTACCATACACCGATAGTTATCTATGGCAATGAGTGTAAGGAAACAATAGTGCTAAAAGTATTTAAGCAGGTTGCTAATAACTTTGTGTGGAATCAGCAAAAACAGCGACATATCTGCAGTTAGGTACTTAATATGAACAAAGAAAAAATCGACATTCCTATGACTACATTGGACTTTTACAAGTATGAAAAAGATGGTATAACCTACTATGAATTTGATGCCACAGAGTGTTCTCCTCCAGAACCTATGGTTAACACCATGCATGCTTTACGCTTGATACAAAGTGATAAAGAACGACTTGTAGGTCGTTTTTTTCATGAACCAACACCTCTGTATGCCAAGGTACAAGAGTATTTCTCTTGTGAAGCCAAAGAACTTGAAAACGGTGACTACAAAATTACTTTTAAAAAGCGCTGATTTTTAAAATATTAAATAAAACTTTATCACATTTTTCTGAAAAATAGAGAAGAAACTATTAAGTTATAAGTTGCATAAATCACTTCTATAAGCCCTTCTGAAGATATTTATTACAAAGTTATCACATAAATAAAATTTATATATTAAATGATTGTAATTATAAGTTTTTATTCTATTTTTCAACTTCACTTAAATAATAAAATGTGATACTAAAGTCGTATTTTCAAACAAGAGGAGAAAGAGACTATGAAAAACAAACTTTTAGTTTCTCTAGCTGCATCCGTTGCCTTTATGTCGGTGACTGCAACAACTGCTTTAGCTTATGACAAGAACCCGCCGTTCAAACTCAACAAGCTTAAAGCATTTACGGGAATAGATGCAGATGGGAAAAAAATAAAAGGGTACGAGCCTAAGAATGATTATAATATATTCATTAATTACGAGCTCGGAATGCACTGTGTTGGTTTTAGTATGGATTACTGTTGTGTGATTCCACCTTATAATTCGATTCAGGCACAGGCTATCAAAGCT
>VCAX01000109.1 GCA_013607665.1 Campylobacterota bacterium | reverse complement strand
ATTCATCTCACAAAAATAAAACATTAATAGATACTAATATTCAAGCTTTTAAAAAAGATGCACTTCTAAAATGTGAGAATGGTTTACAAGATATTCTTGTTACAAAGAAAAAAGGCTGGCACCTCTCAAAACATACACTTTATAAAGATGATTATATTGTAAATATCCAAAGGTGTAATGTTTTAGACAAAAAAGATTTCAAAGGAGAGTAGATGCGAGACAATCCATTTGCAAACAGAAAAACAGTTTACTATGACCTATCCGATATGGATAACATCGTAAAATATGAAGATTCCGATAGAAAGAAACAAGCCTTTTTTGAGGTGCCTTTGCTTTTTATGTACAAAAATGAGATAACAGGCTCTTTTGCTCAATTTGAGCTTGAAGATGTATCTCCTGAGAGTACACCTTTAGAGGCAATAGAGATATTTATGCAAAGAGTGCTTGAGTTTGGAAAAGTAGATGCTAAACCACTGCCTCAAGAGCTTTTAGCATCTCTTACAGATGCAGAGGTAGATCTCTTTTTACTCGCACATGTAGAGAATTACTACTATGAAAAGATAAGAGAGCTAATCTATATTCAAAAACAGAACGACTACTATCAAGACAGATTTGGCTTTACCTATTATATTGCTGCTGTTGGCGTAAAAGAGGCAGTACTATGGTTTGAACAGAATGATGAAATGCTTACTTTGCACACTACACCAGAACAACTGCAAGACTCGGGAGATAAACTCTATGTTACGCGAGATAACAGTGCAGAGCATAGAGTGAATGTAGAGAACTTTTATGAGGAGTAAAAATTGAAAAAGAGAACAATTGAAGATTTTATGGCAGGTTTAAAATCAAAGAGACCACAAACAGAGGCTCCACCTATGCAATATATATATGACAATATCTCCACCAATAACTATATTGAGTTTACTCTTGAGGGAGTAAAAGGGAGTATCCCTTCTACTATAGCACTCGATATTTTCTTCGATAGAATCACCAATCCAAAATATACACTGCCACCATCTCTGATGCAAGAGTTAAAACAAGATGATTTTCAGCTCTTTATAGATGCTGCAGAGAGTGAATCTGCATTAGAAGAGTTAGAGAGATATATCTATGTAAAAAAAGAGAATGAAACCTATAGAGATACAGAGGGGTATATTTACGATATAGTTCAAAGAAGCAAAAAGGAGGTTATTTTAGAGTCTGCAGATGACGGAGAAAGTGTAAGGTTTGTGGTAAGCAGCGATGATTTTATACTCAATCAAGACTCCTTGATAGGAGCTTTAAAATATGAAGATGCATAAGTCTTTAGGTTGTAGAGTTTCTAAAACACCATTAGGTAAATGTAAAATAATTGGTAAATTTATAAAAGGAGAAAGAGTTAATGATTGAAGAATTTAAAAAAATGATATTTGATACAAATGAGGAAATAATACTTATGGGATTATTACCCGATAATTATTCTGTTACAGATATTCTGTTTGTTACGGGTCTGTTTATCATATTAATAGTTATTTCAAGACGTAAAGAGTTTGCAGGGTTTAGAGAATGGTTAGATAGAAAATTTGGATGGCTGTTTTAATAGCAACAATGATATTGATAAGCATAACAAAGAATTAAGAACTAGACTTGGAAATATAGGAAAAGAGATATCTAAAATAGGGCAGAGTAATGAGTTGTCTGGAGCAGAAAAAGCAGAGAAGATAAAATCCCTCTTGAAAGAACAAAGAGAATTAGCAAAAGGACTGGAGACACCCGTATCTTCTGATGAAAAAGATACAACAGATAAAAATGCAGGTGCGAAAACGCCGGCAGATAAAAATTCTACTCCTGCTAAAATGTCAATGAGAGAGATGTATCAGCAAATAGAAGATTCCAAAGTGGACTCACAATTAGGACAAGCTGCCGGGATCAAAGAAAATGTTAATAAAGGCGTTTCCTATGCTCAAAACGCAATGTATAGTGAAGAATCTAAACAGCAATCAACAAAAGCTAAAATAGATACTCAAGGCGGTGTTGAAAAAGCAGTAGCTTCAGATGTAGCTGAAGCAACTATAAAAGCAAAACAACAACAAGCTGGAACAATAGGAAGTATAACAGAATTTTTACAAAGTAAAGCAGGTGGAAGTCACTCATCTCAAGAAGCAGAAAAAATGGCAAAAGCTATTATGGAAGGTGGAAAAGGTGCTGCAGAGTTTATGAAACAAGCTGTTTCTGGAGCAGGGGCTTTGGCGTTTGCTCAGAGTGCAGCTAAAACAGGGAGTGATCTTGCTACAGTTGAGGAGCACGGTGGAGCAGAAGAATTTATAAAAGCACAAAAAAGGACAGCGGTTGAAAAAGCCGTGCATTCCAATTTGGCTTCTAAATTTGCAGAGAATCAAGATGCCAAAGACAAACAAATCTCTGAAGAAAGAACACAGTTTAAAGCTGCCGGAAAAGAAAAAGAATATTTAGAAGATGGTAAAAAATACGGATTTCTTGATAAAGATGGCAATGCAACAAAAGATGCTGAAGCTTGGGTAAGAGGTAGAGCAACAATGACTGCGGCTTCAATGACTAAGCATGAGCAAGGATTTATAGGTGACTCACGAATAAATACAGTTACTAATCCACTTACAGGAGAAAGTATCACTAATGTTGATGGAACAAGAAAAATTTCAGAAGGAAGTGAAGTTAAGGCTAATTTATATAATGCAGAAACGATGAACGAACAGAAGGATTTGGAACGGGCAGAACACGCACTAGATTGGAAAAAAACAGTTGCCAAAGTGATGTCTCAGGGTGGAACAAAAGCTTCAGAGTTAAATCACTATCTTAATGAAAATGGCTTTAATACAGGAATGGACGATGAAACTGCTGCAACAGTTGGTAATGCTGGTACCTATGCAGTCACAACCGTCATTGGTGCAGCTATGTTAAATCAAGCACCTAAAGCATTGGGCGGCAAAAGAAGCATTTGGAATATGGTTGACGATTTAGTGTCTGGGGCCGAGAATCCCGAAACGGCGCAAAAGACCGGTGGTGATTCCAA
>VCAX01000108.1 GCA_013607665.1 Campylobacterota bacterium | reverse complement strand
GAAAAAAGTCGTTAAAAAGTCACTGAGTGATACATTTTTTGTGGGAGGATGGGAATATTACATTCCCGGAATACGCGGTATTTTACCGAGTTTTGAGTTTCTGCAATAAAATCCCCATGCTTTTTTCATCCAGTGTCCTACAAAAGGCATAGGAAGCATAAAGGCTCGTTTCTCATCTCTGTAAACAAAAGCAGCGCCATCCCCGCTGTCCATCACACAAAGAATGTTAAGATGTTCTTTGTAGCCTTTGAAATCACTACCTCTGTTTTCACACTCGGCTATATTGTGTGCAGTGTTTTTTGCCACGCCCTCTGCGATATGTCCCTGTTTCGCTCGCCACTCATAACCTTCAAGTGCTGCAACATCACCGATTGCGTAGATATTACTCATTGTACCATCTTCGTTTAATACACAAGAGGTGTCATCCGTCTTTACAAAGCCTGCCTCATTTTGCGGTAAGTCTGAATTTTTGATAACATCGTGCCCATCACCGGCAGGGATGAACATCGTAAAATCACTCTCTAGTTTGCTTTCATCTTCAAAAACAATGCCGTCTGCTTCAAAACTGGTGATTTTTTTACCGAAATGTTTGTTGATGTTGAGCTTTGAGAAGAAAACATCCATCATCTTGAGTGCCTGTGGTCCCATTCTTTTGCCAGGTTCTGCCATTGGCGCGAAAAAAGTCAGCTCAAATTTATCACGGATTCCTTTTTTCTTGAGCATATTGTGAACATTAAAAAGCAGTTCAAACCCCGGCCCGCCGCGTACTGCTGAGCTGTCTTTTGGATTGCCGCCAAAGCCCATGGCAATTTTACCGCTTCCTTTTGCAACAAGCTTGTCAATTTCATCACGGATAGCAAGAGCCTGCTCAGGTGCGCCACAGATCGAGAGAGTATTTTCTACACCTTTTGGTTTCATTTTCGATGCACCGATTGCGATAATGAGATAATCATAATCAGAAAGTATTTCCCCGCTTGCAAGTGTCACAGTGTTGCTCTCTTTTGAGATTGCACTCACGCCATCGATGATAAGATGAAAACCGTGTGCACGCTGTAACTCTTTTAAATCGACACAGACATCTTTGAACGCACTCTCATGTGTCGGTACCCATATGGAAGTAGGATAGATGTAAAAGTACTCTCTGTCGCTTACAAGTGTGACATCATAACCTAGTTTTGTAAGATGACCTGCTGCATCAACACCGGCAAATCCACCACCTAAAACAAGTACTTTCTTCATAAATGATCCTTCTATTATCAAATTTTATAAAAAATATTACACGAAATGATGTTAAAAATACATTAAATAGCTTAATTTTATCGTCAATTTGTTTTTACGGATGTCTTCTTGTTGATAAAATAGACTGCAAGCATAGAGATAGCACCGCCAATGATGATATGCAGCTGCATAGGTTCATCCAAGATAAGCCAGGCACTCATAAGTGCAAAGAGCGGTACTAAAAACATAAAAGAGCTGGTCTTCTCACTTCCTAATTTCCCACTTGAGATAAAAAAGATAGTCGTTGCAATAGTCTGCCCAAAGACGGCAAGATAAATCAGTGCTGCCCAAAACTCTGTGTTTTGATGAAAGACTGCAAGCAGATTGGAATCCTTTGCATAGAAAAAGGTCACAAGTGTAGCGATGAGTGCAATGGCAAAACTGTAATGAATCGGGTGGATATGCTTTTGCGAGTGCTGTGAAAGCAGCGTCACGCCGGCCCAAATAAGTGCACAGAGTAAAAAGTAGAGATTTGAGGAGTTTAAAAAGAGTGAAAAGTTATTGAGTTCTAAAAGGATATAGCCGCCGATAAGCCCAAGCAGAAGTCCAAAGTACTGTCGTGTATGTAATTTTTTTCGAAATAAAATTGCAACGAGTAAAAAGGTCATAACCGGACTGAAGGTTGTAATAATGACACTTCCAGCCCCTGCATAACCATACTTTATGCCAAAAAATGAGGAGACCATAAAGGAGATGTTTAAAATGGAACTGCCAATAATATATTTGAGTGAACCAATTTCAAGTTTGAATGGAATCTTAAAATAGTAGATAATGGGAATAAAGGCAAGACTCATCAAAAAAAAGCGCCAAAAGATGATGACATCCATTGGCAGATTATAGGTAAGGATCTTAAGCGCTGTCCAGCCTCCACCCCAAAAGAACATGGAAAGCAGCATGAGATAGGTGAAGTGTTGCTCTTTGATATTTTTCACAGCAGCTCTCTGTCTATCCAGTGTGCAAGCACATAGAGTCCCCAGACATGCTGTTTAAATCTACCACTGCGCGCTCGCCCAATGTACTCTTTTAAAACACTCTCTTTAAAAAGCCCCGTCTGTTTATTTACTTGCTCAATAAGATCAATACGACCACTCTCATAGAGATACTCTCCATAAGGGTTGGAGAAGCCTTTTTTCTTGCGTGAGAGTATAGCTGCAGGCAGTTTTTCACGCAGCATATCTTTTAAAAGCCCCTTTGTAATGCCATTTTCATAGCGAAGTGAGGGTTTTACACTAAAGAGCCTCTCTACAAATGTATGATCCAAAAAGGGGGTGCGTGACTCGATGGAGTGTGCCATACTGACACGGTCAAGTTTTGCAAGAAAGTGCTCGGCTTGAAAGTGCTGCAAGTCGGCATAAGAGAACCAAATAGACTCATCAGTGTGAGAAGAGCCTTCAAAACGCTCACGCAAGGCTTTGAGATACAAAAAACTCTCACCGTCACGAATATTTCGCTTCATTAGGATGTTTTTTTGCATATCGGTAAACTTTTCACTAGAGGTGCGAAAGACAACCTCTCCCTCAAAAGCCCGCTTGTACCACTCCCACTCACGATTCATACTAAAGTTGGAGCGAAAATACTTTTTGAGCCAGTTCTTATGTAGCATTTTTGTCGCTGCCTCCATCTCAAGATACTCAAAATATTGTCTGTAGCCCAAAAAGAGCTTATCACTCCCCTCGCCACTCAGCACCACCCGAAAACCATCTTTTTTAATGTGTGAGAAGAGATGATAGAGGGGAATGGCGGCCGGATCGTTAAGCGGCTCATCAAGCGTTGCAAAGACAGTGTCAATGGTATCGATATACCCTTTTTTACTCAGCTCGATCTGGATATTTTCTAAGCCTAAGAGTTTTGCACTCTCTTTGGCATTTGCTCTCTCATCATACTTTGTAAAGTTCTCAAATCCCAAAGTATAGGTAGT
>VCAX01000107.1 GCA_013607665.1 Campylobacterota bacterium | reverse complement strand
TAATACCTGTATCCCATCTGCGTATAACCTTTGAGGCGTTTTTTAAAACTGCTTTTGAACATTGGTACATTTTCATCCACAAAATCAACTGCCAGACACACTTGCCCTCTCCTACCGATTCGCCCAAGATATTGCACAATTCTTCCTGGATATGATATAGGCATAGTAAACATGATCGCATCAAGATGAGAAAAATCTATTCCCTCTCCAATATATCCGCTAGTCGATAAAATTATCTTTGCGTGTTGTGCCTCTGCAATAGCCTCTTTTTGCACTTTACTGCTCATTCCACCATAAAGAAGAGTTGCGTTTATTTTTCTGCTTTTTAGCCCGTGATATAAAATATGTAGATGTTCTATACGTTCACTAATGACTAAAAGATATCGCTCTTGCAGCTTTTTGATTTCATCTATTATAAGTTTGTTTCTTGAATGATCTTCGACAATTTCGCCAAGCATCATCACAAAATCATCCTCATAAGGTTCAAACTCTGTTGCAACAGTTTTAAGTGTATGAAGGAGTTTGTTATCTCTTTTTGCTTCATAAACTATTTCACCACATTGCATGCTCATAATTGGATGCATACCATCTTGTCTTTTTGGAGTAGCACTGAGACCAAGAACATATTTTCCTCTAAAACTCTTCAAAGGCACTTCAAATGATACTGCCGGTATATGATGTGCTTCATCCACAATTATCTGTGAATAATTCTCTATAAGCTCCGGTCTGTTTTTAAGAGATTGCAACATAGCCACATCGATACTTGACGTAATTCTTTTTTTTCCTTTACCAAGTTGCCCCATCTCTTTTTTATCAATCAAAAAATATTCGCTAAGCCTTTGAATCCATTGCTCTAGCAGGGTGACCTTATGCACCAAAATCAATGTTTTTACTTTTCTCTTTACAATAACTGCAGCAGCTACGACAGTCTTACCAAATCCTGGTGGAGCGATGAAAAGTGCATAGTCATTTTCAATAATTTTAGAGTATGCCAACTGTTGTTCATCTCGAAGTTTTAAATTCAATACTCTTTTTTCTATTTTTGAAACCACTCGCTTATCTTCTATAACAAGCTCTACACCATTGTTTTTAAACAATGATTTTATTTTTGTTAAAAGCCCTCTCGGCAAGATAATATATTTCTCATTCATATCAAAGAGAGTGATGACTCTTGGTACATTAAAGGTTGATTTTCGGAGATTTTGGCGAATATAAAATTCCGGATTTGTAAAAGAAGCTAAGCGTTTTAAAAAGTTTAACAACTCTTTTGAAAAATCTGTTTTTTCTATGTAAAGTGCGTCGTAAAGGGTAATTTTAATCGATTTGGGGAAAGCTAATGGTTTGGTATGTTTAATTTCCCACGGCATTAGAGAATCTATGCCACTGTTTTTTGATGAAAGATGTTGTTGTAAGATTTTAGAAAGTACATCTTGAGATATCTTTTTTACCTTTCTCAATAGTCCCCACTGATCTACGAAAGGTTGCATAGCATCGATATCTATAAAAACTGTTTTATTTTCTGCTCTTGATTTGTAATGTAAAGGAAGTGCTATAAGATTTCCAAGTGCATCAGGAGCCACAAAGTCCTGATTTGGAAACATCCTATCATAGCTGTTCATATCGATACCCGATGTTTTATCCATCGCTTTTGTGATGAGAATATCTCCTAGTTTTCTAGCATTACTCGCACCGACAAGTGTCTCAAAGAAAAACCATATATGAATACCCTTACCAGATTTAGAGATTTCAAAAAGAGGTGAAAGATTCAACTCATTACATATCCTTTTAACCGCTCTTGCATCTTCTACAAAAGTTGATTTGTCTAAATCCAAAACAAGAAATTTTGCCATTATTTGATTGATAACAGCATATGTTCCAAGCCTTAGTTTCCCTTCTAAATGCCTTTGGATAACATTATCGGTTAGGGGAATATAATCTTTTCCTCTATATGTACGGGTTTTGGGTGAATAACCCTTTTTTAAACCATCTTGACTTACCCAATAGAGGGGATAAACATCTTCTCGCGCAACAAAGAGTGATTTAAAAAGAGTAATTTTTTCTTGTTTGGAAAATGATGAATGTTTTTCTATCTCTCTTTTAAGATATAAAATTTCCTGTTCTATGAAACTTTTTTGAGATTCCAGTTTTGAAAGTGTGGCATAGAGTTCTTGTAATTTCACGGATATATTTAATGTTGCAGTAAATATTTATCTACCCACTGTGGAATAGTCTCACTCTTAAAAGTAAAATCTTTCCCATTGTCAATTTGAGCTATCCAAAGCCGCTGCACTGAAGAATTGTCAAAAATATATGCTCTGTTGGAATATTTTACAGCGTCTTTAAGCAACTCTAATGAACGATAATATCTACTTGTAATTTTCTCTTTTGGTACATCATGTCCACCTAAGTGAACTCTGTTTTTTACGCGAGATATATTGATGACAGGATCTTGTGTTGCTATAAAATAGAGATATGTTCTGTAACCGGCTTCTTGAGCTTTTTTTAAAAAATCCACTTTATCCGAGGAAGACATAACCGTTTCGAAAGTAAAGGAGATATTCTCTTTTACAAGTTGATGTCGAATAAAATCCGCACATACCGATGCATAATATGAATTGACACTAATATGTGAAAAATCTATTTTATTTTCAAAAAAATCTAATTTTGCAATTTCTTTGTCTAAATTGGAGTTTTTCAAAAGAGGATGCTCTTTGAAAAACAGGATCAACTCTTTTTTATCACTCGTTACTTGATAATCTGACAAATGAAGATATCCATCAATTTTTATCTTTTTTTCAATCTCATCAGGGTTAACATACACACCCAACAACTGCTTTGAAATTATACTATTTAAAGTGCTTTTTCCACTGCCATTTGGGCCTGCGAATACCCTCACTCTTGGTGTATTCATTGTAAAACAATTTTCTTGTTAATATCTACTTTAATTGAAGGAGAGACATTTTTGATTTTCTTTTTGGTTCCATCTGCAAAAACTTCAAAAACTGTATCATCAATAACTTCAAGCACACTTTTGCCCGATGATAAAGTATCTAAATAAGCCTTTTCCATCGCACCTTTGGCAAGCATAGGGATATAATTCTCTAAATTATCAATTTCTAAATCTTGCATAATCTCCTCCTTTTTTTGATTGATTATGTATAATTATATCACAGATAACTACATTAACCAGTAATTGTTCTCTGTATTA
>VCAX01000106.1 GCA_013607665.1 Campylobacterota bacterium | reverse complement strand
CTTGTTACCTGACAATAGGTATCAAAAATGTAAGAAAAGAAAGTAGGTTTAGACGCTAAACAATAAAACACGGAGAAAAAATGAAGATTTATTAGAAATTATAATTTTTTTAGAAAGCAATGTGGATTCTTTTGTCTATCTATACAAGGTTTAAGAATTGCTTTATCTATTTGTTTGGCTCAAGCATCACTTGAACCTTGTTTTTTCAATAAAATAACAGTATAATTTTATCAGAACTAACGAATATGGGCGGTTGTAGAAATATAACGGGCTTGCCAAATGGTGGAAGGACTGAAAAGGTGCTTCAATTCTTTCTTAAAACTAATTTTCTGAATTTTTATAAATGTTGTGAGTTTAACTTGTATTGGTACTGGTGATACTTTTCCTGCCTCTGATTCAAAAAAATCGACTATTTTGCGACTTGTTTTTGAATTAAAAAAGGTATAATTTAAAGTTTTTTATCAGCTTTGCAGTTTTCTTTGGCTACCAAAGGATATCCTAATATCTAATTATAATTAAGGACAGAAAATGCTAGATGGTAATTTTGAAGATTTACTGAGCGATTCAGAAAAATCGGAAATTGAGATATATTTTGAACTGCAAAAGGCTTTTGAAGTAAAATTTGGAGAAGATGTTGTTGTTTTTTGGTCACGAAGCAATCTTGAAACCTATGTAGTTGATGAATATGCTAGTAAAAATACTGTAAATAAGAGTTTTAATGGTACTTTTAGTGACATTCAAACATTTTTTGAGGTCTATGAAGTAAACAACGATGAAGTCCAAATCGGTAAAGCCAAAGAGATTGCCGAACTGCTTAATATCCAGCTAACAAAGAAAAATAAAAATAGTATAGACAACCGAGTCTATACTCTGCTTGCCGGTGTGCCGGCTGTCAGTTTTGAGCGTTACCTGAACCGTTTGATTGCAGAGCAGAAATATACGGTCATCGTTGTCAAACAAAAAGGCAATCCTCCTAAAATAAGCCGTTACATTTCACAAATAGTTTCGCCGGGAACGAACTTTGAGCATATTGTCGATAATGATGACAACTACATCGTTTCTATTTTAGTTGATAAATATAGAGATATCTACAGTGTAGGCTATTCCGCCATCGATGTGACAACAGGAAAGACCTGGCTCTATGAGACACATGGAACAAGTGAAGATCCATCTTATGCCCTCGATGAAGTGTTCAATCTTTTAAATGTATATAGAACAAGTGAAGTGGTGATGACCTTTTTAGATGGCGTTGAGAATCAAAAGCATGTAATGCAGTATCTTGAAATTCCAGAACACTATCACTACTCCGTGAACAACTCCCGCCCAAAAATCGACTTTCAAAATGAGCTTTTTAAAGAGGTCTATCAGATACAATCGCTTCTCTCTCCCATAGAACATCTGGATTTGGAACGCAATCCTATGATTACGGAGTCTTTGGCGATTCTTATCAACTTTGTCATAGAGCATGATTATCATATAGTCCAAAAGATGTCTATGCCTCGTATTATTGACAATCGTCGCTTTATGTACCTTGGCAACAATGCATTAGAGCAGATGGGAATCATCTCTAAAGACAGACGTGAATTCACACTGCTAAAGATGATGGACAAAAGCTCTACGGCTATCGGACGCCGTCTTTTAAAAGAGAGACTGCTGAATCCCATTATGGAAAAAGAGGAGCTTGAGCGCAGATATAATCTTATAGAGAAAGTATCATCACATGTGCGCTATCTTGATGAGACTATGCGAGGTATTTATGACCTAGAACGTCTCTCACGCAGGCTCAATCTAGCACGTTTGCATCCTTTTGAGATGAATCATTTGTATGAGTCAATGGTGAGTGTCAAGGAGCTGATGCTCTATGTAAAAAAATATAAGATTCAAAAGACGCCTTTTCATGAGTCGGAGGTCGATGAGTTTTTGCGTGACATAGAAAAGAGCATCGATTTGGATGTCTCACGCAGGTTTACAAACAATACCGTCGATGAGAACTTTTTAATGAGTGAAGTGGATGAAGCTATTGATACGCTTGTAAAAGAAAATGCTGTGATGCTCATAGCTTTTGAAGATATCATGAAAAAGATAGAAGCTTTGCTTGAAGCAGCAGGTGCAAGCAGTGCTACAAAGGTTGTCTCACTAGGGCTCTTAGAAAAAGAGGGCTATTATATATCGCTCTCTAAGAATCGTTTTTCTCTTATTGAGAGTAGCTTTAAAAAAGATGAAGAGTTCTCGAAATTTGTCGTAAAAAAACTGACAAATTCGGTGAAAATCACTTTTCCTTTTACTGATGAACTCTCCGATAGAATTATGAAAAATCGTCGAAAGATTGTCACTCTTGTCAAAGAGCGTTACATCCAACTCCAACTTCTTTTTGAGCGCCGTTATGCACTTCTTTTTGAGAGAGTGATCTCTTATGTTGCAGACCTTGATGTCGGCGTGAGCTCTTCTAAAATCGCACAGGAATACAAGCATTCCCGTCCTATGATTGTTGAAGCAAAAGAGGATGAGAATTTCATGCAGATAATGCAGCTGTGCCATCCTCTCATAGAGGTGCAGGAACGCGGCGGCATTTATGTGCCTAATGACATCGTTATGGGAAATCGTGACTATCTTGATCTGCCGCATCCAAAAACGGTAATGCTTGATGTAAGTGTGCATGATGGACATGACATTAACGGTGTGTTGCTCTATGGCATCAACTCAAGTGGAAAGTCTTCTTTAATGAAGAGTATTGGCATTGCTGTGCTTATGGCACAATCTGGTTTTTTTGTTTCAGTTGCCGTAATGAAGTTCAGCATCTTTGATTCACTCTTTACCCGTATAGTCTCTAAAGATAATCTGGCCAAAGGACTCTCGACCTTTGCTGTGGAGATGTTGGAGCTTAAAAATATCTTCAATCGTTCAACAGTACGCTCTTTGGTACTTGGGGATGAGATAAGTCACGGAACAGAGACACTCTCCGGTGTTGCCATTGTTGCGAGTGCCATTAAAAAGCTCTCTGATGTACGCTGCTTGTTTCTTTTTGCAACGCACCTGCATCAACTCTCTACTATGCCGGAAATCACACAACTAAATAATGTCGTCGATCTGCATCTTAGCGTTGAGTATGACGAAGAGGCTGATAAACTTGTCTTTAACCGAGTGTTGCAAGCCGGAAGCGGCAGCAGCATCTATGGGCTTGAGTTTGCAAAATCACTCCATATGGACAGTGAATTTTTAGAAATCGCAAACACCATACGAAAACGGCTTGCAAACGATTTCGATGAACTCGAGCTGCTAGTGAAGAAGAAAAAGTCCAAGTACAACAAAGAACTCTATGTGACGAAGTCTTTGTC
>VCAX01000105.1 GCA_013607665.1 Campylobacterota bacterium | reverse complement strand
ATTAATACTCATACAGTAAATGAGTTGTATGAATATTACAATCAAGAAGGTCAGCTTACACAAGGAAATTGGAGATGACGAGCCAAAGGGCTTCGTCTTGGATGACTGGTAGGATTTAAGCCAGCAGTGACTTTACACAAGTGCTGATGCGTTTTCCGTCAGCTTTTCCTGCAAGTGCTTTTGATGCAGCCCCCATTACTTTTCCCATGTCTTTAGGTGACGCAGCACCAACTTGTTCGATGATTGCTTTGAGTTCAGCTTCGAGCTCCTCATCTGTTAGTTGTTTTGGAAGATAGACCTCATAGTAGGCTATTTCATCAAGCTCTGTCTGCATCAGATCATCACGTCCTGCCTCTTTGTACTGGCTGGCTGCATCATTTCTTCGTTTGATCTGTGTTTGAATGATTTTGATGACATCATCATCTGTAAGCTCTTTTCTCTCATCGACTTCTATCTGTTTAAAAGCTGAAGTTAAGAGGCGAAGTGCATCTCTTTTTTTTGTATCTTTGGCTTTCATCGCCTCTTTGACATCGTTGTTAATTGTATCGCGTAAACTCATTTGATATTATCCTTTTATAATGGAACTGAAATTGCTAGAATTATACATCAATAATACTACTAAAGAGATTTAATGAAAAAAAACTTACCGATTTTACTCTTCTTTGTCATAAGTGCTTATCTACTGAGTGGCTGTACAGCGAAACTCACAGATCCAGAGATAAATTTTGAGCCACCTGCATATGTCGAGCAGATGCCGTCAAAAGAGGAGAAACAGGACTTTAGTTCGACAGGCAGTCTTTTTGGAAAAGGGGATAATCCTCTTTTTTCAGACCATAAAGCGATGCATGTCAATGACATTGTCACTGTAGTGATTTCAGAAAATGCAAAGAGCTCAAATACAGGAACGAAGCAACTCTCGGAAAGTGACTCTTCAAATCTAGGTGGCGGGATATTCTCTAGTGCCGGTGCGGCAAACGGGAATGTTCAAAGCGGTATAAGCAAGATAAACGGCTATAGCGATATTGGCTTTAGCGCAAAATCGGACAGTGCCTATAAGGGACAGGGAAGTGCAACAAAAGATGCTAGCTTTACAACGACAATTTCTGCTAGAATAGTGAAAGTACTTCAAAATGGAAATTATTTTATTTCAGGGAAGCGTGAGATACTTGTAGATGATCAAAAACAGATTATTCAGATTACAGGTGTAATTCGCCCTTATGATATCGATCAATACAATAAAATAAGTTCTACACAGGTAAGTGATGCGAAGATACTCTATAAAACCGAGGGGGATATGGACCGTGCAACGAAACAAGGATGGGGTACAAAACTTATTCAAGCAGTTTGGCCGTTTTAATCTGCTGGTGCTTTTGAGTGTAACGCTTTTAAGTGCAGGCAGTTTTGAAGAATTTAAAAAAGTTCAGTCTGAATCGTTTAGCAACTATAAAGATGAACGGGATAATGCCTTTAATGAGTATTTAAAAGCACAATGGAAAGAGTATAAGGCCTTTATTACTCCACCTATGTACAAGGCACCAAAACCAAAATCCATTACACCTTTGCAAGAGACAAAAGCACCGAAAGTTGGGCCTCTCGTTCAAATAAAAGTGCCTAAAAAAGTAAAACAATTACCTAAAGAGAGACCGCAAAAAGAGTTGCATAAAGATGTGACTTTTGATTTTTTTGCCTCTGCTGTCGGTTTTACTATCGATAAAAATATCTATAAAGCAAAATTTTATCCCCAAAATCAGGCAGGCATAGCAAACTTTTTTTCTGTTTTAGCTTCGAGTAATTATGCTGTGACACTTGAAGAGATAAAAAAATATAAACAAGATTTGCAACTCAATGATTGGGGAACCTATCTCCTTGTAAAGAAATTATCACGCAGAACGTTTATGGATAATAATGAAGCAAATATCTATGTCTGGTTTTTGCTCAATAAACTTGGTTACAATGTGAAAATTGCATTGACTGAGCGTAAAAACATTGTTTTACTGCACTATTCAAAAGATATTATCTATGCCACGCCGCGTTATAAGTTTAGTGGTAAATACTACTACATTATTTCGCGTTATAATAAAAAAGCAATTGAGCAGATTTATACTTATGCACAGGATTATCCTGATGCAACAAAAGCATTGGATTTTAGTATATCTAAGTTGCCTTTGTTGCGTGAGAACAGAGCAAATAAAAAAGTAAGCTTTAAGGATTACGGAAAAGTCTATACGGCAACTTACAGCTATAATAAAAATATTATAGATTTTATGAATACCTATCCGCAGGTAGATTACAAAGTATATTTCAATGCACCTATGGAACTCCAAACCTACAAAGCGCTTGCTCAAGATATCAAAAAATATACAGACGGCAAAAAAATGAGTGAAGCGATGAATATTGTTTTACGTTTTGTTCAAAAAGCATTTAAGTATGAAAGAGATGATGAACAGTTTGGACACGAAAAAGTGATGTTTGCTGAGGAGACCTTAGTCTACAGTGCTTCGGATTGTGAAGATAGAGTGGTGTTGTTTGCCTACTTGGTCAAAGAGCTTTTTGGTGTACGTGTTGTCGGTGTAAAATACAGCGATCATATGACTACAGCACTTTACATTCCTCTGCAGGGAGACAGTGTGAAGATCGGCTCACGCAGATATGTGATGGCTGATCCGACCTATATCAATGCAAACATAGGGCAGGAAATTCCAAAGTACAGAAGTATGCAGCCGGAAGCATTTATTCAGCTTCAGTATAAATAAACTGATTATGTGATAAAATAATTCCATGAAGTTTAAATTGCAAAAAAAAGTGGGATTTTTATAAAGACCAACTCACAGGACTTGAGAATCGCTTTGCTTTATTAGAGCATATCAAGCTGCATAGCCGTCTCAATATCTTTGTTGTCAATATAGATAATTTTAGTGATATCAATAATGCCTATGGATATGTTGTAGGAGATGAGTTACTTGTTGTAATAGCGAAACATTTGCAAATGTTAACATCAAAGAATGCGCGACTCTTTCGTTTTGATGGTGATGAATTTGTTTACGTTGTTAAGGATTTTTTTAATTTTCGTGAGTTGAAAGAGTTTTCCGAGTCTATTATCTCATTTTTCAATCAAACAGAAATCGAACTTGATCATGATGATATTATCGTAAAAATCTCTGTCACAATCGGTGTAGCCATGGGGAATGGCATTATAACATTCAACCATGCTGCTGCGGCAGTTCACGAAGCTCGCTTGTATAAAAAAAAGTTCCTATAAGATTTTTGAAACCAAATCAGCATATGCAAAAAAGCAACAAGAAAATATCTACTGGATAAATAAAATTCGTAGTGCAATTGAAGAAGAGAAGGTCATTGGTTTTTTCCAGCCTATCTATAATACACAGACAAAACAGATAGAAAAATTTGAATG
>VCAX01000104.1 GCA_013607665.1 Campylobacterota bacterium | reverse complement strand
CTCAAAGACGTCCACATAGAGGAAACGCACCATCAAAAACCACAAAACATGCTTGAACTTGAGCGCTTTAGCTACTTTTACAAAGATCCTCTAAGTGGGCTTTACAATGAAACATCACTCCTCAAAGATATTCATATTTTACAAAACTATAAGCACATTGTTTGGCTCTCTTTAAAAGGCTTTCACAATTACAATAAAGTACATGGTTGGGATAGAGGCGATGAACTACTCATTGATATAGCCAATATTTTGAAAAAAACACTCTCAAAAGAGAGTATGCTCTACCGTTTTTATGGAGATAACTTTTTAATCTTTAATAATAGTGCAGATGAAATTAAGCAGATGAGAAAAGCACTTGAGAAACTCTTACAAGATAAAGAGATAAGCATAGATATAAGAGTCAATACAACAGAAATGACAAAAGATCTATATATTGAGAGTTTACGTGATGTCCTTGAAAAACTTTTTTAACATGAATTGTCTTATTTACGAATAGATCCTTAAATATCGTCTCGATAGACATCCGTCATGTCAAAATCGTTCTCAGGTTCAATCACAGGAATAGAATCCAAATCATTCTGGTCAACTTTCTGTGCAGAGAAGTCATACTCGTCACCTTTGTAAAATTTCTGTTCTTTGGCAAACTTCTTTTCTCGCTCCATCTGCTCTTTGAGATGTTTCTCTTTCAAAGCTTCCTCTTGTTTGGCATCAATATTTTTTGCATTCAGGCTCACTGTTGTTAAAGCAAAAATCATCATCGGTAAAAACAGCTTATTCATAATCTAACCTTATTATTTTTCTAATTTTAAATTATATCTAAAAATTTCTTCTTTTTCAAAATAGCAAATGAGATATAATTCATTTATGAAAAACAGAGCTATCGATATAAAAACAATTTTTAAACTTGCCCTGCACAAAAAAAGTGCTTTTATAAAGGGGCAGATCATCACACTTATTGCCATCATTATAAGTATTCCAGTACCGTTGATGCTGCTAATGATGGTCGATGAAGTCTTGCTGCACAAGCCACACTATATTGTCCCTACCATTGATACGCTCTTTGGAAGCGGTTCTGCATTTTACTACATCGCACTTGTTGTATTTGCCGTTATCTTTTTACGATTTCTATACAACTTTTTAAACGTGCTCACAAGCAAAATATTTACCGCTATTTCCAAATACGTCACCTTTATGATTCGCCGCCGTCTGCTCACGCATCTGCAGTACACATCAATGAATGAGTATGAAACACTTGGAAGCGGTGCTATCACTGCAAATCTTATCACCGATGTCGATACGCTCGATGCCTTCATCATAAACTCTGCCTCAAAATTCGTCGCTTCCGTTTTAACCCTTGCCTCTGTCGGCGTCGTCATGATAGCGATCGATCCGATACTAGGCATTTTGATTCTCTTCGTACAGCCGCTTATTATGTTTGTAAGTAAAAAGATGTCTGCACGCGTTGGCGAGCTTAAAGCACACGAAAACAGAGCCATCGCAAACTTTCAAGAGAATGTAGGTGAAACTTTAGAGCTTTTTGGACAGATAAAAGCAAGCAATAAAGAGGAGTACTTTTTCACTAAAGCCATCAAAGGGGCAAAAAAGATACAAGAGGCCTCCAATGCCTTTAGTTTCAAAAGTGTCGCCTATGAAAAGCTCTCTTACACCATTTTTCTCTCGGTTTTCGAGCTTATCCGCGCTACGGGTCTGCTACTGGTCGCTTACAGTGACCTGAGCATCGGTATGATGTTTGCGATGTTTGGCTACATCTGGTTCATTATGACACCGGTACAGGACATTCTCTCCATGCAGTACAGTTACGCTTCTGCAAAAGCGGCACTCGGGCGCATTAACAAGCTGCTCACACTCAAACATGAAGCAAACGGGAAGATAAAACTTAGCGGCAAAGCGGTCGATATTGCGATGGAAAATCTCTCTTTTTCCTATGCAAGCAGTCAAAAAGAGGTGCTCAAGAACATTAATTTTTCCGTGCCTTACGGCTCAAAGATAGCACTTATCGGTGGAAGTGGAAGTGGAAAGACCACCTTAGCGCAGATTATCTCCGGATTTTATGAAAAAAGCTCTGGAGAGCTCACCTACAATGAGACAGCTATTGAGAAACTTGACAGGCACTCCCTGCGTGAGAAGATATTTCTTGTTTTACAGATGCCCATTCTCTTTAATGCAACGCTGCGTTTTAACATTACAATGGGAGATGAAAACATAGACGATGCGGCAATTTACAAAGCCTTAGAGATTGCGCAACTTGATGATATGCTGGCAAATATGCCCGAAAAGCTCGACACAATCGTCGGTCATCACGGCATCCGACTCTCAGGCGGACAAAGACAGCGTCTTAGCATTGCACGCATGCTCATAGCTGACCCGAGTGTCGTTATCTTCGATGAGTCCACCTCAGCACTTGATGTGCATACCGAAGCCAAACTTTTTGCAGCACTTGAACCGATCCTTGAGAAAAAGAGCGTCATCACGATCGCACACCGACTGAGCACCGTAAAAAATGCCGATATGATCTATGTACTTAACAACGGCGAGATAGTGCAACGCGGTACACATAGAGAGCTTGAAGAAAAAGAGGGGCACTACCGTGAATTTGTCAAAGAGCAGCTCCTATGAAAAAACTTCTCACGTGGTATGAAGCAAACGGCCGTCATGCACTGCCTTGGAGAAATACAGATGATATCTATCATATCTATCTCAGTGAAATTATGCTGCAGCAAACGCAGGTTAATCGCGTGCGGGATGAATACTACCCGCAATTTTTACAAAAATTTCCCACACTTAAAAGCCTTGGGGAAGCGACACTTGAAGAGGTACTCTCTGCGTGGAGCGGTCTTGGCTACTACTCACGCGCGCGCAATCTTCACAAAACGGCACAGCTCACGCAAGGCATACTGCCAAACGAGTATAAAGAGCTCCTCAAACTACCGGGAATTGGAAGCTACACGGCAAGTGCCATCTGCTCCTTTGGACACCATCAAAACATACCAGTGGTTGATACCAACATCGCGCGTGTCATCAAACGCTACTTTGCCCTGCTCTCTGCCAATCCAAAAAGTATAGATACGCACGCGGCACAACTGCTCAACCACCAAGAGCCACGCGCGCACAATCTCGCACTTATGGACTTAGGCTCACTCGTTTGCCTGCCAAAAAATCCAGACTGCAGCAGCTGTCCCTTGCGTGAGGAGTGTCAGGGAAAAGAAGAACCCGAGCTCTACACCCGAACAAAAAAAACAGCCTATGAATCCCTTGAGCTCTTTTATGGCATCTGCATCCGTGAGAATAAAGTGGCACTCACAAAAACAGAAGGCACAATGTACAAGGGAATGCTCACGCTGCCAAGTGTCGATCCGCTTGAGGAGAATTTTTTACGTAGTTTCAAACATGCCTATACAAAATACAGACTCACTGTAAAGCTCTATCATCTGCCAACTATAGAAGAGGAGTGCATTTGGGTAGATCTTGATGCGCTCCACAAAGCACCCGTCTCCTCTCTTGTAAAAAAAG
>VCAX01000103.1 GCA_013607665.1 Campylobacterota bacterium | reverse complement strand
ATCTTATAGCAAAGGCAAATGGTCAACTAAGAAACTTTATTGGCATTATGTCCCGTACAGGAATGAGACCTGGTGAGCTCTTGGCTTGTAAATGGAGTGATGTTCTTTTCGATGAAGAGATCATCAAAGTAAGACGCACTCGTATTCAGGGAAAAAATGGACCGCCAAAAAAAAGGCGTCTGTTCGTGACGTTGAGATGTTATCAGGTGTAAAAGAGTTCTTTTTACAGCAATATGAGCTGACAGGTGGTGACCCTAAAGGAGATGTGTTCTTGAACAGTTCTCGGAAGCCATTCTATAGTCATGACATTATCGCAGTACAGTTCAAGAAGTTACTTGAAGAGGGAGATAAGCGTTACCTCTATCAGTTAAGACACTCTTTTGCAACGATGATGATAACAAGAGGTGAAGACATCTTATGGGTGAGTCGCATGTTGGGACATAAGAGTTCTGACATCACATTAAAAACATATGCGAGGGCATATGAACTATCTATCTATTTTTGTGAGCGGGCGAGGAGTGATGCTTTTTTTACAAGAGGAATGAGCCCTGTTTTACAAAATGGGCATTTTGTTGCACGCAAGGTCAATGCAGACTTTTATACAAGTGCAAAACTTGGTGATCTGCTTGAGATCAAGACAGAGCTTGTAGCGATGAAAGCTGCTTCTTTTTCTCTTAAACAGACTATTTTTCGAGAGGATGTGAAGATATTTGAGCTTGAGATATTACTTGTCTATATCACATTTGAGGGTAAGGTGCAAAAGTTAGATAAGGAGAGTAGAGAGCTTGTGCTCTCACTCTTCACTTGAGGAAACAAAAGGTAGGAATTTCGTTCTACCGGGACGTAGTAGTTCTATGCCGTATATCATCTGATTGTCTGTTACATTGATATCATAATCTCTGCCATCTCCTGTAATTTCGTTGTAAAAATAATCTACACCTATTGTTGTCGTA
This sequence comes from Campylobacterota bacterium, assembly GCA_013607665.1. Lineage (GTDB taxonomy): Bacteria > Campylobacterota > Campylobacteria > Campylobacterales > Sulfurimonadaceae > Sulfurimonas. The sequence continues at coordinate 2,648 of VCAX01000103.1, read as the reverse complement.
TAGTTGATCCAATCATAAACAATGTCATTGCCAAGAAGAGAGTTTGTTTCAATGAGGACTCTGTTGTTTTTAATGATTGAGTTTGCAACTATCATCTTTTCTCTGTCAATGTACTGCGTCATTGAAAGTAGTAAAGGGTCATAATTTATCTGCGTGGAGAGAATATTTGTCGCATTTGTATCATAGAGTGTCAATTGCGACATAATCATACCACTTTTAATGATAGGCGTGTTAAGGAAAAAAGAGCCGTTGAGTATATCTTCATTCCCTTTGAGGTAGTGCTCTAAGTTCGTTGTTCTGCGTGAGATGAAATACTTAATGACTTTTTTCTCTGTAGCATTTTCGTCTGCGCTGTCCGTTGTTTCATTATCTGCAGTTTCATCGGTCGCTGCGGATGAAGTGAAAAAACTTCCGAAAATCCCTTCATCCTCGACCTGCTCTTCTACACTTTTTGTAGGATGCAAGAACTCTTTTTCCTGATAGAGTGCCAGTTTCTTACCGGTTTGTGACTTGTCTAAAAAGATAATGAGTGGAGAAACAGCCTCTTTAAGAAGCATTTTACTCTGCGCATTGTAATCGATACCTCCAAAAACATAGTAGGCCGATGTAGTGTTAATATCATTTTTATTAATTGTTGGAAAATAGATGTTGAGATTTGGATCAAGGTCTATGATGTTTTGCGCACCTTCTTTTGTAAGCGGTGCAATGACATAAGCAAAACCGTCATCTTGGATCTTTCTCAGAGCGCTACTGAGGTCTTCTTTATTTTCACTCTCTACACGGTAGCTTTTGAGTGTAAATGGGTTGCTTTTTGTCATAAGATACGCAAACGTTGCATTAATGGTCGAAGAAGCATATTTGCCAATCTTTTTATAAGGTATAAGTAGTGCGATTTTTAGTTTTCCACCGGCATTGAAAGCGCCAATGTTAAGAATGGCGATGTTCATGACTCTAGCATCATCAAGTTCTTTGTCTGTGAGTTTTTTATCTGCGTGAGCCAAAAATGAGAATATCATTCCTTTGTCCAAATAATCTCGCATACAGGCATCGTCGCATTCGTAAGGATCCAAGTTTTGGATGTATGTTTTTGGCAGGGTGATATTGGATATCATAAAGCTTTGTGCAAAGATGATAACCGGCAGGGTTAAAAATAATAGTTTTTTCATAAGCAGCTCTTTATCGTATGTAAATCATTTAAAGTTATTTTTTTGAGTTCCGGATTCCGCAGTAAATACTGGGGATGGTATATCGGAACGAGTTTATAGTTTTGGTAATCAATGACATGTCCTCGAACATTTTCAAAGTTCTCTTCATTGTCGTTTGTCAAGTGTGCATATGCCTCTTTGCCAAGTGTTACGATGACCTTTGGATGAATAAACTCCAACTGGCTAAAAAGGTAACTTTTACAAGAGTTCCATTCTGAAGGAGAGGGTTTGTTTGATTGGAGTGGTTTACACTTTATGGCATGCGTGAGGTAAACCTCTTGCATAGTAAGTTCTAAAACCTTTTCAATCATATTTTTAAGCGTCTCTCCGGAACGACCGACATAGTAATCATTTGCATCATCTTGAGCCTGTGATACCAGATAGTCAATTATAACAAGATTGGCATTTGCATTTCCAAAACCACTCATACTTTGCCTGCGTGATTTGCTCAAATCGCATAGATGGCAGTTTTTAATATTGTATGCTACTTCAGAAAGTGAATTTGGTTGGGCATAATTGTTTTTTTCATTGATGCTAAAATGGTCAATATACTCAAACCCTACGGCTTTAAGCCTATAAAGATTTTGTAATAATATAAGGTTTTGAAATGATTTCAATTTTATTTATACCAACTTTGCAAAATTTCATCGATAGTATAGATAAAAATGAGTTAAACTCTACTTTATGTCAAAAATATGATATGATATGATAAATTGCCTACTTTTGTGGGAATCTGCAAGTGGCTCTTTAATAAACTTTTTAATAATGGATTAGAAAAAAAAGATGCTCAAAATAGGGTTGTGATACATACTTTACGACATACATTTGCATCACATTTGGCAATTAATGAAACACCAATATATACGATTCAAAAGTTGATGAATCATAAAAGTATTAGTATGACATTAAGATATGCAAAACTTGCACCTGATAGTGGAAAAACGATGGTTAATAATCTGTATAAATAGTTTGGCAGTTTGGCAATAAGTATTGCTACTTTTGGATTTGAGGGATTAAATCTTTTACTTCTATTTCAAATTCAAAAGCAATTTTATAAAGGTGTTCTAAATTGTAATGAACATCATGTTTTCTAGTTTCAATTTTTGCAACATAGTTGGGTGATTTGTGTCCTAGAATTTGAGCAAGTTTTAACTGGCTTACTTTACGCTTTTTCTTTCAGCTTTAACATTTTCAACAATTTGATCCATAAATTTTGCCAAAGCTTTTTCTTTTTCCAAGTACACACCTATGAGTTTTTGTAATCATAGTTGTTATATAAAAACTAAACAAACACTCATAAGTGTTTGTAAAGATAATTCACTGTAAAATAGATGTATAAATGATATTTTTTAGCAGGAGCAGTTTATGCGAGATGATTTTTATTTAAACTTGATACTTGGTGCTTTTACACTTGTAGTAATTAACTCAACTTTCGCACATAAA
>VCAX01000102.1 GCA_013607665.1 Campylobacterota bacterium | reverse complement strand
AAGCGATATAAAAGCTTCGTGGATCACTTCCATTTGCAACTGAACTTCTTATGAGCCAAGAGTTAAGTGACTCATCGCTAAAAGCTTTTGGTTCAATTGCAAGGTTCATTTTAAATAGGTATCTCTCTAGGCGTTAAAGAGTTGGTTGGTTTAATCCATTTAAACTTATTGATAATATCAAGAGTTATCTCTTCTATTTCATTTTCAATAGCATAAGAGGCACACTCTATTAAGAGTCTATGCAAGTTACCTAAATTACCTTGGGAAATCATATGCAGAAGCGTGGCTTTCTCTTTAGATGCAAGATTAGAAGGTTTTTTAAGTGATAATCTTTTTTCAAATGCTTGGAGGAGTACTCTAAAATCTTTATTGAGTTCCCACTTTGATAATTTAATCAAGTCAAATCTGCTACTAAGTTGTGGATCAGAGGTTAAAATTAAAGATGCTTCTCTTAGTCCAACACCTACGATAGGAATCATAAGTTTAGTGCCAATATTTTTAAGTGCATCCATCACATTACGTTGCTGCTTAGAAGTACCTCTTAAAAAATGGTGAATTTCATCAATTATGAGTATCTTTACATTACACTCCTGCATCTGGTGAAAAACTTGATGGCGTAGTTTTACAAGAGTATCTCCCGGGTTAAATGGTGACCAAAATGCTTCAAGTATAGATGTGTACAAATCTTTAACATCAGCATTATCAGAGGCTAGTGCTAAGATGACAGGTCTTACTATAACACTCATCTCGTTTTCGTCTTCTATTCCATAACTATGGTGCTTCTTTTCAAATGAAGTAATTATTGAAGTCTTACCAATATTAGACTCTCCAATAATTAAAAGATTCTGCATTCTAGGTTTTTTTGGTCTATCCATTAGTTGATTAAGCAAACTGTGAATCTCTTTTATTTTTGGATATTCAATCAAAATATCTTTATGCATATATCGTATTCTATCTTTTGCATCCAATAAAACGATATCTTGACACTGATCATTTAGATGTTTATACACTATTTCCATTACCAATCCTCTGCTATATCTGAAACATCTTCATCCCAAAAATCATCATCTTGGACCTTTGGTAATATTTCTTTTGGTAGGGTTTGCTGAACCATTTCTTTATCTTTGTTTTTAAGTCTCTGTTTTGCACGTCTTGCTTTTTTGCTTTTTTTCGATGCATCTTCTATCTGTCTGTTTAGCTCTTCGTGAGCTTCTAATATTTCAATATTATTGATTTGTCTTGAACCAGATTCTCGCAGGTGAGTCTTGATGGACTCTAATTCCCATAGAGTCATGTCTGGCATTGATTGGTCTGCTGCTGGAATTTTATAATACTCCATCGTTTCATTATCATAGAACCAAAGAAACTTTATGTTCCGTGGATCTCTTTTAAAAATAAATCGCTTTTTCTTTCCATCATCATCGAGTATATTTATTTTTGAACGCAATAGATGGTCATAATAATTTATACCATCTATATTAACACCATTCTTTTGAATAGTTCTTTTAAAGATTGGTAAAAAGTCAATTGTTACACTTAATGGGTCTGTAGGTTTTGGCATTAATCCAACTGGTGCATCTTCACCAAATACACCATCTTCCCAAAGTTGCTCTGGAGATAGATTGATTCCAGTATGTTTTCGCTTATGGTAGATTTTTGTAATGAAGGTTACTAGCCACTTTTCAAATTCACTAAATGTCATTGATGAATGTTTATTTGAATCATACTCTTGGCGTTTTTGAATATTTGAAAATGTAGTACCTGGAATTTCATGAACTGCATTCATAAGAGTTCCTATTACTCTTTCAATATGTCCTCCAAAGTTAGATCTTCCTACGGGACGAAACTCTATGTTTATTCCATGAGCTAATCCCGCATCTTTAATAGCTTCTGCCCTAAAATCGGCACCATTATCTACATGGATAGTCTCCGGAAAACCCCAAACATCCCAATTAGAATCAATATCTAGTTCTAAAAGGAGTTTGTCTTTTGGAAGTACCACATTTGTAATACACATAGCAACAGAAGTAACACTCGGAGCACTAAGCGATAGATAATATCCAACAATCATTCGACTATAGATATCAATAGCTACTGTTATCCAAGGTCTTCCTATTGGTTCTCTGTGTTCATCATCAACTAAGATTAAATCTACAGGGGTATGGTCAATCTCAATAAGTTGCATAGGGTAATCAGATTCAAACTTTCCAGGAACAGGCTCAAATTTAGTTCTTGCCATAGAGCGATTGCCCTGCTTCTTAAGTACCTCGTATTCAGAGAGTTTATGAATCCTATTTCTGATTGTATTTTTTCCCGGTGCAACAATCTTACGATTTTTACATTCAATGTTTATCTTACGAATCACTGCCTGAATAGATGGTTTTTGTTTAGAGAGATAGTATGTGCTAATAATATTTTGCATAATCTCTTCCGTTGCAAAATCTAGTCTGGTCTCTCCTTTCTTTCTTCCTGACGGTTTTGGAAGTAAACCGAGAAGAGTGCCAGTTGATTGGTATCGTCTTAACCATCTATAGAGTGTTGTGTAGTGAATATTAATTTTTTCTGCATGTTCTTCAATTTCTTTGCGTGTGATATGATCAGATAAAAGAGGTTCTATTGCTAGATACTTTTTCTGTATCTCTTGAAATTCGCTATCTGTGTATTCGCCTATATCATTAAAGATTGGTAGCTTGATATCTTTACCATTTGAAATAGGCTTTATATCGCTTATTCGTAGTCTCTTTGCTCTCTTTGTTTTTATATCAATACCAACAACTTCACTAAAGTCAATGATGCTAGAAATTTTATAGACTTCGTTCTGATACCCAACATACTCGTTTTCTTTAATTTGAATACTGCTCCTATTGAGTTTTACTGATTGTATTTCTTCTTTATGCATCATCCCCTCCAAATGATAAATTATTGTTTGCCCACACTATTGTTTGTTTATCTAGTATCTTACTAAAATCACAGAGCAATATTTTGTTTGCTAAAAGATTCCAAATGTGTCCTAAGCCCATGGATTTTTGTTCTTTACTCACAAATAGATATTCAATAGCAGCTTCAACTGTTAGTGAACCAGAACTATTTATATAGGCTAGAATATTGGATTCATCCTCTTCTTTATATGTAAGCCTTTTATATCTTTTAAGAAAAAGAATATTCTTTAAGTAAGGGGTTCTAATTTTACTCTCATCATATATTTTAAAAATCATATCATTCGCATGTGCATATTTCATTGCAACTTTAAATCTAGGTTTGAGTTCTTCAAAATGCTTTTGTAATTTTTCTCTAGGTTTTACTTCAATTAAGAGTGGTTTTCTAGGTCGTTTTAGAATTGAAGCTCCCGCTTCTTTAAAATCAACTAGAAAATCAGGGGTGTAGGTTACAGCTCTTCCGTTATGGTTTATATATTCTATAGTAAGAGGTTGTTCAATAACATCATCAACACTATCATTAAACTCTAATAATGTAAGCAAATCTCTTTCAAGTGTTGATTCAAAGGCAATGCTTTTTTGTTTACGAAATGCAAAGTGACCAGATACACTACCGTATGTATAGCCTATCTTCCTTTTTTTCATAGATATTTTCATTTATCACCTCTTAATTGGTAATGTTGTAGCGT
>VCAX01000101.1 GCA_013607665.1 Campylobacterota bacterium | reverse complement strand
TATAAACAAGGGAAATAAAAATGACAAGAACAGACTTAGTTGTACTCGCAGTAGATGACGATATTATCAACCTCAAACTCTTAAAATCAATGCTTATGAAGAGTGGGCATGTAAAAGAGGTTATCGAAGCTAAAAATGGTTCTGATGCTATCGGAGAGCTTAAAGCAAGAGATGACATCGATCTCATTTTATTAGACATTATTATACCTATCATGGGTGGTATCGATATGCTCAAAGTCGTACGTGCAGATGACAACTTACGTCAATTACCGATTATTGTACTGACAACAGATGAAACGAAAAAGAGCGAAGCCTTGGAGTATGGAGCGAATGGTTTTTTAATGAAGCCTATCAGAAATGATGACCTCATCAGTAAAATGGAGACAGTTATTGTCTAAACAAGTTCTATATAAGAACTTGTTTTAAGACCTCTTCAACCTGTTTAACAGGAACTATTTCTAAAGCTTCCTGTACCTCTTTTGGAATATCTTCCAAATCTCTCTCATAATTTTTTACAGGAATCAGAACTTTACTCATATCAGCCTTGTATGCGGCAATAAGCTTCTCTTTAAGTCCACCGATAGGCAGCACTTCCCCACTAAGTGACACTTCACCTGTCATCGCAATTTCTGAGCGTATCTTGCGTGAGCTGAGTATAGAAGCGATTACACTCACCATAGCAATTCCCGCACTTGGTCCATCTTTTGGCGTCGCACCGTCTGGAACATGTACATGCAGGTCATAGCGTTTATAGACCTCACTTGGATCGACCTTCTTTTTCTCAGTTTTTTCTGTATAGGTCATCGGGATATTCTCTTGTGAAATACGCAGTTTTCGTTTGTCTATTAACGTTTTGACTACACTCATGGCAATACGAGCTGATTCTTTCATTACATCACCAAGACTTCCGGTTAGTTGGAGATTACCCTTCCCCTTAATGCGAATAGACTCGATCTTGAGTACATCTCCGCCAACTGCTGTCCACGCAAGTCCATTAACCACGCCGACAACAGGAACCTTGTCTGTCTTCTCTATTTCAAATACAGACTTATCAAAGAACTCTTTGAGATTTTTGAGTGTAATGGACACTTTACTTGTTTGTGAATCTTTGAGGAGTTCACGTGCTGCTTTGCGGCACATTTCGGCAACTCTTCGTCTGAGATTTCGCACACCTGCCTCACGCGTATAGCTGTGAATAAGCTCACGCAAAGCCGGTTTTGAAATTGTAAGTTCCGATTTTTTGAGTCCATGTTTTTTCAACTCTTGCGGTATGAGATAACGCTTCGCAATTTCAAACTTCTCCTGCGGTGTGTAAGAGCTGAGTGCAATAAACTCCATTCTGTCACGCAGTGGAGCCGGAATGCGTCCGACATCATTTGCCGTAGCGATAAAAATAACATTAGAGAGGTCTAAATCAAAATTGAGATAATAGTCTCTAAACTCAGAATTTTGTTCAGGATCGAGAATCTCTAACAGTGCCGCAGTCGGATCACCACGCTGTGAACGCGAAACTTTGTCAATTTCATCTAAGACAATGACAGGATTCATCTTTTTTGCATCGATGAGTCCTTGCGTAATGCGCCCCGGCATTGCACCGACATAGGTACGGCGATGTCCACGCAGTTCATTGACATCTTCAAGTCCACCAAGCGCGATACGTACAAGCGGACGCTTGAGTGCTGTTGCAATGGAATTGGCAAGTGATGTCTTTCCTACACCAGGAGGGCCTGAAAAACAAAGAATCGCCCCTGCCGTCTTTTTCAAAGCAATGCCACGCAGCTCCAAAAGCTCTTTGACCGCAAAGTACTCTACGATTCTCTCTTTTGGTTTTTGCAGCGAATAGTGATCTTTGTCGAGCTGTGATTCAACATTTTCAATCTTGAGCGGTTTTTTTGCATACGCCCCAAAAGGAATGTCAAGCACCCAGTCCAAATAGGTCTGCATCATAGAAGCGTCAGAAGAGTCCGGATGCATGCGTGCAAAACGCTCCAGCTGTTTTTTGATCTCTTTATAGGCATCTTCACCCATTTTAGATTTTTTCGCTTCAAGCTTTTTATAGTACTCTTCTATCTCTTCTTCACGAGCTGTATCAGTGCCAAGCTCTTTTTGGATCTGCTTGAGCTGCTCTTTTAAGAAGTACTCTTTATTGACTTTTTCAATATGCGTATGCACTTTTGAACGAATTTCACGCTGTAGTTTATTTGCCTCTATCTCATCGATGAGAATGTCAATGAGATCTAGAAATCTTTTTTCTGTATCAGTCTCAACAAAAAGTTTGTACGCCTGCTCTTTTTTAAGTTTGATCGTCGAGCAGATAAGATCGATGATGCGATTGTGGTCATGATTTTCTTCTATTGTACGCAACAGGTCAGGTGGGAAATAGTTACTCACCGCAGAGAGTGCCCTTACCTTTTCTCGCACAACTTCTAAAATTGCATCGATCTTCAGTGAGTTCACCTCTGTCGCTTCGAGTATGTCGACATGCGCTATGAGTGGATTGTCTGCAACTTTGTAGAGTGATTTTGCACGGGCAAGTCCTTGAAAAAGCACCTTTACTCTGCCATCAGGCAGTGCGACCTTACGCATTATAGAACCGACAACTCCAGCGTCATACAAGGACTCATAATCTCGTTCTTCCTCATGTTGTGCTTTTGTCGCACAGACAATGACCAAAGAGTTCTCATCGATTGCCTTCGTTGCTGCTGCAATATTGCTCTCATCACTTAAAAAGAGCGGTGATATCATAAATGGATATAAAAAAAGCTCATCCTCTGCGATAACAGGGATATCCGCTGGAAATTCTCCATAATTGCTTAATTTCATAAATAGTTATCCTTACTTATTTTGTTTCATTTGTTTCGTTCGTATCTTGTACTGTGTTGCGTGAGACGACACTTTGTGTATCTGGAATAATAAATGCATACCAAGAAGAGGTGCCGTCTCCCTCAAACATCTCTCTATACCATGGTGTGTTGGCACGTTCTACTTCATCCCAGTTTATCCATTTTTCAGGTATAAGCGTTCTATAGTATGCTGCTGATTTTGGCTTATCTATACGATCATACAAAGAGGCTATAGTCTCATTGAGTACAGCATCAGCAAGATAAAGATTTGTCAACATGCTATCAACTAGAGCATAGTACATTGAGCGTGGGTACTTCCGTTTAAAAGCATTTGCTTCTTGAATGGCTTCGGAGATAAGCACCTGATCACGTCTTGGATTTGGCAATGCCATATATTTTGCTTTTATCTTTAAAAACTCTGTAAATTCAATCTCATTTTCATTGGCATAACGCTTCATATACTCATTTAAAAAATGTTCTGTTAGAAGATACTCTTCATTATGCATATGCGCGATTGCAAGTATCATTGTCGCTTCAGGTAATAAAGGAGAGCCGATATGTTCTCCTTGCAGCGAAGAGTAGTAATCATCCGCTTTATCCATATCTCCCTCTGAGACAGACTGAATAATCTTGCCGTACCAGTAAACAGCCGGCTTGTTGTACTCATCGACCTCTTTTGAACATGAATTCATCATCAATGCTAAAAATAGTAAAGAGAGTAAAATAGTGAATCGTTTTTGCATAAAAAATCCTGTTTGTAATTAGAGTAGTATTTTATCCAAAAGATATATAATGATGTTTAAAGTGTTATGATTTTTTCTAAGAAGTGGTGGCCTGTCTCGGAATCGAACCAAGGACACAGTGATTTTCAGTCACTTGCTCTACCGACTGAGCTAACAGGCC
>VCAX01000100.1 GCA_013607665.1 Campylobacterota bacterium | reverse complement strand
CATGTCAATAATGACTTCATACAGAGGTACATCAGGCTCAAATCTTCCGATGCAGCCACGAAGCTGCCCATGCTCTTTGAGTGTAACAAAAGCACCGAGATGCTGCGAGAGTTTTGATGAGATCTGTGAGGCATCTATTTGAATTCTTTTGTCATGCAGTACTGCTTCATACAGTGCAAGTTTTGCAAGTTCTTTGAGTTGGTCTTTTTCTTCTTGTGTCAGTGTAAATGTAGTATTTTTATTCATGAGAAGACTCCATCGTTTTACTAATTGTAAAACGATGGAGCTTTAAAGCTAATTAGTTTAAGTTTGGTTTTGGTGTTGCAGATGTTGAAGCCGGTAGCATTGGCATCATCATATGCGGTTTTTTCCCTGTAAATGAACCTAAGAATGCTTCGATTGATTCTGCTTGTTTATCTGAGATTTTTGCACCAAGTTGAATGCGTCCCATCTCTTTTATGGCATCTTTGAGGTTCCATACCATACCATTATGAAAATATGGTGCAGTTTGTGTGATGTTTCTGAGTGTCGGTACTTTTACCATACCGTTTTTGTCCCCTTCGAAATCACCGACATTCATGTATTTGTATGTTGCAGCAACATTAATTGCATTCATTTCACCACCAAGAGCAACACCATTATGGCATGATGCACAACCGATTTGAATGAATGTTTTGAGTCCCTCTTTCTCTTTTGCATTTAAAGCATTTGCATTGCCATTCATGAAAGCATCGAAAGGTGCAGGTGTTACAAGTGTACGCTCAAAGTTAGCGATGGTATCTGTTACTTTTTCAAAAGTGATTTTTATATCGTCACCGTATGCTTGTTTGAACGCTTTAACATACTCCGGCATTGATTTGACAACTTTCTCAATATGCTCTTTTGTCGCTGCCATTTCTGGATGTGCAAGTGCCGGTCCTTGTGCCTGTGCCTCTAAATCTTTTGCACGCCCGTCCCAGAACTGTGAGCCGAAAAATACTGCATTGTAAACAGTCGGTGCATTGAGGTGGTGTGGATTATGGCGCCACATATGTCCAGTTGAAGCATCTACACCATCATCACCGCCCTCCATAAGGTTGTGACAAAAATTACAAGAGATCAGTCCACTTTTTGAGAGACGTGGGTCCATATAAAGTTTTTTACCAAGTTTTACTTTTGCTTTTGTAATAGGATTTTTTGGGTTGTCGATAAGCTTTAAAAGCTCACTTTCGGATGCCGGAATGGCTTTGAGTCCTGCATTTTTTGCATCTTGAACTAATGATCCAGCCATAAGTGAAGCGGCTGTTACAGCGAGTGCTATGATTTTTTTCATTTTATTTTTCCTTCATCGAATGTCTTGAATTACAAAGGTATGGTACTACCTTTTGTATTACAAAAGTATAACAGAAAAAATCTTAAAGGAAAATAATTATCTTTTACTTATTTGTAAACTCTAGAGCACTCTTTATGGCATTGATGTAGCTTAGGGTATTTGCTCTGTTCCTGTAGGCAATATCAAAGGCCGTGCCATGATCTACTGAGGTGCGAATAATAGGGAGATTGAGTGAGATGTTTACACTTTCATCGAAGTAGAGGGCTTTGAGTGGTGCTAGACCTTGGTCATGATACATAGCAACAAAGTAGTTGTAGTTTTTTCTAAAGTAAGGTGCAAAAGCGACATCGGGAACTACCGGACCGCAAAACTGTTCAAAACCTACTTTGGCATTTACACTTTCAATAGCTCGTGTGATGATCTGCTCCTCATCTCCTAATACTCCGTTATCTCCTGCGTGAGGGTTCAAACCTAAAACAGCAATTTTCTCTTTTTGTATTGAATTGTGCAGATCGAGTAAAAAAGTCTCAAGTCTCTCAAAGTTCAGTGCAGCAGCCACATCTTTGAGGGGAATATGCTCTGTAAAGAGAGCGACAAACATCTGCGGACATCCCAGCATCATAATCGCTTCTTTCTTGAAGTGTTTGCGTAAAAGGTCGGTGTGCCCTTTATACTCTATGCCTGCCATCATCCATGCCTCTTTGTGAATAGGCAGGGTCACAACTGCATCTGCCTCCCTGTTTTCACACAGTGCAACAGCACGCATAAAGGAGTCATAGGAGTATCTACCGCTTTGTGCAGTGGTTTTTCCTACTTCGATGTTGCAATCTCCAAAGACCTCACGCAGTTGCATATCTTTTGGCAATTGCGTATCTTTTGGCAATTGCGTATGTAGCAGGGCAGCCGCTTGCGTGAGAATATTTTGACTCACGCAATAGATAGGATTACAAAGCTGCTTTATCTCTTCATGTGCTTTGAGGGCTATCTCTATGCCGACGCCATTGATATCCCCAATGCTGATGGCAATATTTGGTTTTGTACTCATCGAGTAGTAAGCTTTTTCATCTCACGTACAGCGCTGTCAAGTCCTGTAAAAACAGAACGGGCAATGATACTCTGTCCGATATTAAGCTCTGTAATGGCATCGATTGCCATAATCCCTTGGAGATTGTTGTAGTTGAGTCCATGGCCGGCTGCTACTTCTAGACCGATCTTTTTTGCGTGAAGTGCCGATATTTTAAGGGAATGCAGCGCTTTTTCCAGCTGTGTTTCCAGCTCATAGCGTGGAAGTTCCAGCTCTTTGACGGAGTGATTTGAGTATACAAGATTGGAGTGCAGCATTGCAAAAAGATTCGCGTAGTGTCCTGTGTGCAGCTCCACCATTTCAGCACCAAGCTCTTTTGCCTTATCCATCGCCTCTATGGTCGGATCAACAAAGAGTGAAACAGGAATGAGGGCATCATGCAGCTGTTCTATGGCATTTGCAATTGCACTTTCATAGCTAAAAACATCAAGTCCGCCCTCAGTTGTTACCTCTTCTCTTTTTTCAGGGACAAGGGTTGCACGATGGGGTTTGAGTCTGCTTACGATGTTTAAGATCTCTTGGTTTATGGAGCACTCAAGATTTACAGGGAGTTTGGAGTGTGCTAAAATGTTTTTTACATCACTATCTTGAATGTGGCGTCTATCCTCACGCAAGTGAATAGTGATCTGGTCTGCTCCATTTTGGCAGGCGACAAAGAGTGCCTCTAAGATATCAGGGTCATTGACGCGTCTTGCCTCACGCAATACTGCGACGTGGTCTATATTTACACCAAGTGTCATTGTACTCATTTTAACCCTTTATCGAGTTGTAAAACTCTAAATATTTCTCTTCAAGATTCTCATGCGAGATAATGTTACCGACATAGACCTCTACTGTATAGGGTTTGGCATAAGGTGCATTTTTAAAGACCTCTTCATTTTTTCCTTTAATGTAAACAGGAACAATAGAAAGATTGTTCGCTTTAGCGATCTTTTGGGCACCACTTTGAAATTTGTGAATACCTTCTCCCTTAAAACGCTCTCCCTCTGGAAACATATAGAGGTTCATGTCATCTACTTTTGAAAAAATCTTTTTGATAGTTTTAAAGAAGTTAAGCAGTCCGCGTTTGTTTTCCAAATCAACTGCTATACAGCCACTGTACTCAAAAAATTTTCCATAGATTGGATCTTCAAAAAGTTCTTGTTTCGCTATCCATGTACCGTTTTTTTCATAGCGTGAGAAGATATTTTCCATAACGATGATGTCTAAAAGGGAGCGGTGGTTGATAGCGTAGAGAATTTTGTCCTCTTTTGGGAGTTCTCCTATGAGTTTTACATTAATATTGAGAAAGTCGAGTACTTTGTTAGAGTACTCTCCTCTTGCTTTTGAGAGTGCTTTGTAGCCCTCTTTGAGTGTAATGAATGGGTGAAAGTAGGTCTCTTTAAATATTTTTTTATATTTAAACCCCAGCTCAATCATAAATATAATTTTTCCTAGATTTTTAAACATAAAGAACTCTTTTTTTAGTAAGATTATATCCAAAGAAGTTTAATAAGTA